>JAMQPH010000331.1 GCA_023717605.1 Pyrinomonadaceae bacterium
ATCGGCGGCAACAGCAATGGGCGATGTTACCGCCTTCCGGCCTACGCGACTGAGTCGAGCTTATCTGCATCCGCAAGTAGAATAGAAACCACACAGAAAGGAGGCGTAGGGTTCATAGATAATCGGACCCCCCCCGGTTACCCCCGAAATCCCTCCAGGCGCGCAGAATCACGACTGGTGGGTCAATCCGTGACGGCGGGGATTTGGTGCACATGATCAACAGTCAGATCAACGTCGCTGTGCAGGACCGCGGAGACGACGGAGCGGCGGCAACATCGTGGGTGATGGCTCCGCCGCTGGCCTGCGCGGCTGAGTCCAGCTTCGCTAGACAGAAAGTCGGCGACAGTCCTATTTCTCAACGGAATTTTGTGGGGGTCCACCACAGAATAGAAACCTTTCCAGAAGGCGTCGTAGATATCCATATACATCAAGTTGTCAATAAGTCCGTTGAAATTTTCTGAGCGGCTCTCATGGTTGTCTCACGCCGCCTTCTTCGTCTGAAGCGGTTGCTGCTCCATTTGCTCGGCCTCAATGGTCACGAGGACCTGCGCAATCCCTGCAAAGCCTTTCACGCGCTTGAACTGCTGCTCGCAGTACAGCAACACCGTCCCTAGCCAACGCTGGAGCATCGTGCTGCCTCGTGTGCGTTTGATATTCCGCTCGCTGTGCCGGACCAGCGAGAACATGCTCTCGATCGAGTTGGTCGACATCAGGGTCTTGCGCAGCCGCGCCGGCACTTTTAGCCGATGCAGCGTCAAGAACTCTTCGAAGGCTTCCAGGAGCGAATCCGCCGCCGATTCGTTCTTGGTCCGCAGCCACGCCTCCAGCTCCAGCAGCATGTCCTTGGCATCGGCGTAGCACGTCTGCTCCAGCGCGGTGGTGGGCTTGCGATGGGTTTCTTCGCGGTAGGACTTGGCTAAATGCCGTTGCACGTTCCGGCTCTTGTGGAGCGCACAGCGTTGATGCACCAGCTTCTTGCCGAACCGTTCCCGCAGCGCCTGGAGCAGGCCGCTCCCACCGTCGGTCACGAAGAAGATCCGTTTGGAGAGCGCGATGCCGCGACGCTCCAGATCGTTAAACAGCGCCTCGCAGATCTCGTGATTCTAAGATGAGCCCTGCCAGAATCCCAAGGCCATCTTCTCCCCGCTCAGGTCCACACCCAGCGCCACGAGGAACGCCGCGCCGCCCCGGTGGATTGTGTCGAGGAACACCGCGAACAACTTGAAGTCGGCCAGGGATCGCTCGTGGAACTCCTTCAGCTTCGTGGCCGTCAGCGCTACAAGCTTGCGCGAGACTGAGGAGGGCGACACGCCGAATCCGTGCGCCGCGTCGAGAACGGTCTCTTCGTATTTCTGGGCTGAGACTCCTCGCAGAATTTTCTCCAGCAGCTCCTCGGAGAACTGCCCTGAGGAGTGCAGGCGCACGTAGGATTGCACGGGGACTTCTCCATGCACCACATGCCTGAGTCGCAGGCGTTTCACCCTGACCTTCTGGTTGCCGATGAAGATCGATCCCTCCTCATGCGCCCACTTCTGGAGCGCGGGGTCGCTGGGATAATAGTCGGGACCGGCGATCTTCTCTCGCTCGATGGCATGACGCTCTCGGCCACCAGGCGTCCCATCTTTAGCATCACTGCGTCGAGCGCTTGCTTGCCTGAGTGGATTACGCGGGTCAGTATCCCCAACACCTGCTGTTCACCCAAGATCGCTCGCAATCCAGCCATGGTGTGCTTACTTGCCTCGTGTCTTCTCTCATCTGTGGCTCCTTTCGTGTTCGTTCCCGTGGAGTATTCCACGGAGGGAGCCACTCTTCAAAATTTAATTAAGATGAATTACAACCTCCTTATATGTCGTCCCCTTCGTAGGCACCAAAAGCAATTCGTTACTCGCTTTCCCCCCTTCGACCGCCTTCAGCTCCTGATCCGTCATGGCTTGCGCCGCGAGGCTCTGGGTGTCGAGGCGGGTCAGCGCAAAGAGCGGCACCGGGGCGGTCGCCGCGGTTACGCTGTGCCGGTCGCTTTGTTCTGCTGGGCTCACCGGCAGAGGAGACAACTCCCCCGTGGCGGCCATCGAGGATGTCCCCCAAAGGGTCAGTGCCAATGCGACGAGGACTGTCTTGTTTGCCATCGAGTTCATGGTGCACCTCCTGTTTGGTTTCGGCGCCCGGTTGGGCTGTTTGGTTTTCCTTTCACTGTTGGTGGATGAGCAAGCTCGATGCCAGCACTGGTTGGCGCCTGTGCGGAGGGCAACCGCGACGCTGCTCAGGGCCGGTCACACGAAATCACGCTCTGGTGCAGGCGTTCATCAGTTGGGATGGTCGTGTTTCAGCAGGTGTGAGGCCAACGGTGGGGAAGCACGTCGCGCCATTCCTTTTCAGAACGGATAAGTCACTTATCGAAATGGATAGACCGTGACCTGTTCCCCATGCTGGTGGCATCGACGCAAGACGATAGTCGTGGTGATCGAGATGTTCCTGCCCCTGACCCTGCGTCGCCACTGCCAGAATCTGGTTGGTCTGCAGAATCACGACTGGGGGGTCAATCCGTGACGGCGGGGAATTGCGTGCACGTGACTACCAGTCAGCTCAACCCCTGCGTGCAGGGCGCGCAGAGGACGATCGGCGGCAACAGCAATGGG
>JAMQPH010000345.1 GCA_023717605.1 Pyrinomonadaceae bacterium
AGTCAGGCGGTGGCGCAGCGATGCCTGACAATTGTCGGCAAGTACGGGATTTCGGTGTGGTTGGGCACTGCCAGCCGTGAGCCGAGATATTCCCAGAATATGATTCCGAGTTTTGCGCCCGCATATTGCAAAACTTGACTCATTTGCAACACCTTTCATTCAGTCAAGGACCCTAGCGAGGCTTCGCCTCAGACCGACGAGTCATGTATAATATCCTCCACATAGTGGACGGCGCGGCTCGCTCACAGAGCTGGTCCCGGTTGTCTGAACAACTTTTCCGCGTCGATAAGTGGAGCGTCCTGCCGAGGTTAGGCCGCTACGCGGAGTAGCATCGGGTTGAAGTAGGCATGATCTGGCGTCATGCCGTCAAGACTCGAGTGTGGGCGTCGACCATTGTAAAAGTCCAGGTAACGACCGATCGAAGCGCGGGCTTCGCTGACGCTGTCGTAGGCTCGCAGATACACTTCCTCGTATTTGACGCTGCGCCACAGCCGCTCGACGAAGACATTGTCCCGCCAAGCGCCCTTGCCGTCCATGCTGATGGCGATGGCGTTTTTGATCAGCACGTTCGTGAAGGTCGCGCCGGTGAACTGGCTGCCCTGGTCCGTGTTGAAGATGTCCGGTTTGCCGTGACGTGCAAGAGCGTCCTCAAGGGTCTCGACGCAGAATGCCGCCTCCATCGTGATCGATACGCGCCACGACAGCACGCGACGGCTGAACCAATCGAGCACAACCGCCAGATAGACGAAGCCACGCGCCATCGGGATGTAAGTGATGTCCATCGCCCACACTTGGTTTGGCCGCGTGATCGCCATCCCGCGCAGCAGATACGGGTAGATCTTGTGGCCCGGCTCCGGCTTCGTCGTACGCGGACGGCGATAGAGCGCCTCGATTTCCATCCGCTTCATCAGCGTCTTCACATGACGCCGGCCGATCTGGCACCCCTCGGCGACCAGTAGGCCTTGCAACATTCGCGAGCCGGCGAAAGGAAACTCCAGATGCAGCCGGTCGAGACGTCGCATGACCTCCAGGTCGGTCGCCGACACCGGACGTGGCAGATAGTAGACACTGCCACGGCTGATGTTCAGGGTTTCCGCTTGCTTGGTGATCGACAGATCGTGCGAAGGGTCAATCATCGCCCTGCGCTCAGCAAACCTGCTTTGCCGAGCGCTCCTTCCAAAAAATCGTTCTCCAGCGTCAGCTCTCCGATCTTGGCATGCAGCGACTTCACGTCGACGGCCGGCTGCGCGGCTCCGCTGCCGCCACCGGGACCGAACACATCGGCTGCCCCTTCCTCGAGCTGCGCCTTCCACGTTGTAATCTGATTGGGGTGCACGTCGAACTGCTCCGCAAGCTGAGCCAGCGTTCGATCGCCCTTGATGGCTGCAAGCGCCACCTTCGCCTTGAAGGCCGGTGTGTGGTTCCGGCGCGGTCGTTTGCTCATTGTTTCTCCTGATTCGCTGGGCACAGCGTGCCCGCTGTCAGGCAGAAACTCCACTTATCGTCCTGTTCAGATTCTTGAGGCCGGCTCTGAACATGATCCTGTGATACCAGGCACCCGGACGCGCAAGTGACAAATTCTGAATCACAGCAAGTCAGAAACTTGCCCTTAGGCAGATCAAATCTGAAATTGTTAAGCCGGCGCTTTGTGAAGATGCATCGATAGGAGGCCGTTATGACCGCCGATAGACTTACGGAAGTCAAAATATATGAAACGATCCAGAGAGGCATCGGTGAGACGG
>JAMQPH010000354.1 GCA_023717605.1 Pyrinomonadaceae bacterium
TTTCCGCAGCAGGAGGGATGACCGCGGCGAAAACAATTAATCAAGTAGTGCAAAAGTATCTATCGGTTCGCCAAGCACCAAGGAACGAGTCCTTTCAGGCCCGGGCAATCGGCCTCTGCTTTGTCGGCCACCGCCCAGTCCCCTCTAGGGGCAATACTGTTCACTTAAGTGAGCCATTTGTGGTATCCTGTCGGGAAATCCGACAGGAGGACCGCCATGGCAAGAACCGTTGCCGAGCTTCCCAGTGGTACGCGCATTACCGACTTCATCAGTTTGGGTGTTTTGACAAAGACGTTTCCGCTCGCTGCGATCCGAACCGTGCTCGGCAGTACGGGCAAGGCGAGCCTTAGACAGAGGGATCTTCCGGCTCATGTGGTGGTCTATTACGTGATTGCACTGGCGCTGTACATGCACTCGTCGTACCGCGAGGTCCTGCGGTGCCTTGTCGAGGGGATACAGTGGCTTTTGGGACCAGGAGCGGTGGTCAAGGTAGCTGGCAAATCGGGCATCTCTCAGGCGCGTACGCGTTTGGGATGGAAGCCGATCCAACAACTGCACGATGATATTGTGAAACCAATCGCCGTTGAATCGACGAAAGGCGCTTGGTATCGCAGTTGGCGACTGGTCAGTCTCGATGGCAGCACGTTGGACATTGCCGATGAGAAGGAAAACGAAAGAGCTTTCGCCCGGCCTGCTGCCAGCCGGGGGAGCAGTGCCTTTCCACAGCTGCGGTTTGTATCGTTGGTCGAGAACGGAACCCATGTCTTGTTTGGAACCCGCATGGAGAACATCAAAACCGGGGAGATAACGCTTGCCAAGGAGGTGCTGGCGTCTCTCGAGAAAGGGATGTTGTGTCTTGCCGATCGGAACTTCTTCGGGTTCGAATTGTGGAACCAGGCACGTGGGACCCGAGCCGATCTGCTCTGGAGAGTGAAAAAGAACCTGCGCCTTCCATGCGAGAAAAGACTGCCCGATGACTCCTACCTGAGTCGAGTCTATCGATCGCCGAAAGACCAGCGGCACGGGAGAAACGGGGTCACAGTTCGAGTCATCGAATACAGACTGGAGGGAGTCCAGGGCGCCGAGCCCATCTACCGATTGCTGACTACGATTGTGGATCACGAAGCTGCCCCGGCCACCGAGTTGGCTGCGCTCTATCATGAACGCTGGGAAATCGAGACGGCTTTGGACGAACTCAAAACCCATTTGCGCGGCTCCAGAATTGTGTTGCGGAGCAAGACTCCGGATTTAGTGAGACAGGAGTTTTATGGATTAATGATGGCCCACTTCGCCATTCGCGGGCTGATGCATGAGGCGGCCCTGAAAGCGGATGAAGATCCGGATCGACTCTCTTTTCTGCACGCCGTGCGCGTAGCGCGCAGGAAAATCGCAAGGTTCGCTTCCCTTCCCCCCTCAGGACAGGAAAGCCTTTCATGAACAGGTTTTGTTGGAGATTCTTGAAGAACGGGTGGCATCGAGCCGATCGCGCTGCAATCCGAGAGGAGTCAAGCGAAAGATGAGCAACTATCCACTCCGACCGCGCAAGCGGTCGCGCACAAAAAGGATCATGGTCGAAAATCATATTAGAATCGCTAAGTGAACAGTATTGCGACTAGCCCTGATCCTACAGGGTCGCCAACATGTGTTATGACAATGGGGATTGTTTTGGTAGCATTCTTAGCATGCGCAACTGCTGGGCCTAGTGCCCAGATCACGTCTACATTGAGACGCACTAACTCTTCCGCAAGGTTGGGTAACCGGTCAACTTTTCCTTCGGCATAGCGGTACTCGATGAAGATATTCTTGCCTTCTACGTAACCAAGATCGCGCATTGCCTGCTGAAATGTCTCTGCCGAGAGATTCGGCGGTGAATCGGCTCGCAAGACGCCTATCTTGTGAACCTTCGCCGGCTGCTGCGCCTGAGCGGATACGCCAAGCATAAGGAACATCGCGCTAAGAGTAAGGACCGTGATTTTATTCTTCATGTCTTTTTCTGAGCCTCGATCTATTTGTCACTCGACACTTGACACTCGCCCCTTCTTACTTAATCACCTTATTCGCCCGCGCGAGCACCTCCGGTGGAATGGTCAGACCGATTTGTTTTGCCGCGTTAAGGTTAATAACGAACTCAAACTTAGTCGCCTGCTGTACCAGCAAATCACCCGGTCTGGCACCTTTCAAGATCTTGTCCA
>JAMQPH010000385.1 GCA_023717605.1 Pyrinomonadaceae bacterium
TGATAATGCGACGATGGGGCGCCCACGGAGTGACGCCCCTACAAACTAGGACCTACCCGCTCGCAGTGACCCTTTGACGAAAACAAATCTACCCATAGTGATAGGTCTGAAACTTCGTCGTCGCGTCTTTAGATGGAAGCAAAGACTTCTTGAAGGACTCCTCGACGGAGAAGTTTCCTCATCACGGGGTGGAACGCCGGTCAAAAGAGGTTGATGGGCCAATGGCAGTACCAAATAGCAATCAGTCGCTTCGCTGTTACCAACCCTCCCACATTTCGTGTGCTGTCCCTAAATGACAGCATTAACCGTCAGTCAAAGGAGAAAATCATGTCCCACAAGCGCAAGATTGCATTTACCGTCGTGGTTCTTTTTACCATCTGCCTCACCACCCGTACGGCCAAACTGGCGCCGCTTGACCAGACCTCTGAAGCGCTGCCGACACTCACTCAGGAGCCAAAACGTAGAGTTGAGTGCACCAGCGTTTCAGGCACCGCCATGACCAACTTCATTAGTGAAGATACGACTTTAGGGATCGCCACCGGTGATCTCAAAGGCGGGGTCAGTGCCAGCCTCCTTAAGATCACTCCGGGCCCAAATGGCAAGCTGTTCTTTGACGTACAACACACTTTCGTCACGGAAGCCGGAGATACAATGCGGATAGCCGTATCAACCGCCGAGGGCACCCTCATAAGTGAGGGCATCTATTACGTCGCATTCCAGCCACAACTGATAGTTGGTGGGACTGGAAAGTTTACTGGGGCGTCAGGTCAAATCATTTCCCGTGGTTCGGTTGACTTAACGCGCGGAGAAACAGTATTCAGGTACTTCGGCGAGATCTGCCACTAGCAGAATTAGCGACTCAGCTGAATCAATATCTTGTCAGGAAAGCGGTCCGTTGCGGCCGCTTTTTTGTCGATTGGTGTAGTTGATCGGCTTTTTCGAAGGAGGCTACAAACATCTGGTGAAGAATGTCCTCTTCTTGGGCGGGCGCCAAAACCCGCGCTCGAGCGGCTTTTCCCCCGCCCACGTACGAAATGCCTGACAATGTTGGGTTTGATCTAACCGGGTCCTTCAGTTGTTCCTCGCATTAGGGGCCACCTACTACATCTTTAGGCTGTGACATGAAAGTCGCGGTCAAGAGCGGGCAACCTAAGCCGGCCATTGCGCGTCTTGATGAAACCTACAAAAGCTTGTCTTGGGGCATGCGCCTTAGAATCGCTTTGGCCTGGAACATTGGGAAACTCATGGGCCCTTAGAATCGTAAATCTCAGTTGAAGTTGGGCGCCAACGCTGAAATAAGTGTTAACGGAAATGAACAAAATGAGGTCCTCTTCAAATTCTCGTACTTGGAGTCAGCTAATAGACTGAAGTTTGAACTCTAAACTGACCCACTATCCCCCAACGAAAGGCGGGTGGTCGCTCTTGAGCATACAGAACGAAGAGAAGGTTGTGCGGTTTGTCGAACGCTTTCAGGCTGCAGTTGCCGGCGACGGCTTTGAAGGATTCTTTCGCGCAGACGCCGGAGACTACGCGCAAGCAACGCTAAATGCGCTGCTGGTGATGCAGGCGATCAATACGGCAGCACTGCTTAGACAAGCCATGTGGGTGTTCGAGGGCGGCGCGCCCCCGCCCGAGCAAAACGCGAGACGTGAGGCACTCAGTCAAATCGACGAAACCGGACGCTCCGTTCTGCGGAAGCTCGACGGATCCTTCCGCCACTACAACGATGAACTGACGAGTTCGTTAGCTCGCTACTCCCGGTCGCTTAATGAGCGATATTGCGTTGTCTGAAAAGAAGACAACGACGCATGGAGACGAGCAAAAGAGTTCAAATCCTAAGTGTCTTGGCGGCAGTCGTGTTCGTGTCAGGCGCGGCGTTGATTGGTTACATGAAAATCGGATTGCCGCCGGTTGTGATAGTAGGCGGTTCAGGAATCATCATGTATACGGCCACACTACCGATGATACCGGGCATCTATGCGATTTACAGAGTGGTGAAGGCAAGTAAAGCGGAACAACAAACGCCAGTCCCATTGAAGACGCAACTCAACAATTCCCCTACCTAGCACGACTCTCATCATCTTTGGGTCAACCCGCAAGACGCTTCCTGCTAAGTTAAAAATTTCAATTGCATTAATAGTTGTCTAGAGTTAGATTTCCATTCCTCTCAAGTACTGGGTTCAAACGTTCCAGAAATTCAATTTGACAGGGATCGACAAATTGCAATGAAGAAACTCTGCGTCGCGAAATGCCTGGTTGCCACAGTCCTCGTATCCGTTACGTTGGCCCAAACCCCGCCAGGATCGGGCTCTGCTCCGCAACTTGGGAAAAACACTGTGAAAGAGGTCATAGCGGCCATGACGGTCGAAGAAAAGGCCAAGCTTCTTGTGGGCATGGGGATGGACTTGAACATCCCGGGATTACCGAAGATGGACGAGGATGACAAGAAGGTACCGGAAAAGGTGCCGGGAGCTGCCGGAAGGACCCACGCCATCCCGAGATTGGGCATTCCGTCGCTGACTCTGTCAGATGGCCCCGCCGGCGTACGCATTAATCCCATCAGAAATGGCGACACCTCGAGAACGTATTATGCGACGGGATTTCCCATCGGTACCTTATTAGCTTCTTCGTGGGATACCGCTTTGGTCCACCGGGTAGCTGTTGCTCTGGGTAGCGAAGCACGCGAGTACGGGATCGACATCATGTTGGCTCCGGCTCTCAACATTCATCGGAACCCCTTGGGTGGGCGAAACTTTGAATACTATTCCGAAGATCCTCTCCTCTCCGGAAGGATGGCCGCCGCCTATGTGAGAGGTGTCCAGTCCACCGGGGTAGGCACTTCCATCAAACACTTCGCAGCCAACAACCAGGAGTTTAACCGAATGCAATCGAATTCCCTGGTGAGCGAAAGGGCCCTAAGAGAAATTTATCTCAAGGGTTTCGAGATTGCCGTCAGAGAATCACAGCCGTGGACCGTCATGTCGTCCTATAACTTGATTAATGGGACGTATGCTTCCCAAAGCCCGGATCTGCTCACCACCATACTCAGGAGAGAATGGGGCTTTAAGGGATTCGTGATGACTGATTGGTTTGGCGGTAACGATGCGGGCGCACAGATGAGATCCGGCAATGACGTCATTATGCCGGGTATTCTCGGGCAAACAAATGCTATCGTCAGTGCAGTAAGTGACGGCACTTTAACCAGGGAACAATTGGATGAAAACGTGGAACGGGTTCTCAATATTGTTCTTCAGTCACCTGCGTTCAAAAGTTACAAGTATTCCGAGCAACCTGACCTGAAAGCGCACGCGCAGATCGCCCGCGAGGCAGCAACCGAAGGCATGGTTTTGCTTAAGAACGACGGCAATGCTTTGCCACTCGGTCCTTCCTTGAAAATAGCTCTATTTGGTGACTCGTCCTACGACTTGATTGCCGGTGGCAGCGGAAGCGGCGATGTAAATAAGGCCTACGTGGTTTCGCTGGACCAGGGCTTAGCGGCCGCGGGTCATGTGGTTGATGCCTCGCTGAAGACCAGCTACCTCCATTACATCGCAGATCAAAAATCAAAACGGCCTAAGCCACTAATACCTTTCTTTCCGCCACCACCCATTCCTGAGATGCAGGTCGAAATAAATATTTTACAAAAGGCTGCTAATGATTTGGATGTTGCCCTGATTACTCTCGGAAGAAATTCCGGCGAATTCAGCGATCGAAACATAGAGAACGATTTCTTGCTCTCTGCCACGGAGCAGGCTCTGGTCAAGAATGTCTCCGAAGCCTTTCATGCGAAGGCGAAAAAGGTGATTGTCGTGCTGAACGTGGCTGGCGTAATTGAAGTGGCGAGTTGGCGCGAACAGGTTGATGCTGTCTTACTGGCATGGCAGCCGGGACAGGAAGGCGGCCATTCTATTACTGATGTGTTGAGCGGAAAGGTCAATCCTTCCGGTAAACTAGCAACCACCTTTCCGGTGACATATCAAGATGTACCTTCCGCCAAAACCTTTCCGGGTAAGGAACTGGTTGGTCAAAAACCTCTCCTCAGCAATTTATTTGCCGGTAAACCAGCAGAAGTTACCTACGAAGAGGGCATTTTTGTGGGCTACCGTTATTACAACACGTTCGGTGTCAAGCCCGCCTATGAATTCGGATACGGTCTGTCGTTCAGCGATTTTTCATATGGCGATTTTAGGCTAAGCTCGGATCGATTCGACGGAAAAGTTACGGCAACAGTCTCGGTAACTAATACAGGCAAGGTCTCCGGCAAAGATGTGGTCCAGCTATACATCGCGGCGCCGAAGCGAGAATTAAGCAAACCACAAAGCGAGTTAAGAGCATTCGCGAAAACCGATCTCTTACCACCCGGGCAATCTCAAACGCTTACCTTTACAATTACCGGCAATGATCTCGCATCTTATGATTCATCGAGTTCATCCTGGATTGCCGAGGCCGGCTCTTATACCGTGGCAATCGGCGCTTCCTCCGTAAATATCAAGAAAACCGCCAAGCTTGTCCTGGGGAAAGATCTAGTCGTCGACAAGGTACACAAACTCCTATCACCTCAGCGCGAGATCGTAGAACTCAAACCGAATCGAAGTAACTAGTAGACCCCGGTTCACCTCCACGACCGCGGTCAAGCGAAACATGCCCTCAATAGATACCGCGCGCCTACGTCTGCGCATGTTCACGGCCGAAGATCTGGATGATCTTTCCGACCTCTTTGCCGATCCTGATGTGATGAGATATGTAGGCAATGGCCTTCCCGTAACCCGGCAGGAAGCCCAGGTTGCTTTGGCAAGCATCCTGAAGCATTGGGAGAGACATGGTTTCGGCAGATGGGTTGTAACCGAAAAAACCACCGGACAATTTCTCGGCTTCGGTGGGCTCCGGTCACTCGTTGAAACACCAGAACTTGTCTATCACCTGCATAAGCGATATTGGGGCCAGGGCTTCGCCACCGAGTTGGCACGAGGATGTTTAGCGTACGGTTTTGAACAACATGGCTTCGATCGGATTGTGGCGATAGCAAAACCCGGCAACGCAGCATCGTTGCGTGTTATGCAGAAAGCCGGAATGCACTACGCCATGCATACCAACTACTACGGCATTGATGTCGTGCAATACGCAATTTCCCGGGAAGAGTTTTTACAGATTACTTGAAAGGGTTCCGTTCCGGAGCTTCGTCATGGTCTGAGAGGCTTTATGTCAGGCATGTCGGAAGAATTATAGACCACATCCCTTACCCCCGTGGGCGCGGTTGGCCCGGTTGCTACGGGACTGCAGATCACGCAGCACGGCCAGTTCGTTTTCGTTTGGCGGCAGTGTCTGAGCAACTGTCTCAGAAAAGCGCACCGACCAACCGGTCTTTCGCCTGATCTCCTCGCGCGATATGCCTTCATGAATGGAAACCACTAGAAGTTCCTTAGTCGCCGGGTCGGGCCGCAAGAGGCACAGATCGGTGATGACCAGTGTGGGGCCCTGCGTTCGGATGCCCAGCTGCTGACGATGATCGCCACCGCTGCCAAAGCCGAACGACGTTATGAAATCGACCGTTTCCACAAAGGTACGCTGTGACTGCGCCATGACGACGAATGTTTGGTCGCAACTGGCTGCTATTTCCGGCGCGCCACCACCGCCTGGCAGTCTCACCTTAGGCCGCTCATAGTTACCGATGACGCTGGAATTGATATTGGCGAATTTGTCGAGCTGTGCGCCGCTCAGGAAACCCACGGAGATCCTGCCGCCCTGCAACCAATACTGAAACATCTCCGGCACTGAGACTGTCGTGCGTGCTGTTTCACACAACTCCGGGTCTCCAATCGAAAGCGGTAATACATCCGGTTTCGTCTCGATTGTCCCTGACTCATAGATGAGAGTTATGTCGGGCGCGTGCATGAGTCGCGCAAGGTTGCAGGCCAGTGACGGCGTTCCGATGCCGACAAAGCAGATGTCATCGTTAGAAAGCGCCCGGGACGCCGCCACTGCCATCATCTCTGCTGTTGAATAGTCCATGAGTCGCTGATCAACCACTGACTCGGTAGGCTCACGCACCTAAAAGTACGTTTTGCTGCATCCAGAGCTGGAAAGTAGAACGATCGCGCGCGATTGAATCCCACTCGTTATAGAAGGCATTGTCGCGACGGTAGTATCCGTGGGCATAGGACGGCCGGGCGCCGCCCGGTGCTTCAACAATTGCGTTCACCGTCCAGTGCGGGAGAACGGTTGAGTTGGGACTCGGCGCGCGGAGGTCGTCGACAATTTCCTCTACAGTGACAACCGCATGTTTCGCCGCCAGCACTACTTCTTTCTGGACACCGGTAATGCCCTCGATCAGAACGTTGCCGTCTTTGTCGGCACGCTGTGCATGGATAATCGCCAGGTCGGGCTTGATTGCGGGCACAGCCGCCAATTGCTCACCGGTGAACGGGCAAGTGATAAAACGGATGTTCGAGTTGACGCTTACTAGAGCCGAGCCCGCATAGCCGCGGAAGATCGCGCACGGCAGGCCGGCTGCTCCGGCGGCGTATGCATTCGCCATCGCAGCATGGCTGTGTTCCTCTATCTCTAATGGTTGCGGCCATCCGTTTTCCACCGCGTCACGGAAACGGTGCAATGAACCCACGCCAGGATTGCCGCCCCATGAGAACACGAGCTTACGTACGCAGCCCATTCCGATCAACTGGTCGTAGATCAAGTCAGGCGTCATCCGAATCAGGGTCAGATCACGTTTTCCCTGCCGGATGATTTCGTGGCCAGCGGCGAAAGGGATCAGATGGGTGAAACCCTCCATCGCGACAGTGCTGCTATCGTGGACATAAGCCGCGATCGCGTCACGTAGCGAAAGAAATTCTGTCATTAGTAACCCCGCATCGGGTATTGAAAAAGACGGTCTCTCCTGCACCTTGCATCACTCACTCCGCAATGCGACCGTCGGATCCACTCTCGCTGCCCGCCGAGCGGGAAAGTAACTCGCAACCAGAGCAATGCACCCTAACACCAGCGGCGGGACCACAAACGTTCTCAAGTCCGTCGCGCTGACGCCGTAAAGCAAGCTCGACATAACTCGTGTCAACGCAAACGCGCCCGCCAAACCGATGACCGTGCCGACGATGACTAAGACAATCGACTGCCTGATGACCAACACGGCAATCTTCCCAGGCTGGGCACCCAGGGCCATTCGGATTCCAATCTCCTGGGTGCGCTGCGAAACCGAATAATCCAACACTCCATAAATACCGATTGCGGCCAGGATCAAGGCTGTGACTGCGAATACACTGAGCAAGAACGTAGAAAAACGCCGCGGCGCCAGCGAAACGGCTAACCGCTGTTCCATCGTCTTGAACTCAAACGCAGGAAGTTCCGGATCAAGCGCAAGTATTTCCTTCGAGATTGTGGGACTCATTTGTTCTGGATTTGAACCTGTACGGACCACGACGAACATGGTGCCAATAGGAAACTGTTCATGCGGGTGGTAGATACTTATCGGTGGCTCGTTATCAGTGCTGAACTCTTTCCTGTCGCGCACCACTCCGACGACTGTTCGCCAGGGTTCTTTGTCGCCGCGTTCGAGTCGTTTGCCAATCGCGTCTTCATTGGGCCAAAAGCGTTGGGCCAGACTCTCATTGACGATGACTGTCTCCTGCGCACCCTTAACGTCCCGCGCGTCAAATAGTCGGCCTTTTACTAATGGAACGCCCATGGCAGCAAAATATCCGGGACTGACAAAGCGTTCGTTAGACATGATGAAGTCCGCGGAGTTCTTCGGTACGTAGCCTTCGATGGTGATCGGTCCCCAGGCCAGCGCGACCGAACTCATCGGCAAAGAATAACTGGTGCCGACAGATTGAACGCCCGGCAGCGCTTTTATTCGTTCTCCGAGTTGCCGGTAAAAGTCTGTGACTGCGGGTCCCTTGTATTTTGAACTAGGCAACGACAGGCGAAACGACAGCACGTTGTGCGCATTGAACCCTGGGTTCGCGTTCTGAATATGCTGGTAACTGCGAATCAGCAAGCCGGCGCCTATTAGCAATACCAGGGACAGTGTGACCTCGACGACCACAAATAGATTGCGGATACGGTGATGACCGCTGGTGGCTGAACTCCGACGACCATCTTTTAATACCCCGTTCAGATCGACACGCGAAGCGCGCACCGCCGGCGCCAATCCGAACAGAATTCCGGTAGCCAAAGAAATGAAGAATGTGAACGCCAGCATCCGGCCATCCACGCCGATCTCACGGAGTCGGGGCAGTGTATCGGGGCCAAACATCTGCAGAACCCGGATTCCCACGATTGCCAGCAGAAGTCCTAAAAGGCCGCCCATGAGAGACAGGAGCACACTCTCAGTTAGTAGTTGTCGAACGATGCGAAGCCGAACCGCGCCGACTGCGGCGCGAACCGCAATTTCCTTTTGCCTGACCGCCGCGCGGGCCAATTGCAGATTGGCGACATTCGCGCACGCAATCAGCAGCACAAAGCCGACCGCCCCCAGAAGGATCAGCAGCGGGCGTCGAACCTCCCCAACAACTTGTTGCAGCAATGGCACCACACTGATCATGAACCCGCTGCCAGGTGGGTAGTTCTGCGGATACTGCTGCTTCATCCCGTTAACTATCCGGTCAACATCTGCCTGCGCCTGGGCCACAGTGACTCCCGGCTTCAGCCTGCCAAAGATGTTGTAGTCCTCGTTCGTGCGGGTGGTCCGCTTGCCTTCGCCCATCGGGAGAGACAACAACATCTCTGCATTCGAGATCTTGTTGACAGTCGGCATCACCTCTTTGTTCAAGGTGAAGTCGGGCCGCATCACGCCGACAATCTCCACGGAGTTGCTGTTTAGCGATAGCGTCTTGCCCACGACCTGCGTATCGCCGGCGAAGTGACGTTGCCAGAATCCATAACTGAGAATTGCCGTCGTTGGTTTGCCCTGGTCGTCTTCGTCGGGAGTGAAGACGCGTCCCATCATTGGCTGCGCCCCCAGCAGAGGAAAGAGTGAAGAGGAAACTCGAGCGCCTTCGACGCGTTCCGGCGATCGCGAAGATCCCTGGCCTGTCAGGTTAAAGCTACTGTCAATTGTCGCCGCGACATGCTCGAAAACCTTGTTCTCCGCTTTGATGTCGAGGTACTGGCCGGGCGAGAACCAGTCCTGGGCCACATTCAATCCGGGCGAGCGGTTCCAGAGAATGACCAGAGAGTCTGCGTCCTGGTAAGGCAAAGGTCGCAACAGGAGAGCGTTGGCGACACTAAATATGGCAGTAGTTGCCCCGATGCCGATGGCCAGGGACAAGATGGCGACTATAGTAAAGCGCGGGTTCTTTAACAGCACTCGAGCGCCATAACCGAGATCCCGCCACAGTGCTTCCATTGGTCAGTCTCCTTCTGCTGAGTCCGGCGAAGTTATAACACCTTTGGCTTGAGATTCAGCTCTGAAAATTTCGGGGCGCCCAAATCCTTGGCTCTCATTGGCATTCACTCAACGGGACGGGCACGGACAGTCCATCATCAGCAGAGAAAGACCTCACTGGCACGGCTTTGCCGTCTGATGTGAAGCACTCAACACACAGAACCATTTGCGGTAGCCAATGGATCCCAGCAGTCAAGCTAAAATAAGAACCACTCAACGGGTTGAGGGGCCTCCTGCTTGCTTAAGCTAGTGCTGAGTGGTCCTGCTCACGCTGAGTGCTGGACCCATTGGCTACCGCAAATGGTTCTGTGTGTTGAGTGCTCGCATCCGGTGGCGAGCCTTACCAATCCCGGCGGCGTCGCCCTCGCTTCGTCAAAAACACATTGCCACCAAGGTTTGATCGTCTGAATGCTCCAATCACACCGCTCACGATTGGTGTTAAGCCAACTTGAAGACTCAGTCTGAAGGTTGTTCCTCCCAACAACTCGATCATCAAGTGCAGTCATTGAGGTAGGCCCGCTTCATCTGGTAACCTCCCGCAGCGTAAATAAGGGTCGGCGGATTCTATTCAGGACGCCGCTTCAGCAATCCGCATCCACAAATGAAGGAGTAAGCCTGATGTCAGATGTTCTGTCTCGCCGTCGATTCATAGTTGGAATTGGCACAGTCGCTGCTGTATCAGCACTGCCCCTTGACGCGCTTGGTAATCTGCTCGAGGCGCCGCCCTATCCGCCAATAGACCTCTCGCATTTTGATAATCCCATCACCTCCGCCCCGGCCGCTATCCAGTTCGGTTACGCCTCAATCACCTGGGGCGGAAATGATCTGCAAGCGATCAAGGACATCTCAGAGCTTGGTTTCCACGGGATACAACTGCGCTCCAACATCCTGCAGGAGTACGGCGAGCGCCCCCAGGCGTTGAAGGAGCTGCTTGCACAACATCGCCTCGAAATGGTCGCGCTGTCGAGCGGGGGCGTCCGTATTGGCCCCGGCACAGAGGCTGAGGAGATCGTCAAGCACACGCGCCACGCCAGGTTCGTGCACGATGTGGGTGGTCGATACCTGCAGGTCACCGACTCCGCCCGGCCCAAGGATCGCCAGCCCGCGGCGGACGACTTCAAACAGCTCGGAAAGGTGCTGACCGAAATTGGCAAACAAGCGCTCGACCTCGGCGTTCCCGTCGGCTATCACAACCACATGAACAGCCTCGGTGAAGCACCCGGCGAAGTTGACCAGATAATGGACGCCGCCGACCCGCGCTATATCAAGCTCGAGCTCGATGTCGCGCACTATTATCAGGGCGGCGGCGACTCTGCGAAGGCGATCAAAAAATACCGCGACCAGCTGCTCTTTCTGCACATCAAGGACGTGGAGAGTCCTGTGCCCGCGGCGGCAGGCGAACAGCCACGCCCGTACCGCTTCGTCGAACTCGGTCGCGGCAAAGTTGATCTTCAGGCAATCTTTGAAGCGCTCAAGGATGTGAAATTCCGGGGTTGGGCCATCCTCGAACTCGACAGCGTGCCCGACAAAACGCGCACGCCCAAAGAGGCGGCCATGATCAGCAAGAAGTATCTCGAAGAAAAGCTGGGGATGAAAATTTAGTGGACGGTGGTCAGTTGTCAGTGGTCCGTAGTCCGTTTTGCCTTTGGTCTTTGGCCTTTGGTCTTTGCGCTTTGAACTAGCCTAGTGCTGATGAACTTTAAGAGCAACGACCCAAAGACCGAAGATCAAAGACCAAAGGCCAAAGGCCAAAGACCAAAGACCAAAGACCAAAACGAACAACTGACTACCTTGTGATGAAGGAGTGAAGAGATGATCGACAACAAAGGTTCACGGCGAGACTTTATTAAGACAGCGGCTCTTGGGGCCGCCGGTATGGCGCTCACTTCGCATGCATCAAGCTACGCGAGCATCCAGGGAGCCAACGAGCGCGTGCGCGTTGGCATTGTCGGCTTCTCCGACCGCGCCAGGCAAGCCTTGATACCGTCCTTCATGATACATGCCAAGGAGTTGAACTTTGACTTCGTAGCCATCTCCGAGATCTGGAGCCGCCGCCGCGACGAGGGCGCAGAGTTCATCGGCAAACTCACCGGCCATCAAATCGAGAAGGCGCGCAACAACGAGGAGCTGTACGAACGCAAGGACGTTGATGCCGTCATCATCTCGACGGCTGATTTCCAACACGCGCTGCACGGCATCGAGGCGGTGCGCGCGGGCCGCGACGCCTACGTCGAGAAGCCGCTTGCCAACACGATGGAGGACGCGCGCGCGATTCTCAAAGCGGTCGAGGAGACGAAGAGGGTCGTACAGATCGGCACGCAGCGGCGCAGCGGCGGCACCTACACGCGGGCGGACGAGTTCATCCGTTCGGGCAAGTTCGGCGACATCGCGATGGTCGAGATGAGCTGGAATGTCAACCAGCCGGGGCGCTGGCGTCGGCCAAAGCTCGTCAAAGAGATTTCACAACAGGACGTAGACTGGAACCGGTTCCTTCTTAACCGCCGCGAAAACGGCGAGAAAGCCGCGTGGGATCCACGCAAGTACCTCGAATACCGTCTGTTCTGGCCCTACTCTTCCGGCATCCCCGACCAGTGGATGGTGCACCAGATTGACACCGTGCACTGGTTCACGGGGCTGCCACGCCCGCGTAGCGTGGTTGCCAACGGTGGCATCTATCAGTGGCACGACGGGCGGAAAAACTTCGACACGATGACGGCGGTCTTCGACTACGGCCCGTTGGACGACACGTCGAAGGGCTTCCAGGTCGTTTACTCATCGCGCATGAGCAACTCGGCCGGCGGGACTAAGGAGTTGTATTACTCCAACGCCGGGATGCTTAACCTGGACACTAACAGAATCACTCCGGAAGGCGGTCTGCGTGAGAAGGAGGCCGCGGAGATGGACATGAAGCCGAACTTGCTGAGTGAGCTGTCGCTGGTGGATGAAACAAGGAAGGCGCAAACAAGGAAGGCGCAAACAAGCGTGGAGACGGCGGCCAACACCGGCGCAGATCATCTCACCTCGGCGCACATGCGCAACTGGATGGAATCTGTGCGCAGCCGCAAGACGCCCAACGCAGACATCCACGCCGGTTACAATCATTCAGTTGCGCTTTGCATGACTATTGCTGCTTTGCACACCGGCCAGCGTGTCACTTTCAATGATGCCAGACAGGAGGTCGTCGTCGGCTAATGTTGAAAGGAGCTGGCTAAAAAGCCGGTGAATAACAAAGGACTCACAATTTGGTGCAACAACGATTTTTCGCCGGAACAAGACTCCGAGCGCAAAATGTTGCTCCAGGGCATGGGGAACCATCGGCTGTTGCTATTTGAACGCGACGACGATGGCAGCGCCGGTGACTCGCGCCAGGGGTTGCTGCTTGCCGAGATCGCCTTTGGCTCTCCCAATGCTCAGACGGCAAGCCAATCTGAAAAACTGCTTTGGATTCATTTGGATACTGCGGGCTACACTAGTTTTGATCATGCCAACATCAAACAATCGTTGACTCAGCGAGGCACAGCGCTGACCAATAGTTCCGCTGTTTATGATGAGCCCTGTGCGCAGCATCTTTTGGCAATGATCCTGGCTATTGCTCGGGGGCTGCCGGTGGCGCTTGACGTACAGCGTAGTGACAGATCCTGGCCCATGCTGGTGGTGCGTTCCAAGGTTCGCCTGCTCAACGACCAAACAGTTTTGATTCTGGGTTTCGGCGCCATCGCCCGCCGTCTAGTCGAATTGTTGCGCCCGCTCGAAATGAATCTCATCGCGGTCCGCCGCGAAATTAGAGGGGACGAATCAGTGCAGGTGATGGAGACGTCCAGTGTAGACGAGTCGTTGCCGCGAGCCGATCACATTGTCAACATTTTGCCGGCGAACGAAGGTACTAAGAATTTCTTAAACGCCGAGCGCCTGGCAAGTCTTAAGAACGGAGCGATTGTCTATAACATAGGGCGCGGAACAACGCTCGACCAGAATGCCTTGATGAGGGAGTTGCGCGGTGGACGCATTGCCGCCGCTTATCTCGATGTAACCGAACCCGAGCCCCTGCCAGCGGATCATCCTTTGTGGCAAACGCCAAACTGCTTTATCACGCCGCACATCGGCGGCGGTCACGACAGTGAAAAGGAACGCCAGGTAAAACACTTTCTTGATAATTTGCGACGATTTGAAAAGGGCGAGGTTTTACTTAACCGTCTCTGGTGACCGTTAATTCCAGTAGTTTAGAGTTCAACCTTCAGGTTGTAGTTTCGTGACCACAAACTAAAGTTTGAACTCAAAACTACTTGTTGCCTGTTAACGGACTGCGGGCAATTCCGTCAGCCTGTCACTGTTGCGTTGACGACGGGGGGACGGAAACTCATTTACCTATTCTCAGCTCTACCGTTAGGTCTTCAGTTTCACCTCTTCCGGGTCCCATTCATAGGAACGTCCCTCGAAGTAGCTCAGATTAGTGACAAGCGCCGGACCGGCCGCGCGAAAGCCGAACATAGCATCCTCAACCACGGGCTTGCGCGTGCGCATTGCGTCGAGGAAGTTTGCTAAATGATCCACGAGATCGCTGTACCCCTGGGGCACGACATAAACTTCTTCCCTGGTGGAGTTCAACTCTTTCAGGTTCTCAGGATACTTGGCGCGATACTCTTTCTGGATGACCTCCTGCATCGTCTTCGGAAAGGTGTTTGTGCTAAGCCCTGGCTCTTTTGGAAGTGGTTTGCGAGTGATGGTAACGCCCCTGCCTATCGTCATCACGCCTTCGCTGCCAACAAATCTGAAGCCTTCCTCGCCGCCACCGCCGTCGGCAAAGTTGACCTTTAGCGAAAGATTGAATGCGGGATGCGTTGCGGTCTTCGGATACTCGTAGATTCCCAGCATCACATCCGGCACGTCTCGTCCGTCTTTCCAATAGCGCAAGCCGCCGGTGGACATGACGCGGATTGGACCATTAGAACTAAGGACGAAATGCAGGCCGGAGAAGAGGTGCACAAATAAATCACCAGCGACACCGGTACCGTAGTCGCGATAGTTACGCCAGCGGAAGAAACGAACGGCATCGAAAGGCATCTTCGGAGCCCGGCCCAGGAAGCGCTCCCAGTCAACAGTTTGGGGCGAGGCGTCGGGAGGCAAGGTGTATTGCCACGCGCCGAGTGCAGTGTTGCGGTTCCACCATGCCTCGACAAGGTTCAATTCCCCGATAGCGCCGGAGT
The DNA here is from genome assembly GCA_023717605.1 of Pyrinomonadaceae bacterium. GTDB lineage: Bacteria > Acidobacteriota > Blastocatellia > Pyrinomonadales > Pyrinomonadaceae > PSRF01. Next base: position 14,602 of record JAMQPH010000385.1, read on the forward strand.
TGTAGAGCTCCTTTGCCTTCTGGTAGACAATCGAACTGACGCGCTGGCTCCCTACTTGCAAAATCCTGTTCGTCGCGCGGGCCGTGTCAATCAGGAGCTTTCCTTCATTCAGATTTTGCACCATTGGCTTTTCGAGATAGACGTCTTTGCCGGCTTTCATGGCTTCGACCGCTACCCTTGTGTGCCAGTGATCGGAGGTGGCGACAATGACAGCATCGACGTCGGGGCGAGCAAGAAGCTCGCGGTAATCGCGCGTGGTAAAGAGTTGCTTGCCCCACAGCTCCTGCGCGCGCGTCAACCGTCCGTCATAGAGATCAGCGACCGCGACTACTTCGACACCAGTTCCCAGTGGCGAGGGAGTGGCCTGATCAGTTGAGGGCCCGGTGCGTCGCAGAGCGGCATTGATATCAGACGTTCCCTGACCGCCAACGCCGATCGCTGCGATCTGAATTCTGGCGTTTGGCGATTCCGTCTGAGCTTGCTGTGCCCTGGGCTCTATTAGGTGGGTTCCGATTGAACTCAAAACGTCACGAGACGCGCCGGCCACCAACGTGGTTGCGGTTGCAAGCTTGATGAAGTTCCGCCGTGACGTTCCTTTGGGGTCATCCATATCTTCCTCCAAAAAAGTTGTCATTGCTTTAGGAAGCGGCTGCGCATTGCGAAGCCAGGTTATGGTTGCAGGAATGGATAGAACTTCTACAGCGAACGAATCCTGATCTTGCGGTACCAGACCTCTTCGCCATGATGCTGCAAGGCGACGAAGCCTTCCCGATTTTGAGCAAAACGCGGAAAGTCTTTGAATTTGCTCTCAGCAATCAAGCGCTTCAATTGGTCGCTGCCAGATTCGTACTCCAATACCTTCTTTCCGTTGAGCCAGTGCTCTACGTGGCCGTTGTGAACGATGACACGAACCTTATTCCATTTTCCCGCCGGATGCAGACGTTTGTTAACCGGAGCAATCAGGCCGTAAAGAGCGCCAGCGGAGGTTTTCGGATCTTTGCCGTCAGCGTGTTTGCCGTCATCGAGAACTTGCATCTCGGGTCCGGTCTTCCATGTTTCGTCGAAGTCCTCAGAGACAAGATAAATGATGCCACTATTGCCGCCTGGTGCGACTTTCCACTCGAGTTCCAGCTCGAAGTCCCGATACTTCTCCTTGGTGACTATGTCCCTGGACTCACCGCCAACAATGGTTCTAAACGTAGCGCCCTCTACTTTCCACACCTTGTCGGGAAAGCCTTCTTGTCTGAACCCGCGCCAGGCATCCGTCGATTTTCCATCGAACAGAACTTTCCATTTCCCTTTCTTGGCTATCGCCGGCCAACAACTGATCACCAGGATGAGCACTAACCCTGCGAGCCTTTCTATCATCTGCTATCTCCTTGGAAATAGGGCCGTCCACTTCACTCACATCTCATCCCTAAGGGATTAGCTTAGTGCAAACTCTGAGCACAGGCAGGCCTCGACGGATTTCTCAGCGCGCTTCAGAGTCGGAACTAAGGCTGATTGTCGCTCTGTGTTGGGATAAAACGCGAGAGCCATAAACGCCGGCTGGGATCTTCCGGGGCTACGATTATTTTGGAGAAGCATCCCTCGGCGACACGTTTCAGATCAACGAGCCATTCTGTTTCTATCAGGTAGCAGACGCTCGACTGGGCTACGAGCTCTCGTTCCGGATACTGATGGTTCCACTCGACGAGAACCGCCTTGCGCCAAAATGCATCGCGCCCAATGATCTCAATTCTGATCTGGCCATTCATGGTTAGTTTGGGTGTGACCAATAGTTCGGTCATACACCTCAAGCGCGGTATGCTTCTCTGCCGGTTCTTTCAAACTTAGCTGATATCCTATTGCCTTGACTGTTGATCTCACTAGGATTTGAAAACGCGATTGAGCTCTCGTATCAGCGCACTAGCAGCGGATTCGTTTACCGGAGTTTCATAAAGAGCGTCAACCAAATCGGAAAATATATTCTGCAGATCTCGCGCTAGATCATCAGTCGTAGCCAGGCGCAAGTTGAGCTGTACCTTACTCAGATCTAAGGGAACGCCCAGGGTAGAACCATCAAGCGGCGAAAGATTGAAGTAAAGCACACCTACGAAGCTCTGGGATCCGGTTGACTCGACCATAGGTCTACCAAGCTCATCAAACCGCGGGCTTCCAAGGGGATATAGCCCGGGCTGGAGGTCAGTCTCCGGCCCTTTTTCCTGCTCCATTTTCTGTCCCGACGTAGACGTTTGGCTCGGCTGTGCGGTTCCGGTGAGCAACTGCCGGCGCACTGGCGACACGCCGACACCACTCTGAACTGCAACGAGGAGGGCATCAACACTGTCAACAAAACGCGTGCTCAGTTGAGGGGGATGCACCACCATACGACCGCTCAGGACCAGTTTGCGATCAGAGAGTGCGGCCGTTGCCGGAACGAAACTAAAGCTGTAGTGCTGGCCTCGCACCTCAAACTGACCATCGATAACGCGGCCGCGAAGTAGTCCATGAATTGAATGGAGCTTGCGCCGATTTTTTGTTCGGTTGGCAAGTTGTAGGTTGAGATTCTGTGCCTTTCGTAGCATCTCGACATACCTTCAGAGCTCACCGCGCTTGTATTCCTCTCCAAGATATTCGCAAGCCCGCAGAGTCAGAGCCAGGATTGTAAGCGTCGGGTTTTGATTGGCCGAGGAGACGAAGCACGCTCCGTCTGTGACGAATACGTTTTTGACGTCATGCATCTGGTTGAATTTGTTTAGTATCGAAGTCTTCGGATCGCCGCCCATGCGCGCCGTCCCCAGCTCGTGAATGATCCTTCCGGGAGCTGTCATCTGGCCCCCAGTGGAAACGACTTCCGCTCCGGCGGCCCGTAAAATCTCTTCGCTGGTGTCTGCCGCATCCTTGGCCATTTCCCGCTCGTTATCCGAGTACTCAATGTGCATCTTGAGCACCGGGATTCCCCAGGCATCAACTACGCCTGAAGGATCCAGCTCCACATGATTCTCGAAGCGGGAAAGCATCGCGGCGCGTACGGTCATGCCAACCGGCGCCGTGTAGTAGCGCCTAACTTGCTTCTTATATTCAGCTCCAAAGCCGGTGATCAGACGTCGGGCCATACCAGGAAAGAGGGAAGTGCCCGATCCGCATTCAAAACCATATCCGCGCAGGAATTTCGGGTGCTTTGTCTTCTCATCGAGATTCCGGAAGCGAGGAATGAAAATACCAGTGGCTTTGCCATCTTCGTTGATAGGATCGCGCCCGGCAAGCATCGGAAGAAAGCCCGAGGCGCCGATTCCTCCGAAGTGGTCCACAAGATAATGCCCGAGCACACCCGAACTATTTCCCAGTCCCTGCGGATGCCGTTCCGAACGCGAATTAAGGAGAATGCGCGTCGATTCCAGCGTAGAGGCCGCAAGAACGATCACCTTCGCATCAACTTCATATTCATCGCGAGTAACACGATCTACAAAAGCAACTCCTTTTGCCTTGCCTGTGTTCTTGTCTGTGACTATGTGGCGGACAATTGAATTCGGACGAAGCGTGAGCCGGCCGGTTGCAGCTGCGAGAGGCAGGGTGGAGGCGATCGAACTAAACATCGCGTTCACATCACATCCATCTCCGCAGTGACCACAGTAGTGACACTTGCGACGCCCCTTCATAAATGACTTAGGCTGGCTAGTGAGCATTGCTACTCGCATGGAGATCGCATTGCGGCCAGTTTTTTCCGCGCCCTTGCGCAGCAGCTGCTCGCCGCACGTTAGGGGCATCGCCGGCATATACTTGCCGTCAGGAACCTGCGGCAGGCCGTCCGCGTTTCCGCTGACGCCGATGAACTCCTCAATGCGATCATAGTAGGGCGCCAGCTCGGCGTAACTAATCGGCCAGTCATCTCCAAAACCATCTTGAGTGGCCGCTTTGAAATCGAGGTCAGAAAGCCGCCAGCTAAGCCGGCCCCAGTGCAACGTCTTCCCTCCGACGATCCGCGCGCGCACCCACATAAACGGCTTGCCTGGGTCGGTAGTGTAGGGATGCTCCGAATCCTTGACGTAAAAGTGGCGGCTGAAATAGGAGGCCGTGTCCTGCATCCACTGCTCTTGCTGCTTCCAACCCGGCGGACCGAAGCCGCGATACATTGCTTGATAAGGCCAGGCGTGATGTGTAAAGTCTCGGGCGGGATTCACCGGCGGCCCGGCTTCCAGTACTAACACTTGGAAACCACGCTCAGTTAGCTCTTTGGCAGCCATGCCTCCCGAAGCGCCGGATCCGATGATGAGAGCATCAAAGACTCTAGTCGCTTTCATGGTAGTCTCGCGAGTGTTCGTTAAGAGTTGTAAGACGATCCAATGAGCAGTCGCACCATAACATAGGCCTGAAACGCTGAGCAATATTTCGAAGATTTCTGTTCAAGTTACGTTGCTACAACAAGGCACGCGAGTAACATTGTAGGGGCGGCACTCCGTGGCCGCCCGCGTCTTCCGCAACTGGCCTTTTTCGAGATCACCCTCATCGTCGCAACCCGGGGTGCCCACGGAAGGACACGTCTACAATGAGGCGTCCGGAGTTAGATTCATGTCAGACGAGAAAAATATCAGTCGCAGAGCCGCCCTGAAAGTGATCGCTGTTGGAGTTGGCACAGCGAGCACTCTACCGATTCTGGAAGACTGTGTCTTGGGCCAGCATAAGCATCATGATATGGAAATGGGCCGGTCGCCGGATGCATCCGTCCCGGCAGCAGAAGCTGGGAGATTCTTTAACCCTAAAGAGATGGAGACAATCGCCGCGATCTCGGATTTGATCATTCCTACGGATGAGCATTCACCAGGCGCCAGGGCTGCCGGGGTACCAGGCTTTATCGATTTGATGGTGAGCGAGTCCTCAAACGAAGTTAAGGCACTGTGGCGTGACGGCCTTATGGCTGTTGACAGGATGAGCGAGCTGCAGTTTTCGGCTCCTTTTAGTCGGGCGGGCCAGGAGCAACAGATATCACTGCTCAAAGCGATCAGCAGGAATGAGCGAAGGCCGAATACGATCGAGGAACGTTTCTTTATTGCTATCAAGAGTTTGACTGTTGATGGCTATTACACTTCGCCTATCGGCATTCACCAGGACCTGCGATACAAGGGCAACGCATATTTGAAAGACTTCGTTGGTTGTACACACCCCGAGCACAAGGGTTGAGGCTTTACAGTTTCAACTTCTCCATGTAAGTCAGACTTTGCGGGATCTGCTGAACTGAAGTTGGCGATTCATCTTCGATGAAGTACCACTTCACACCGGCTTTCCGGGCTGCCTTAAAGACCGCCACCCAATCGATCACGCCGGTACCAAGTACGACATTATTGGTGACCTCAGAATGTCCGGTAAAAAGCCCGGTGGGCGTCCCCCGCTTCATGTCTTTGACATGCATCAACTCGAACCTACTGCCATATTTCCCCAATAGCTTTGCAGGATCGTGGCCGGGATGCACAATCCAAAAGACGTCAATCTCGTAATGAACGAACTGAGGTTTCGTCTCGGCCATCATCACGTCGAAGAATGTGCCATTGCCATACGGCAGAAACTCATATCCGTGCGTATGATAAAAGAACTTCAACCCATGTTTGGCGAGCGCTTCGCCAGCGCGATTGAAGACGATGATAGCTTCTCGGCAAGTCTTTTCGTCAAAGAAATCTTTATGCGGAATCCAGGCAGAGCCGGCATACTCCAATCCTAAGATCTTTGCCTCCCGAGCGACTCCTTCGATATCGTCGCGGCACCGCTCATAAGAGAAATGGCCGGCGATTGCCTTTAGTCCTCTGCTGTCCAGCTCGGCTCTGAATTTCTCAGGCGTCAGTCCATAAGTGCTGTGCGTCTCGACGTACTTGATTCCAAAATCGCGAACTTGATCCAGTGTTTTGGGGACGTCCTTAGCAAACTGCTCGCGCAGACTGTAAAGCTGCAGACCAATTCGTCCTTTGAAGTTCTGGTCCGTGTCATTCTTTGAGAGCGCTTTAGAGCCCGGGTTTGCTGAAGACATCAAGGCAAACAGGGCCAGGAGAGGGAAGAGAACTGGTAGCGAGTTTTTCATGGCGCGGTCTATAACATAAATTTCGATAGGAAATCTATCGATAGGGCGTGACGTCAGAGTGTCCTGGGTCGGCGAGATTATATCATTGACTTCCGTCATTGTCTGAGCGTATATATGGTGACACTACATATGGAGATGACGATGCTTGACCGTGAAGTGAAACGAGGCAGTACGGAAATGCTCATTCTGGCACTCGTTGAAGACCGGCCTCGCCATGGCTACGAGATCGCCAAATTGATTGAGCAGCGCTCCGAGGGAGTACTGCAATTCCACGTTGCCTCGCTATATCCCTTGCTATATCGGCTTGAAAAACGCGGTTTGATAAAAGGTCGTTGGGTTGAGAAAGCCGGCCAGCGACGTCGCCGCTTTTATAAGCTAACCGCCGCCGGACAAAAGATATTGGCGCAACAGCGGCAAACCTGGAAAGACTTCTTTTTCGCACTGGACCGAGTGGCTGGTATCAATCCCGTCTGAGAGGTAAGAGATCGTGCCTGAGTGGCAAGAGGAAATCAGACACCGACTCGCAGGCTTGAAACTTGCGCCTCTGCGCGAAGCGGAGATCGTCGAGGAGTTGTCTCAGCACCTCGAAGATCGCTACGAAGAGTTGCTTGCGCTGGGCCACCCACCAGAAGCCGCTTACAGCATTTCACTCGCGGAACTGAAGGAGAGCGACTTGTTGGTGCGAGAGCTGCGGCGCGTCGAGCGTCGAGTCGCGCCCGAGCCCATCAACCTGGACGCAAACAGGAGGAGCAATATGTTGAGTGGCGTTTGGCAAGACTTGCGTTACGGTGCGAGATCATTGCGAAAGAACCCTGGCTTCAGCCTCGTGGTAGTGCTGACACTCGCGTTGGGCATTGGCGCCAACACGGCTCTCTTCTCGGTGGTGAATGGCGTGCTGCTCAAGCCTCTGCCTTTCCCTCAGCCAGAGCAACTTGTAACGCTCCACCAAAGCAAGCCCAATTTCGACACCGGGGCAATCCCGTTCCCGAATTTTCGAGACTTGCAAAAAGAGAACCGGACGTTCTCCGCCATGGCCATTTCGCGCGGGGCCGGCTTCAGCCTTATAGGCACGGGTGAAGCAGAGCGTGTTAACGGCCGGTGGGTAACCGCGGACTTCTTCGCTGTGCTTGGTATTCAGCCCGCTCTGGGTCGGACCTTTGTGCCGGGCGAAGACGAGAGCGGCTCTGGCCCGGTAGCCGTGATCAGCGCAGACCTTTGGCATCGCAAGTTCGGTAGTACGGAGGATATTTTGGGGAAAGCGCTTACTCTCGATGACAAGAGCTACACGATTGTGGGTGTGCTTCCTGCCAGCTTCACTCTCTTTGGCAACGATGTCTATGTGCCAATCGGGCAGTGGGGTACTCCGGCGCTTCGCAACCGCGGCGTGGCTTTGGGACTGCATGGGATTGGCCGGATTAAGCCTGGTATCACAGTCGCGCAGGCTCAGGCCGACTTGGAAAGAGTGATGCAGAATCTCGCCGCAGCCTATCCGGATACCAATAGGGGCAACGGCTCGAAAATCGTCCCTCTCGAGGAGAGGCTGGTGGGTGGCATCCGGTCAATCTTGTTGATGTTGCTTGGCGCGGTCGGTTTTGTGTTGCTGATCGCTTGTGTGAACGTAAGCAATCTAATGATGGCGCGTTCATCTGGTAGGACTCGCGAATTTGCCCTTCGTGCTGCGCTCGGCGCCGGCCAGTGGCGTTTGCTCCGGCAGTCTCTCACCGAGAGTTTACTACTCGCCTTAACAGGCGGCGGACTGGGGCTGCTTATCGCAGGTTGGGGCACCCATGCGGCACTCGGGGTGCTGCCAACCACACTGCCCCGCGCAGAAGAGGTAGGGCTGGATGCGCGTGTCCTGATCTTCACGTTTGGCATTTCGTTGCTCACCGGCATTCTCTCCGGCCTGGCTCCGGCGCTTAAGAGTTCGCAGTGGGGTTTATCAGAAACGCTCAAAGAAGGCGGGCGTGGAGCCAGCACTGGTCGAGTGCGTGCGCAAGGCCTCTTTGTCGCCTTGGAGATGGCGTTGGCGCTCGTCCTGTTGATTGGCGCCGGACTGATGATTCGCAGCATGGCCGCGGTCTGGAACGTTGATCCCGGCTTTCGTTCGGACAACGTACTGACCTTTGGACTAAGTCTGCCGCCGTCGATGCGGACGGCCAGCCCCGCTACGATTCGTACTGCCCTGCGCGAACTTAGCGACCGACTCAACTCCACGCCTGGTGTCCGCGCAGCTTCATTCTCGGAGGGAGCAGCTCCTTTGCAAAGCGAGGACGACCTATTCTTCTGGCTCGAGGGTCAGCCGAAGCCTGCGAGTCAGAGTGAGATGCATATGACGTTGGTGTACATAGTCGAACCCAGCTATCTGTCGGCTATGGGCATTGCGCTCAAGCAAGGGCGTTTCTTCACGAATCAGGATGACGAACGATCCGTGCGCGTTGCTGTGATTGACGAAGTTTTTGCCCGCAAGTACCTTGGCGGCGAAGACCCGCTTGGAAAACGAATCCACCTGGATGACGGAAGAGAGCCTTTGCAGATCGTTGGCGTGGTCCGGCATGTGGAACAGTGGGGCCTCGACTCGGGAGGCAAGGATGAGCTCCAGGCTCAGTTATACCTCCCGTTCCGGGCGTCCTCGGACGACTCGCTGCCTTCCGGCGCGGGTGTGGTGATGAGTCTTGATGAATCAGCTCCGCCACCCTTCGATTCGATCCGTCAGGTTATACAAAGCCAAAATAGCCAGAATGTCATCTTCAGACCGCAGACGATGAATGAAGTGATCGCCGATACGCTGGCCGCGCGCCGTTTCTCGATGATCCTCCTCGACGCCTTCGCTGTGGTAGCGTTGTTGCTGGCGAGCGTTGGTCTCTACGGCGTCATTTCTTATCTCGTTGGACAGCGGACACATGAACTCGGCATCCGCATCGCGCTGGGGGCGCAACGCAGAAACGTTTTGAGTCTCGTATTAGGTCAGGGAATGAAAATGGCTCTGGCCGGAGTGGCCCTTGGACTTGTCGCCGCGCTGGGACTCACCCGTTTGATGGCAACTATGCTCTTTGGCGTGAGTACAACCGACCCTCCGACTTTCGTGGTTATTAGCTTGATACTGACGACGGTCGCTCTGTTGGCCTGTTTTCTACCGGCGTTGCGGGCGACAAGAGTCGATCCGTTGGTTGCGCTGCGTTACGAATGAGGTAGGGCTGCGTTCAGACAAGAGATAGAAGACATTTGACAGGATTTGCAGAATCTACAAGATGTAGCTTCGCTACAGCCATCCTGAAAATCTTGTTCATCCGGTCTAAGCTTTTGAGTTTTAACAGATAGAAACGAACATGCCCGAGTGGGAGGAAGAAATCAGGGAGCGACTCTGAAACTAACGCCGCAACGTGAATCAGCCCCATCGGCAGGTGGAATTGACATATCCGGCTGGTTCGGTTAGGTTTTGAGTCTTCAGGAACTATCAAGGGCTTTTCGCTACGTTTCGGAAGGAATTATACACGGCGAGTAATCGTGGCTTTGGTCCACGGGCCGGCTAAGTTTTCAATTTTTGATAGGACGCTCCGGAAGACCTTCGTCAGGAATCGAACTCGATTCCTTTTATTCTACGGCTGCCACTAAGCAGCTTTGCGACGAAGGCGCTCCTATCGGAACCGATCTGGAAGTTCGTAATCGAGAATCGTAAATCGTGAATCGTGAATCGTGGTAGGTGCGATGCTCTTCGCGTCCCGCCGGGATTCTGGAATGGAGAACCTTCGCGGTGTCCCAGGTTTTTCATTTCCTGGGTTATCTATTTACGATTATCGATTTACGATTTACGCCACAGACATGAGTGAGGTTAACGTAAAACTGAAAGGCGGCGCGGGGGCGCAGATTCCTGGCCCTGTCACCGTGGGTGAGGCGCTCAAACGTCTCGACCGCGACGCGGCCAAGCAAGCGCTTGCCGCGCGTGTAAACGGACGTGAGGTGGATCTCGCCTTCTCGCTCAATACTCAAAACGGCGAAGCAATTCAGATCGAGCCAGTTCTGCCAGAAACGAGGGAGGGTCTGGACGTGCTGCGACACTCGACGGCGCACCTACTCGCAGCTGCCGTACTGGATCTTTTCCCAGGGACGAAGCTCGGGATCGGGCCGGCACTGCTGGACGACCCTCGCTACGGTTTCTTTTACGACGTGATCACCCCACGCGCCCTGACGGAAGCGGACCTCCCGATCATTGAGAAGCGGATGCGTGATATTGCGAAGCGCAATCTGCAGTATCGCCGTGATGAAATTCCGAAGAGCGATGCCATTCGTATTTTTCAGGAGCGTGATGAACCGTTGAAGTGCGCCCTAATCGCCGACAAGGGCAGCGACACAGTCAGCGTCTATTACATCGACGGCTCTCCTTTCATCGACTTTTGTCTCGGCCCGCACGTCCCGAACACCAATAAATTACGCGCTTTCAAGTTGCTCTCCCTCGCCGGCGCCTACTGGATGGGCGATGCCACACAGCCTCAGATGCAGCGCATCTACGGAACGGCATTCTTTACCCCCGCGGAGTTGGAGGCCTGGCTGAAGCAGAGGGAAGAAGCAGAGAAGCGCGATCATCGTCGTCTGGGACGCGAATTGGACCTGTTTTCTATTCAGGAACAGTACGGACAGGGCCTCATCTTCTGGCATCCGAAAGGTGGAATCATTCGCCAGCAGATGGAAGACTACCTGCGCGAGGAGTTGATTAAGCGCAACTATAGTGTGGTTTACACGCCGCACATTGCGAAGCGCGAGCTGTGGCAAATAAGTGGGCACGAAGAGAACTATGGTGACTCGATGTTTGCTCCGACCACCATCGAAGAGGTGGAGTTTCGACTCAAACCGATGAACTGCCCGATGCACATCGCCATTTATAAATCGCAACAGCGCTCCTATCGTGACCTGCCTCAGCGATATGGGGAAATGGGAACCGTGTACCGGGCCGAATTGTCAGGCACCTTGCATGGCCTGATGCGCGTTCGTGGATTCACGGTTGATGACGCGCATCTCTTCTGCACGCCCGAGCAAGTTCGTAAAGAAATAGACGACTGCGTGGACTTTGCTTACCAGGTGCTGAAGACCTTTGTGTTCGACAAAATAAAGTTTGAGTTGTCGGTAAAGGGCAATGACACTAGTAAGAAGTGGCTGGGTGCGGAAGAAGAGTGGGCGGTCGCTGAAGCAGCGCTGGCCGAGGGCCTCGATGGCCGAGGCATCAAGTACGAACGTATTGAAGGCGAAGCGGCTTTCTATGGCCCGAAGATCGACTTCAAGATCGAGGATGCGATCGGCCGTTTATGGCAACTGGGAACGGTTCAGTGGGATTTCAATCTTCCGGAGCGTTTCGAGCTTGAATACATCGGTGAAGATAACAAGCCCCATCGGCCGGTGATGGTTCACCGCGCCCTGTTTGGCTCTATTGAACGCTTCTTTGGCGTGCTCATCGAGCACTATGCCGGGGCCTTCCCGATGTGGCTGGCGCCGGTGCAGGTGGCCGTTCTGCCAATCACCGATCGCATTAACGACTACGCCGAGCAAGTTGCAAGCGAGTTGCGCGCCGGTGGTTTTCGTGTGGAGTCAAACCTGCGCAGCGAAAAGATTGGAGCAAAGATCCGCGACGCCCAAATGCAGAAGGTCCCCTTCATGCTGGTACTGGGTGACCGAGAGATTGAGCAGAACCAGGTGGCTGTTCGCGAACGTTTAAAGGGAGATATCGGTGTAATGTCGCTCGCAGAATTCAGTAACATGGCCCGCAAACTGGTGGCAGAGCGGGCGCTGGTAAACAGTTAGTTTCGAGTTTCGAGTTTCGGGTTTCGAGTTAGAGGATGAGAACTCGAAACTCTGAACTCTAAACCCGAAACTCTTTGACGAGGAGGTGAAGTATAGCTACAGGCTTTCGAGGTCGTGGACAGCGACCTGACAATCGTCGCCTACCGATTGCGCGCATCAATGAAAGAATTCGGGTTCCGCAGGTGCGTGTTATCGGTGATGAAGGTGAACAGCTCGGAGTAATGGACGTGCGAGATGCCATCCGCGCGGCGAGGGAAAAGGGATTGGACCTGGTGGAAGTCGCCCCCACTGCGGACCCGCCAGTTTGCCGGATTATTGACTTCGGGAAGTTTCAGTATGAAGCGAAGAAGAAG
>JAMQPH010000411.1 GCA_023717605.1 Pyrinomonadaceae bacterium
GCCCCCAGGGTCGAAGCACTGATGACCATTGATTCCACCATTGATGGCCGGCCGGCCAACGAAAGAATTCGTACCGACTCGCAGGCGCATCAGGGTTCACCAAGCCTGCTTGGCAACGAGATGCTGATCAATATCACTCCCGGTACTGCCGTGGGCCAACCCGTTAAAGATGGCGACATTCTTCCCTCATCAAGCTCAAACACCGTGAACGACTTCGCTACCTCCGGCACTGATTTGGCCCAACGCTTGAGCAAGTTGTCTGACGAGATCAACGGCATCGTTCGTGACGTTAAGGAAGGTAAAGGAACCATCGGGCGATTATTCAGCGATGAAGCGCTTTACAACAATCTCAACGCCACGATTCTAGAGACTGAGGATGTGATGCGCCAGATAAGATCCGGCAACGGATCGGCAGGAAAGTTTGTCAACGATCCGGCGCTCTACAATAATGCCAATGAGATCGCGCTACAGTTGCGGAAGATCGCGGACGATCTGCGAGCCGGGCGAGGCACGGCAGGCAAGCTGCTAACTGACGATGAACTCTATGTTCGAATCAATCGCACCGCTGATCGTCTTGATCGTTCGGTTACTCAGATCGATCTCATGATCGCGGACATAAACGCTGGGCGGGGCACGATTGGCAAGCTAATCAAGGATGAGCAGATATACAACGATGCCCAGGCGGCAATTGCTCGTTTCAATACCACCGCAGAGCGAATCGACAACGTCGTGTCGGCTGCCCAAAGAGGCGAGGGCACATTTGGAAAATTGCTAACTGACGACGCGCTCTATTCCAATGTCAACCAACTCTCATCCGAAGGCGTCAAACTCATCTACGACTTTCGACAAAACCCGAAGAAGTATCTAACGGTGAAGTTTGAGTTATTCTAGCAAGTCGGCAACAGGCGCCAAACCCACTGCCGATACTGATATTAAGCGCGGCTGTACAGATCGATGACGCGTTCAATGGACCGCCGGCAAACCGCACAGAATGAGGTCGTGCGCGTAAACATGATGCAGTCTGCTTCCGGCCGGTAATAACCCTTCGATTCATACATAGCGCCTTCAAACGCGCCGACCTTGCCGAAATACTTTTCTCGGGCGAAGAAGGCACGCTCAAATTGCGACACTTCAAGAAAGAGCGCCTCCATCACCTCTTCCGGGCGTCCTTCACTTCGAATCACGCTTCTTCGTTTCTGGTATTCGCGGGAGTATTTTTCGAATTCCTCCTTGTTCCAGGGCGTGGGATTCGGTGTGCCGGGCGTAACCAGGTCCTTCCACTTGAGATTCTTCGGATCAAGCAGCGCGGTCGCGTTGGGTTCCCAAGGCTCGACGCGTTCTGTAGCGGGAGCATAGGCCACCGGCGAAGTGTAGTACTCGTCAGCCAGCCCCGCGAAGTGATGTCCGAACTCATGAACAAACACGTATGGGGCCTGATTGCTCTGCGCGGCCACCGTGCTATAGAGACCGAAGATGCCACCGCCGCCATACGTTCTATTATTCGCAAGTATCTCAACGAACTCGTACGGAGCAAACGAAGCGATTTCGCGAAAAGCGCGGTTATCGAAGGTCAGCACGTAGCGTTCTGAACCAAAGGCGTCGTAAGTCGCTCCCAGAGGTGTCTGCCGGTAGATCTTGCTGGACGGTCTCGAAATCCCTGACTCGGCTGATGGAGGACAAATAGCCCAGACATTGAAATCCTTGCGGCGTTCTTTAAATGGAGAGGTGGCCCACAATACGTCCAGCAGTCGTCTGGCGTCCTGCTCAAACTTCTTCACCTCTGAGGATTGGTAACCATCCCCGAGAATCAGGAAATCAACCTTGTCGGCGGGATCACCGTTCTTCTCCAGCTCGATTAATTGCCCAGGCGAAGTATGTTTAGAACGGTCGATAAAGATATCCTCAGGATCGATTGTAACGGACCAAATTTCCCGGAACGCATTGTTTGCATCCCGTTTTTTCAGCACCACCTGGACCGGCTTGTCAGGCCCCGGAAATCTAAGCGACTCATGAAAAGTTCGGTTGGCCTTCTTTGCTTCGTCGGTGGTCTCCCACTCGCCATAAATTGAGGCGAAGCCGCGCGAATAAATAACCCGGTTCGTGTTGCGATCGATCACCTCGAACAAATACTTTCCCAGGTTACTGTGATCGACGGGCCGGCGCGGATTGCCAGGCCAGGACAGGGGTTCGATAACAAGCTTGTCGAGACTAAAGAATTCCTGCGTGGCGTTGCCGGTGTGGTAGTAGTCGAGACGCATCGTGGACGCAGCCAGGGATACTGCTCCCAATGCGAAGACCAACAGTAAAATTTTTGATCCGGCCACAACCCGACTCAAAAACCCGCCAAACAATGTCTGCCTGAACGTAGTAGTCATCGAATACACTCCCGCTAAAATTCCAAGATCTACTCCTGACGTCGTCGAGCCATATCGTCAATTGTTACGGACGAGCTGATCATAACCATCTGCGCGGCGTAGGAAACGCCGAGTCGGTACTGGTCCCCGGCGTGTCGACCCAGGCTCAGGGCGTCGGCGAGTGTAAGATCCTCGAGAGTTAATTCAATCGCCTCCGGTTGGGCGAACGCCCCGGTATGCACACGGTTCAATAACGCGCTTGAAAGCACCGGCGTATCCGCCAGCACGCGCATAGCCCAAGCCAACAACACATGCTCCCATGCGGCGTCAGCGCTCCACGGAGTGATCAAATAATGAAGCCTTAAGGGAAGCGCCGGCAGCGTGAGGACTCCACCAGGATCGATCCGGGGAGGCGGCCGCGATTCTCGAACTGCCGCCACTCGATAAAGGTAAACTGAAACTCCTGTCTGCATGGGCCGTGCGAAGTCTTCAGTTTTGATTACGGCGAATTGGGCCTCAGGAAACTCTGATGGTCGCGCTTCCTCCAGGAGGTCGACAATAGCTTGGCCGACAGCGGCAATGGCGTGATAAGTTGACAACCTACTCTCCGTTAGAACGCGCCTTCGTCCGCTGACGGACCATAGATTGACGGTACGGGAACGTCGTTGAGTCGCAGGTAAACGCCGAGTTGGGCGCGGTGATGGATAGTGTGGTTCATTACGAAACTACGCAGCACAGCGATCTTGGGCAAGGTCAGTATTTGTTTGCCGTTTGAAAGCAGCGTCCACGGTTTGAATAGTTCAGCATCGCTGGCTGCGGCGATAGCCGCTCGCGCCGTTGCAACGTTGCTATCAAAAGTCTCAAGAAGTTCGCTTTGAGACTTTACTGCCGGCGCGGGAGGCAGCGGCTTACCCTCGGGTGCGAGATCCAGAGAGTCCTGGTTGAGTGTGTAATTGGCCCATGTGGGCAGGTTGCTCAGATGGGTGGCCAGGCCGCCCATAGCCATCGACTTCTCATGTGGCTTCCAGTCAAACTTGTCTTCAGGAACCCGCTCCAGCGTCTTCCTCGTGTTTGCCATCTCGTGATCGAATTCGGGAAGCAGTGATTCATTTAATGCCATGATTCCTCCAGTGAAGAAACAACTGTTCACCTGCTACTGCCAGTGTAAGATGTAAGAACGCAAGCATTATACGTGCTCGGAGTTCTCTGGCAACACTGGTGTCCACTGGAATTGATAATCCTAGATGGTCGTCTGATCGGCTTGGAGAAGTCTTAGCGTTGTGCCTGATCAGGAAGATGGAGTGGTTCAGCGCCGCTCCCATATGGATGAACCTTCAACCCCTTGAACAGCAAAACCGAGAGGCATAGAATGTCCACGTACCGGTCGAAATCGGTGGTCCTTTCGCTTAAGTGGTAAGCCTCCACGACGCACAATTCTGCGGTGCAGCATGCTAAACGGTTGATTAGAAGGAGCGAATCATGGCTAGTATTTTTAGAGTCGCGACGAGCAGCACGTTCTTTCGATTTCCAGCACTCGCCATCTGCGTTGCGCTGGTCGCGCTGACCGGTCCCGATGCCGCGCAAGGACAGGGGGGGCGGACCTATTCAAAGTCAGACGTCGAAAGGCTCATCAAAGATGTGGAGGAGAGTGGCAAGGAATTTCGCCGCGACTTTGATCGTTGGCTCGATCGCAGCCCGATCGACGGGCAAGAGAGAGAGGACAGATACAATAGGCAAGTAACGAACCTGGCCAATGCGCTAAGCACCTTGCGCTCCAACTTCGACCGCGATAACGACTGGTGGCTGGCCAGGACCGACATGCAACGAGTACTCAACGAGGCCAGGCCCGTAGACTCGCTGATGAGGAGCCGCGAGGTTGGGGGCAGTCTGGACCGTCAATGGGGCAGGATGCGAAGAAACCTGAACCGGCTAGCAGACGCTTTCAATCTTCCTCCTGTCGGTTCGTCTTTCACCGGCACTCGACCAACCTATCCCAATCAGGGCGGCAACGTGCCAAACTGGGCAATCGGCACTTTTCGGGGCTGGACAAATAGCGGTGAGGCAGAACTCACCATTGCAGCCAGCGGAGTGGCCACAGCGCGCTCACTGAGTTCAAACGCACTCTATAACGGGCGAGCCGCAAATGATGTTCTCTATTTCGACTGGGGCACGTTCAATATAGTGCGCGAGGGCGGAGGTATCAGTACCGTCGAAATCGGCAACCAACAGAACAGAACCTCATACCGGCGCGTGTCTGGCTACCCAGGAGATCAGGGCCCCGGCTACCCGGATCAGGGAGGTAATGTTCCAAACTGGGCGATCGGCACTTTCCGCGGACAGACAACTACCGGCGAGTCCGAACTCATCATTGAGGCCAATGGTGTAGCAACTGCGCGCGCTCTCAGCTCAAACGCGGTCTTTAACGGTCGATACGCAAACGATGTCCTCAGTTTCGATTGGGGATCATTCAGGGTCGTCCGAGAAAGCCGCGGTATCAGGACCATCGAGGTTAACAATCCAAATAATACGACCTCATACCGGCGCGTTTCGGGCTACCCGGGAGATCAGGGCCCAGGTTATCCTGAGCAGGGCGGTAATGTTCCAAACTGGGCGATCGGCACTTTCCGTGGACAGACAGCTAACGGCGCGTCCGAACTCACCATTGGGGCCAACGGCGTAGCCACTGTGCGCGCGCTCAGCACAAACGCGCTCTTTAACGGTCGATACGCAAACGATATTCTCAGTTTCGACTGGGGCTCGTTCAGGGTCGTCAGAGAATCGCGCGGTATCAGGACCATCGAGGTTAACAATCCAAATAATACGACCTCATACCGGCGCGTCAACTGAAGGTGAGCCGGCTCCTCCGCGCGCACCGCGGGAGATCCTGCAGTCTCATCTATTCTTTTTCTGAACCAGCACCTGAAAACTCTCTGCCATCCCACCAGGCAGGACCATTTCGCGCGCACCAGACCGCAGGAGCAGTTTCTCAGAATCTCCCCTGGTTTCCTTTGCCCTGATTTCCATTTCGTCCAGCAATCCGGCTTGCAATAGAAACTTGTCCTGGCCCTCGAATACCGCAACATCAAAGCCGTTCTTTACGCCCAGCTTTTTAACCAGAGTCCAGTCGACCGAAGTTGTAATGTCCTGTTCGCCTGGATTCGCCAGAACATCGTCCGCAAACTTGTGCCGATGGAATGCTCGTAGCGTTCCATCGCGACGTTTTCTTCCGTCGTAGAGGTCAACAGCTTCGGCGCCGTAATCTACAGTGATAACGAAACCAACGCTGATATTTTGGTAAGTCGACACCAACCAATCCGCCATCGCCAGATTTACTTCGGCAGCTTGACCTTCTTCGAGTTTAGTCCCAAAACCGGCGCAGAGTTCTTGAAGACGCCCTGTCGACAGGTCACCCATCAGCCAGTGAAAACTTCCGCCCTCACCTACACCAACATAAAACTCGCGCAGCTTGCCGTCTTGCACGATCACCCGATGAACTGGAAAAGCATCGAGCAGTTCATTCGCGAAGACGATCGTTGGAACCACTCGATCCAAACCGCTAAGGCGTTTAAATTGGACCCGGCCACCGAAGCTGGCGAGTCGCTCCATTGCAAGCGAGCGAGCATCCGCGCTCGCTTCGTCGAAAAAGTAATCTGTGACGGTGAAGACCTCGCGAAAGCGGCCTTGAAGAGTTTGCAGAACTGTCTCCGCAAAATGTCCATCCCCTCCTCCAGCCTCGGCAATAATCAACCTTGCCGGCGAACCTAGAGCTTCGTGAAGCGTGGCAAAGTAACGGGCGAATGTTGCAGCAAAGAGCACACTTCGCTCCGGGCTGGTGCGGTAGTCACCTTGTCGGCCCCATCTTTCTCGATCCGAGCGGCAGTAATAGCCGTGCTCAGGATCGTAAAGCGCGGCTTTCATCCACTCATAAAAGGTAATGGGACCTTCAGAACGGATTCGCTCATGCAAACGGTCGATTAGCGCTGACATCGAGGCAGCTAGCGATTCCCGGGATCGTCTTTATCCAGGAGGCGCGTCGTGTTTTCGGTAACGCTGGAAGGCTGACGAATCTCCGAAGTGTTAGGGCGTGGTCTCCAACCGGTGGCGGGATTGTTTTGTGCTGGCGGTAAGGCTGCGGGCGCGTGAGTGTTAAGTTGAGTAACGGGGAACGGAGCATAGGATGTGGTCATGACTTGATGAGGTCTGGGGGCTCCCTCTTCGAATACCGCGGCAAACAGCATTCGCATCAATCCACCGAGAAAGAAGATGACGGCTGCCAAAGGGACCAGTATGTCCAGCAGGTTAGGACCGTGTGTGAAGCTATTGAGAATGCCGAGCACTGGGACCAGCACAGCTCCCGCCAAAAAAAGCGCTGCGCCCTGACGTACGCCTTTGCGCCGCGCAGACATCTCTCGTGGGCCGCTGGGCTGATAGAAGGGCAGCGCTCCTCCGCTTCCTAACAGCTGCAAAACCCCTTCGAGCGGGAAGCCACACCGCGAGCAGAACCTCAAATTGTCCGAAACTTGTTGTTGGCCGCACTGTGGACAATACATCGTGGGAAGCCTCTACCTTATGAGGTTTTGCTTGGCGATCGGTACGCCCAGGAAAACCGTGGCCAATTCGGCCACGGCCCGACCTTGAAACCTAATCGCCCGTACCAGGGTATCCAGGATTAAACCAACTAGCGAGCGCATTTCGCCGGAGGGCGTGGCGATCATTTTTACCAGATCTCTATCTCCAGCAACACAGGCAAACGCATGTTTGCGCGTTTCCTCTACTTCACACAGGTATTCTATAACACGAGCGCGGGTCGAGAGAGCCTCCGGCAAGGTCCACTCGAACGGATCGTCCCAAAGATTCGAGATTATCCCGCCGCAGGTCTGTTCCACGACTCCGGCACTTCTCAGCACCAACACGCCCACTGACTCCGAACCGCTGCTTGCATGGACGTCACCGTAGAGTAACTCAACCGGGACGGTTTCAATGAGCCTGCAAGAACGTGCATGCAATCGCTCAAACTCCGTATCGAAGGTCTCAATGACCCTGCGTTCTGGATGCGCTTGAACGCCTGCAACGTCATCCATCACCATAACCGTAGAAGGGAGACAGTCCGTGCTCATCTAGTCGAGTTCGGCGCTCGGCCCTTGTTTTCAGACGGACCAGCCGGCGGTTACAGCCTGTCACTACTTACCTTTTACCTGACGGTCCGATTCCTGCAGCACCGTACCGAAGCTTCTACCCCCAAAGCTAAGGCCTGTGTATACCTTGCCCTTGGCGCCGACCTTGGAGCCACGGGAAGGCACGCCGCGGGTGGTCACCACCCAGATTTTGCCTGTGCCATCGTCGATCTCGTAGGCTCCATTGCCGAGCACACCGTAACTATCAGTTACGTTACCCGCGATTCCAACTTCTTTGTTTCGATAACTGCCGGGGTCGGAGTTGATTCTGGAGATTGTTTCCTGTTGCGGACAGCCAGTTAAGAAAACCACTCCGACTAGGAGTAGCGAGCTCAGGGCAAGTCTCTTTGCTAGATACATATGCGTCTCCTTTTCAATTGGACTAACTTATCGGGAGAGCGCCGCATTCGAACCGCATGCGATTCGAATCAAAGAGAGGGCGGCAGTGTAAAGATGCAGACGCGGGGCAAACAGTTTTCCCCGGACTTTGTCATTGACCCAGCTATTTGCCAAACCAGCCAATAGGTCTGCCTGAGAGGTCTACCCAGACGCTCTTCACATGGGTGTACATCTCCAGAGCATGCTTACCCATTTCACGACCGTAGCCAGATTGCTTGTAACCCCCGAACGGAGAAGCCGCATTGAACATGTTGAAGGTGTTGATCCAAACCACCCCGGCTTTTATTTCTTTCGCGAAGCGATGTGCCCGAGTGATATCGCGCGTCCAGATGCCGGCGGAAAGACCGTAGATGGTGTCGTTCGCCTGTCTGATCAAATCATCTTCGTCTCGAAAGGTTATTACTGAAACAACCGGTCCGAAGATCTCTTCCTGTGCGACGCGCATCTGATTGTTCACGTCCGAGAAGATTGTAGGCTGGAAGAAGTAACCCTTCTGAAAAGCCCCTGCGAGCTGGGGTGATTCACCGCCGGCCAGCATCGTGGCCCCTTCCTTTTGCGCCACATCAACGTAACTCTTTATTCGGTTTAGTTGTTCCTCCGAGACCTGCGGACCCATATGCGTGCCTTTGTCCATAGGATCGCCAACGTTAATCCTGGATGCCTTCTCTATTAGTCGATCGAGAAACTCGCCTTTTATTTTCTCTTCGACAAACAGACGCGATCCGGCGCAACAGACCTGTCCCTGATTGAAGAAAATCCCCATCATCGCGCCATTGACCGCCTGGTCCATGTCTGCATCTGCAAATACAATATTCGGCGCCTTGCCCCCAAGCTCGAGCGAGACCTTGGTGAGGTTTTCGGCAGCTGCCCGGGCGATCAGTTTGCCGACTTCAGTAGAGCCGGTAAAAGCAATCTTATCGATGCCGGGATGGGCTGCCAGTGCCGCGCCGGCCGTCTCGCCGTAGCCGGGAACAATATTGACGACGCCTTCGGGAAAGCCGGCTTCCTGGATTAACTTCCCAAGCTCCATTGCAGTTACCGGAGTCTGTTCAGCCGGCTTCAGCACCACCGTATTGCCGGCCGCCAACGCCGGAGCCAGTTTCCAGGCCGCCATCAAGAGGGGGAAATTCCACGGAATAATTTGCCCACAGACCCCTACAGGTTCCCGCAGCGTGTAATTGAACATTTGACCGGGAACCGGAATCGTCTCACCTTCGATCTTCGTGGCCCAGCCTGCGAAGTACTCAAAGTTTTCCGCGACCTGTGGCAGATCAACGTAGGTCGACTCTTTGATCGGTTTACCATTATCCGCAGTTTCCAGCGCAGCCAACTCGCTACTGTGCTCTTCAATTAACTTAGAGAGCTTGTAGAGAATACGTCCACGATCTCGGGCACTCATCTTGGACCACTTACCCTCGAAAGCACGACGAGCAGCACTAACGGCCTTGTCGATATCCGCTTTGTCTGCTTCGGAGACTTCGGCCAGGTTCTCACCGGTAGCCGGATTTGGTGTAGTAAAAGTCTTACCGGATTCGGCATCGACCCACTGACCGTCGATGAAGAGTTGGTACTTGCGTGGTGTATTGGATTCCACCGGTTGGACAGATGACATCTATGACTCCTAAGTTGATTCGAAACTGTTGTGTGAAATACGTACTAAAAATCCGTGGTTCCAGCCAGCAGCTGCCTCAGCACGTAGGGCAGGATTCCGCCATGTTGGTAATAGTCGAGTTCGATCGGAGTGTCGATTCTAAGTGTAAGTGGGACTTCTTCCGTGGCTCCATTTGCGCGGTGAATAACCAACGTCACATCCTGTAGCGGACTGACGCCATTTTCCAGTCCCAGCAGATCAAGCGTTTCAGTACCATCCAGTCCAAGTGACGCAGCATTAACATCATCTCTGAACTGACACGGCAACACGCCCATACCTACCAGATTACTGCGATGGATACGTTCAAAGCTCTGGGCAATGACTGCCTTTACGCCGAGCAAACGAGTTCCCTTCGCCGCCCAGTCACGCGAGCTGCCAGTCCCGTATTCCTGCCCGGCAATAACCATCAAAGGCACACCTTCCTGTTGATACATCATCGCGGCGTCGTAGATGCTTATCCGTTCGCCGCTCGGCTGATGAATCGTCACACCTCCTTCGACACCGGGGACCATCAGGTTTTTGATCCGGACATTTGCAAAAGTGCCTCGGACCATAACCTGGTGATTGCCCCGACGCGAACCGTAGCTGTTGAAGTCTTCTATCGACACTCCTTTTTCCAGTAGGTACATTCCTGCGGGAGAGTTGCCCTTGATCGCTCCTGCCGGGCTGATGTGGTCCGTGGTTACCGAATCACCAAAAATCGCCAGCGGTCGTGCTCCGCGAATGTCTTCCCAACTACCAACGGCATTGCTGAAGTTTTCGAAGTAAGGTGGTTCCTGAATGTAAGTTGATTCGGAATCCCATTCGTAGACGTTGCCTGTCGTTGTTGGTATCTCGTTCCAAAGCGGGTTCTGTTCCGCGAAATTACTATAGAGACGACGGTACGTATCCGCATCAAACGCCGAACGCAGGAGCTCGTTGATTTCCTGGAGACTCGGCCAGATATCGCTAAGGTAGACCGGTTGATCGTCTTTCCCAATTCCCAGCGGCGCGCTTGAAAGGTCCACGTCAACACGCCCCGCGATTGCGAAAGCAACCACCAATGGCGGGCTCATGAGAAAGTTTGCCTTGATACTCTGGTGCACACGTGCTTCAAAATTTCTGTTTCCGGAGAGTACGCTCGCGGCTATCAGATCGTGCTCAGTGACAACCTGTTCGATCGTCGGCTCGAGTGGGCCCGAGTTGCCGATACAGGTAGTGCATCCGTAACCTACGAGATTAAAACCAAGCTGGTCCAGGTAAGTCTGCAATCCGGTTTTTTTCAGGTACTCGGTAACTACGCGCGATCCGGGAGCGAGAGAGTTCTTCACTGCCGCCCGCACACTCAACCCATGCTCTACAGCCTTCTTCGCGAGCAACCCGGCCGCGAGCATTACACTCGGATTCGAAGTGTTGGTGCAGGAGGTGATGGCTGCAATCAAAACATCACCATGCCCAATATCGATCTCGCCATGCGGGAATTCCTCAGGATGAACTTCCTCCAGCCGATCAGGCGTTGGCCGGTTGTTGACCATCTCCGTCTCGGACCAGGCACTCGTGTTTATGCGTGTAAGATCGCCTCCGACTGAACTGGGGACCGAATGGGCCTCTTGCCTGCCACCCCCCGCGATGGCAACTCTAGCAAGGCCTGGCACTCCGATCTTGGTGAAATAACGTGCGGCACTTTCTTCTTCTGATTTTCCGTAGCCACCCTCAGACGTTGGTTTTTGCAACAGACTCAGAAACTGATCTTTGAGATCCGGCAGCTCAATGCGATCTTGAGGACGCTTTGGGCCTGCGACGCTCGGACGAATCTCGCCAAGATCTAATTCCAGCACCTGGCTGTACTCGCATTCACCTTTCCGCGGAATTCCAAACATACCCTGCGCGGTATAGTAGTTTCGCACTGCTTCAACCTGCTCGCGATCACGGCCCGTGGCTTCCAGATACAAACAAGTCTCTTCATCGACCGGGAAGAAGCCCATGGTCGCTCCATATTCCGGCGCCATGTTCGCAATAGTGGCGCGATCTGTCACCGAAAGGCTGGCCGCCCCGTCCCCATGAAACTCGACGAACTTTCCTACTACCTTGGCCTTGCGCAACATTTCTGTAACTCGCAACACCAGGTCGGTCGCGGTTACTCCGTCTTGCAAACTGCCGCTCAGGCAAACGCCAACTACATCCGGCGTCAGGAAATAGACCGGCTGGCCCAGCATGGCTGCTTCGGCTTCTATGCCACCGACGCCCCAGGCCACTATGCCCAGGCCGTTAATCATTGTCGTATGTGAGTCAGTGCCCACCAGCGTATCCGGGTAATAGATGTCGTGCTTTTCCCAAACACTCTTGGCGAGATACTCAAGGTTTACCTGGTGACAGATGCCAATGCCGGGCGGAATAACACCAAAGCCGTCAAAGGCCTGCATGCCCCATTTCAGGAACTGATAACGGGAATTGTTCCGCTTAAACTCCATCATCATGTTCTTCTCAAACGCGTCTTTCGTGCTCGAGAAATCCACCTGGACTGAATGATCGATGACCAGATCGACGGGCACCAGGGGCTCGATAACCTCTGTGTTCTTCCTCAGCCGGGCTACCGCCGAACGCATCGCAGCCAGATCCACTAGTAGGGGCACTCCGGTGAAGTCCTGCAACAGCACCCGGGCCACCACAAACGGGATCTCCTCGGTTCGCTTGCCATTGGGTTTCCAATTAGCCAGCGACCGGACGTCGTCCTCGGTAATTTTTTTTCCATCCGTGTTGCGCAGAACAGACTCCAGGACAATTCGGATACTCACCGGAAGCTTTGAAATCGCACCCACGTTTTCTTTTTCGAGTTGCGGTAACGAATAAAACTTGGCGGATACACCGGCGCGCGGATGGAACGACTGTAGCGAATTAAAGGGGCTATTTGGCATAGGACTCGACGAGTTTACCGTTCATAGGAGACACTTTGCGCTTGGGTTTTTCCCAGTCAAGCGCTTGGAGTTTTTAACCTTTGTGTTGACAAAGTTCAGTGTAAAGTGAGGTTGCACAATCGTCAAGCAACGCATTCTTTTCGTGCAATCGCCCTCACCTGTTTCCAGGCAAGGGCGAATGATTACTGTTGACTCGAGCTATGGATAAGCGACGACTCGTGAGACGGCGCCTTCTTGCTCGATATCGTCCGGGTTATTACACGGCCCTATTCGACGTCAAGGGTGTTATTGAACAGGGCGGTTAACCTGATGCTGCCATGCCCGAACTGCGGATATCCCGGTGTGCTGGGATCCGCCGGCTGAAGGTTCGACGCCGTGTCATCTGGCGCGAACAGTATAAGAGTATTGAGGAATGTGATTACGTTCCGTCGCGTTGTCGGGCTGGCGTTGGCGAAGTTGTCGCGCGCCTGCTGGGCCTCGCCCCCGTGACGTAGGATCACTGTCATCAGGTCGTGGCTCCGGCCATCATGGCCATAACTCGCAGTGGTACTTACACCCCAAAGCGGCGTTGTCAGGAAATGGGTTCGTATCGTTCCGTCGTAATTGCGTTCATGGAAGTTCAGTCCCAGGTCGTGACGCTTGAAGTCCGTGAAGATATTCCTCACGACGAAGCTGCCGAAATTTGGCCGCTTGAGTGTCGGGAACGGGCCAGGATCGTTTACTTCCGTGAAGGATGCGGTTGCCGTCGCAAACAGCCGGTTGAACGGGTTCCCCTGAGCGGGATCAAACACGGTCTCAACGTCAGCTACTCGCCGGTCACGGTTTATCGTGAGGTCGGGGATGTGGCATTCGGCGCAGCCCAGACTGGTGAATTCGGTTCTGCCGGATGTTGCATCGGAGGAGGGTTCGCCGGTCCCGGCTTTGAAGTAATGAAGCAGGTAGAACTCCATGAAATCTACCAGGCTAGTGGGGATCTCATTTCTAATGCGATCGTTATCGGAGTCATCATTCTCGTCATCAACCGGCGGCTGCTCTATTCTGTCGACCCTCCCGTCGAGCACCATACCTGCCGGTGTGACAATCCTCCGCCCTCCGAATTTCTCGGCGTTCCTCAGGTCCGGGTCAACTGCCTCAAGCCCCATCTCAGCGTTGAGCGCGCCTACAACGAACTCGCGAATCGACATTGTGTCGCCATGTAGGAAGAAGGGCCTCACGCGCAGGTCAGGATCGACGCCCTCGACGTCCGACGTGTCGATACTTCCGTTAGACCTCGCAGTGATACGCCCGAATTCGATGCTCCCCTTGCCGGAGCTGGTCCTCAGCGTCTTGGTGACGCTTCTATGCCGATCCCTGGCTTCATCGATCGCATCTTCGCGGATCGCGCGCAGCTCAGCGGTGATCTCATCGGCAAGCATCTCCTTTAGGCCGAGACCAAACAAGTGCGGAGCATTACGGCTATCGGGCCTCGTAACCACATCGCCTCCGGCGCCTGCTGAGCCGCGAGGCAGCGCATGACAAGCCGCGCAACTATCAGCCAAACCCGCTCCGATAATTAGATCGGTTCCGATATCCGTCCTGCCGTCGCCTTCGCCCGTGATCGGGCCCTGCCCTTCGCTTTGCAGGAATTTGCGCTGGAAGAGCTGGCGGCCGCGACGTATCGCCCGAAACGGATCGCGAGCGATGATGTACGCCGAGGATTGGGGGGTTGTGGCGTTGCCACGGCCTGCTCCAATCTGTTGAGTTAGTGATTTGTTAATGCCTTCATTGGCAACGTTGGGGTTTCTCGTTTTGTCGGGAAATTGTGCCAGTGCAGAGGCCGTCAACAGCGTTGCTACGCCCGCAAACACTACGAGCAGCAGCACCGGCAATTGAGACCTTCGTTGTCTGTCCATACTCCGTGCCTCCTTTTACGAATTGTTGTGGCGGAGTTTGTTCCGCAGACTCCGCCGGGGAACGTCACGCTCAAGCCTTAAATGTGGGTTTGTGATCGGAAGACGAGCGGAGTCGCGACTACCGTAGCGAGAACCCCCGTCAGTCTTCCCGGTGTCGATCCCTCATCGAGAGCCTCTACCGTAAGTTTCGGCCTATTAGGAATCGAACGTTAAGGACAGATTCTTGGGGGCAGAGCCTTTGTCCATTTGAAGTTGACCAAAAGCAAATCAGACGAGTGCGTCTAAACGCGCAACCCTGCTTGAAACCCACTGGAGAGTGAAAGCTTTCAACGAAAGCTTAGGAGGCTCTAGTCGGCACTTAGGACCTAGAGCAATGCGTCTCCCACAATAGATGAATCTCAGAAAACCCTGAGTTCAAGGGAGCACAGGATGGATTGATTTCAGACGAGCGGTCTGTCGGCAAAGACAGATCACCCGAGCTAAAAACGCATCGTTGTCAACGTTTCGGGGCCGGGAGTGTATGTCGGGAGTGAAAGTAGCCAGACTCTAGAAGAGAACTAGCAGGCATGTCAAGTAAGATATTGACTTATTAAAACATTAGATAGTGAACACCCGAAATACGACAGTCATTTGTCTCGTCAAGCGCTGATGCTCAGACCACTATGAAAACATAGACTGAAAGACTTGCGGTCATTAGGCAGGAAGGTACAGTGCTACAAAATTGATCGGTGAGACTTCCTCAACATCCACTGCAGCGTCGTTTTTCCACGAGCATTCGGAGCGTGCTTGCTCTGATAGCGGGTTAGCGGTTACGGATTCACAAGTCTGTCGTTAACCCAAGTCTTATCGGCAAGGTGATCGCAGCCTATTGTCATTGCCGCGCCATCGGACGTTTGCTATAGTTCAGCGCGAAGGAACCCCTAAACTCTGTTTCGATCTCCGGATGAGAACCAAGCGCGTCTCAATCTCGGAGTCAGTTTCTACTGCTATGGAAGGTAGGATTTGAGGAGAGCGGCATGACAAAGAAACCTGCTCAAAGCTTTGAGTACTTAAGCAATGATCCGGATTATGTTCCGAATCCCGAGATTGAAGAGTTTATGGAGCAGGAAATCCTGCGGGCCCCCAAGGATCCTGAGCTGCTGGCCCACCGCCTGCGCAACAATACAGCCGCGTCACCTCGAGACGCGGGTGGCGATCTCGATGCCTCCTGGGAGGATGTAAACGAGAGTGGTTCTGAAACCGTTGCCGGCGACAACCCTACACCGGATCAATCAATGGTGGAAGAGAACGCGCAAGCGATTGGCGTGAGTTACGAAGACAACGAAGAACTCGAATTCATAGACAAAATCGAACGCCGTGATCGAGATCGGTTTGAGCTCGATCAGAGATCGAAGACAACTGACGATATGATCTAAAACGCGAGCCAGAGTGCCCTAAAAGAACGCTGGTCTAGCTTAAGGTTTGTCTGCTTTGTCGGTTTTTGCGTCTTTGTTGTCTTCTTTCTCGTGGTCATCGTCTTCCAGTTCGACTTCAACTAAAGTATTACTAGCGACGTCTACCTCAACCTCATAAGTCTTACCGTCCGGAATCAGAATCTCAACTTCGCAGACGGTCTTCCCTCCTTCGTTCTCTACCTCCACCCCTAGCAAATTACCAGGTTTGGCGGCTATGGCGGTTCTGATCGACGCGATAACCTGGTCGGCAGGGATAGCTACTTTAGCTTTTTTGGCGCTTCCCCCTTCCACCTGGGTTACATACCAAAAGACTGCAAGCGCCACCGCAAACACAAAGACTAGACTGGAACCTGCAAATATCTTTATTGTGCTTTGTCTCATCGTAGTTCTCCTTCGACATTCCTCACGACTGAATACACTTGACTGGGATACCGCGGCATCTTAATGGCGTGGTGACCCCTGATCAATCTTAGTAGCGGCACAGTTTGCTCCCGCTTCTGGTTCCGTGCTGTGAGTATCGTGAGGCTTCGGCACGGCCGGTATTTCCCCTTACTAAAACAGCTTCCGGCTATCCACTAAAATTGTAACCGGACCATCGTTGACTAGTTCCACCTGCATCATGCTTCGAAAGCGTCCAGTAGCAACCTCACCGACATAGGCTTTAGCTCGAGTCACAAAACATTCATATAGCGGCTCCGCGACTTCGGGGGCCGCCGCTTCAATCCATGAAGGACGCAAGCCCCGCCGCACGTCTCCGTAGAGTGTGAACTGCGAGACCACCAGCAGCGCTCCGCTGACATCCTTCACTGATAGATTCATCCGAGCTTCCGAGTCGTCAAACACCCGCAACGAACAAATCTTCTCGGCAAGATACTCCGCATCTTTCTCTGCGTCATCACGGGCGACACCCAACAATACAACCAGACCTCTCCCAATCTCGCCAACAGTCTCAGCTTCAACCCTGATGCTGGCACGCGTGACTCGTTGGACGACTGCTCGCATCTATTTCTTTGGAGGTCTGCTAGGTCGGATCTCAACGCGGCTGGGAAGGCTGCGTTCGTCGTGACCCAGTAGGTCGAGTACGACTCGAGAAATGTCTTTCGGCTGCAGTTGCCAGAGCTTGTCTTCGCTGGGCTCGTCACCACCAAACTCCGTGTTCACTGAGCCCGGCATGATGTAGCTCACCTTGATGCCATCGTGCCGCACTTCCTGCATCAAGGCTTCGCTGAATCCATTGAGACCAAACTTTGATGCATTGTAGGCAGCCATTCGAGGGTGAGGGTTAGCACCAGCCAGTGAGGAAATATTGATGATGTACCCGCCGCCGCGCTGCTTCATCAGCGGAATCGCTTCATGGCAACAATAGTAAACTCCAAAGAGGTTGGTCTCGAGGACAGCGCGGAAATCCTCAGGCGGCATTTCTTCGACAGTCGCAAAGATTCCGATACCCGCGTTGTTGACGAGTATGTCGAGACTGCCAAACTCCTCGACTGTCCGCTCGAATAAGGCCTTTACCTGAGCATGATCGCAAACATCGCAGACAATTCCGGTGATGCGTCCCTTCTCCAGCCCCGCCAAAGCAACAATGACCTGGTCAATCTCACTCCGCTTGCGGGCGCTGATGCAGACGTCAATGCCCTCACGAACAAGCTCTTCCGCAATAGCCCGGCCTATTCCTTTCGTTCCGCCAGTTACGATTGCGACTTTGCCTTTGAGATCCATCGTTCTCTTTTTTGGAGGGCACCGATTGAGCGAAGCGGTGCTTTGGATATTGAGACGTTTCCGGGTCTGTGAGGAGCAATTTTGAAATCGGGCCAAGCGATAACTAACCTTGTAGCTTCTCTTTCAGCCGCTCGTTTACTACCTTCGGATTGGCCTTGCCCTTCGACGCCTTCATGACCTGGCCAACAAAGAAACCGAACAGAGCTTCCTTGCCAGCGCGATAGCCGGCTAACTGTTGCGGGTTCGCCACCAGTATCTCAGCAATCATCCGATCAATCTCGCTCGTATCGCTAACCTGGGCCAGACCCTGCTCTTCAACTATTGAAGCGGCGGCCTTTCCGGTGCGGAACATTTCGACCAGCACATCTTTGCCCTGTTTGCCGCTAATCTTTTCCTCATCAATCATGCGTAAGAGCGCGCCTAATTCACCCGGCGCGACTGGCGAACCGCTGGCTTGTAAATCAGCAGCCTCGAGTTCTCGGAGTAGTTCCGACCTGAGCCAGTTTGCCGTTGTGCGAGGATTGCCTGATGCTTCCGCGGCCTGTTCGTAATAGTCAGCCAGCGACCGCTCGGACGTCAGTTGCGATGCATCACTAAAAGACAATCCATACTGCTCCATGAATCTCTTGCGACGGGCTTCGGGCAACTCGGGCATCGAAGCACGAACCCGTTCAATGAATTCCGCTGAGACCACGAGCGGCGGCAGATCGGGCTCCGGGAAGTATCGATAGTCGTGCGCTTCCTCCTTCGATCTCATGGGCCTCGTTTCCAACAAGCGGTCGTCCCAGAGCCGAGTCTCCTGAACCAACCGGCCGCCAGATTCAAGCACTCCGATTTGCCGGTTCACCTCATATTCGATTGCCCGCTGCATGAATCGCACTGAGTTCAAGTTCTTCAACTCAGATTTTGTTCCAAACTTGGTGTCGCCAATCCGGCGCACCGAAACATTGGCCTCGCAGCGAAGGTTGCCCTTTTCCATGTCGGCCTCTGAAGCCCCCACCCACTGCAAAGCGCGGCGAACGTGGTTGACGTAATCATATGCCTCCCACGAGGTGCGAAAATCTGGCTCGGTAACGATTTCAGCCAACGGAGTGCCGGCCCTATTCAGGTCGATGTAGGAGTAACGATCTACTTCCGGAAGTCCCTCATGCACGTTCTTACCGGCGTCTTCCTCCAGGTGTAGACGGGTGATGGCAATCCTTTTCGGCTTCCACTCGACGGGATGTCCAGCGTCGTCGCGTTCAGTGGTCATGATTTCCAACTCACCATTGGCCGAGAACGGTTGGTCGTATTGAGAGATTTGATAACCCTTCGGCAGGTCCGGATAAAAGTAGTTCTTGCGTGCGAAGATTGAAGTCTGATTGATACGCAACCCCAGAGCCAATGCCGCCCTAGCGCCGAGCTCGATCACGCGGCGATTGAGTACGGGAAGCGCACCAGGCAAGCCGAGACACACTGGACATGTGTTTTGATTCGGCTCGTCACCGAAGCGAGTAGAACATCCGCAAAAGATCTTCGACTCGGTGCTCAGTTGAGCATGGATCTCCAGTCCGATAATTGTTTCCCAATTGTTTGGCATTGGTCAGTGGTTGGTGGTCAGGGATCCGCGGTCAGTGGTCAGTCGTCAGTGGTCCGTTGACCGTGTCCATCAATAACGATTTGCTACAACGGACCACTTACAACTGACGTAGGCTTGATGTCGGTAACACGGTGGAGCTATTGCGAAACTTTCTGACGCGCCTCACGATTAATGCGAACCTCGCCTCCCATGTGGCCCGCCTCCAAAGCCCCCTCGACCACCGATGTGTCTTCCAGGAGCAATGATTATATTTCGCCGGAATCCATGAAACGGTGAGGAAGAGCCGAATGGCACATTGAACGACCCAAAGGCCCCACCAACCGGAAGGCCAAACGGCACTTGGAACAACGACGGGTTGACCCTGGAGCGGCCACCGAAAAATGGAACACCGCCGTAAACCGCAAAAGTGTCTGGGTAAACAGGTGAAAGCTCAGCGCTACGGGACTGTAGAGCATTTAGCTGGGCACTCAAAGCTGCAATTTGTGCCTGGAGTTGCGAAGCTCTCTCGTCAGCTTCCTGTTCTGCACGTTTCCGGGCTAACTCCTGCCAGAGCTGCTCAGAGTCGGCAGCAGCTTGAGCGCGGAGTACAGCCAGTGGAGGAAGGCCCTGGTCCTTCAGTCGTTGCTCGTACGCGCGCTCGCTCGCCAGTCTGGTGCGCTGAAACGATTGAAGGTCAACGTTAGTAATCGAACGTGAAGCCTTCCTGGACGCCGGCGCCGGGCTTGTCCTCTCGGACGTCCGGGCTGGTTCTTTTTCTTTGGTGGCGCGGCCCAACAGGCTGCCAGGCATTTCATTGTTTGCCCGCTCCGTTGCCGGAATATCAACAGCCGCCATCTGCAAAGTGATCCAGAAGCCAAGCGCTGCCTCGTAAGTTAGTGTCATGCTGGTGACACTAAACTGCGCGGGAATTTCGATGCGTTTGCCACCGCGCATCACTATTGAATATGCATTTGTTGTGGCCGCCAGCATGAACAACAGACACGCCGCAGACATTAAATGTCTTCCCAGACCAATACGCGGTTTGAAGTCTCTCATTTAACACCTCCTGAAACCTGCCTGGTAGCTCTCGTTCTAAGGGGAATTTAGCATCCACAGTATAGCACCGCAGCAAATTAGCCCAGTAGCGCGGGTTAGACTCCCGGTGAAAAAATCTTTGCAATCGGGCGGCGCGTTTGATATACACTCGCCCATATTCGGCCTAATCCTCGCGGCAAGTAATTAGAAGGGTCTGTGGAAGCCTGTTTCGTTCTCGGCTGAAGCGGCTGCTCAATTGGCAACTTTTCAAATAGGAGAGAAAACACAAATCATGGCAAAGACTGTTTGCAAGATTTTGGGAGTCGTTTTCCTGCTTGTCGGAGTTGCGGGTTTCGCCGCACCAAATCTGCTCGGTGCTCACTTAACGCCACCGCATAACGTGGTTCACATCGTATCTGGAGTGGTTGCGCTTTACTTTGGCTTCGCAGGCTCGTTATCGGGCGCCAAAGGGTTTTGCCTAATATTCGGACTGGTCTATTTAGCGCTGGGACTGGTCGGTTTGGTCCGGGGAGACGCAGCAGATAACCGCATGTTGCAATTAGGTCCCTTAATGCTGGGAATGGCCGACCACGGTGTTCACCTGTTGTTAGGTGCGGCCTTCCTTGCCGGCGGTCTGTTTACAAGGAAAGCTTAACCACGCACTTTGGGTGGTTACTACATTCAGGTTGCAAGGACGAGTTCGGTAAGCTGACGCAATTGCGCCCACGGCTCTGAACCTTGCAACCTGAAGCCTTGTTCACAACCACTCCGACGCTCAAGAACCCAACACTTGATACGCAGCCGTAGACCCTTTCCATTCGAAAAGGCCCGGATGGATCAGATGCGCCAGGAGCTCCGTGCCATCCACCACCCTCGGTCCCGGACGAGCAAAAAAGGAGTTTGCATCCACTGCGTACACCCGGCCCTCACGGACAGCCGGAAGATCCGACCAACCAGGGTAATTGACCAGCTGGCGGGATTGCTCGACGGTCTTCTCGAGATTGAAGCCACACGGAGTGATTATCAGAACTTCAGGCGCCCACTTCACCACATCCTCCCAGGGAATACGCACGGAATCGCTTCCCTCGCGCGAAAGACCATCCTCACCTCCTGCGATTGTCACCATCTCCGGCACCCAATGGCCGCTACAGTAAACAGGATCGAGCCATTCCATACAGAAGACCCGAGGTCTGTCAGACAGGCTGCCGGTTTTTGCAGCGATCGCTTCGAGCCTGGCCCGACCCGTCGCAATCAAATCCTCGGCCTCTTCGGTGCGACCCGTGGCCTCGCCCAAGTCGCGCACGTTATCCATGATTTGTTCAAGCGAATTGGGAGTCAGCCAGAGAATCTGCGGTTTCTTCGGTAGCAGACTTAAAGCCTGCGACACCTCATTCCCCGATGGCGCACAGACTTGACACAGGTCCTGCGTGAGAATTAAGTCAGGAGCAAGGTCTTGAAGAAGTTTCTCATCTACTTCATAGAGGCTGCGACCCTCTCTCATTCGTTGAGCCACCGCCTGATCGATCTCGCGTTGAGTCATCGTTTCAATTGGGAGGGCATTGCGAACTACAATGGGCTTTCCGACAATCTCCAGTGGATAGTCACACTCGTGAGTGATCCCGACCAGTTGATCAGACAACCCTAAAGCGCAGGCTATCTCGGTAGCGGAAGGAAGAAACGAAACAATCTGCTGTGATGTTTGCATCGCTTATCTCCTCATAGTCTCTCAACTAGCCCTTTTTTTTCCACGGTAGAATTAGAAGCTAAGCGCCGCACCCGCCCTACCTGTGCGCCCCGGCGTACGAAAGCCGCTCTCGAAATACTCCCGGTTGAACAGATTGTCCACATAACCGAAGAAACGCAGAGAGAGTGATTCGTTAAACGGCAGTGTGTAGCTGCCGCCCAGATCGGCCTTGGCTAATCCGTCGAAGCGATAGGCGCGACTGGCGAAGGTATTGGGATCAAGGATCGGAGCAAGATAGTTGCTCGAGGCTGCAAGATCAAAATTAACCAGGACGCGGCGACCGAAGCGCTTCGTAGCAACCAGCGAGAATTGATGATCGGGGATCACGAACGAACGGAGGACGCCCGTCACTTGAGGCGTGCGCTGCAGGCTCTTGGTATAGGTATAGGCGGCTGAGACATTCAGCGTGCGCGTCGGTGTCGCTATCATGCTCAACTCGACACCTCTAGCGATGCCGCCATTCGTGTTGCGATAGCCGCCGAAGCGGCCGAACAGATCTGTTGCTGGATTGATCGCCCCGGAGAAGTCAAAGATGATCACTTCCTGAAGACGAGTGTAGAAATAAGTTGCGGAGGCCCGCACCCGGTTTTGAGCGAATGTTTGATCGATGCCCCCGTCAACGGCGATGGAACGATCCGGTCGCAGGCGCGGGTCGCCAAAGACGGAGTAGCCGAAGCTGCCAAAGAAAGTGCCAAAGCGCTCAAAGAGTGAAGGAGCACGATAACCGTTGCCGACATGAGCGCGCAGCTTCGTGCCTGAAGACCGGAACATGTAAGCGATGGATCCATCTCCTGTGTAAGCCGTCGGTGGCGACTGAAAAGTAATTCCCTGGTAGGGCGCAGTTGCAGCCGGCGTGAACAACGGTTGTTGCAGGTTAAAGAACTGTGCGCGAAAAGCGACCGATAGTTGCAGCCGCGTTTCAAGGAACCGTAATTGATCTTGAACAAAGAGCGTGTTGCTCATCTGCGTCACGTCACCCGTCGAATTGTCCGCGGGATTGACTTGAAATGACAGATTTTTAAAGTTCTCATTTTCAAACTCGTACCCGCCAGTGATGAAGTTGACGCGTCCGGCCTGCACATCAAAACGTGCGCCCAGTGTCTGAACTCGAGCATCGAAATCCGATTGCTCACTTCCGCCAAACGGTTGAAACCCAACTCCCAACGGTCCATTGACGCCCGTTCGGTTAGTGGCCAGACCTTGATAGCTGAAGCTGTAGCCGAACGTTTCAGTCGGGCGCTGTGAGAAGACAAGCGCGCCGGAAAAGAAATTCGACTTGCGCAGGTTATCGGGATCGTTGGCGGCGGGAATGAAAGTAGCCGCGCCAACATTCAGTTGCGATGGGGGAACACCGTCTTCATAGCGACGCTGTTCTCCAGGCGAGAGCGCAATGGCTTCGATGATGCCGGTGGGAGGCAGATTACCAATTCCCTCAGGACTGTTATTCAGTTGCAAGCGGGAGTTGGCTGCGTAGATGCGCCCCGAGAGTGTGGTCGTGGGTGTAAGACGGAAAAGCACACGCCCCTGTCCGCTCGTATTGCGCGCTTCATCATGACCATCAACACCGCGGGTGACGTTGAGTTGTGAAAAGCCGAAGCTGTAAACAATGCCATTGTTGCGCGCACCTCCAGCCACCTGGCCTCGACCACGAAACATGCCTAGCCCACCACCTTCGCTGAGCACATTTCCGTGGAAGGGGCCGCCGCCCTCATCAGTCACCAGATTGATGACGCCGCCGATGGCATTCGTGCCGTACAGCGACGAACCCGACCCACGCAGAATCTCAACTCGACTTATATCAGTGACGATCAAGTCCTCCAGGAAACCCGAGGCGTCGCCTTGCGGAGCCGCAGCGTCGCGCAAACGTTGCCCGTCAATCAAGACCGCGGTGTCTTCATTCCGCAATCCGCGTGTTTTGATCGAGGTGAACGAGCCTGGCCCGCCAAGCTGCTGCACTCGCAAGCCCGGAACGGTGCGCAACGCTTCTGAGATCGCCGACTCGTCGCGTTCATCTATCTCTTGCTGGTCTACGACCGAAACCGCTTTTGAGACTTCATCGACCGTTTGCGCGGTACCTTGCGCGGTGACAGTAACTTGTTCATTGACGCCCTCAACCGGCAATGAAATATCAAGAGTAGCTGGCGCATTGCGCTCAATCCGCAGAACCTGCGTGGCCGAGCGCGCAAAGCCGGCCGCTTCGGCTTCGATCAGATACTCACCCGAGGCGAGTTGTTCGAAGCGGTAGGTGCCCTTCTCATCGGTCAGTGTCTTGATACGAACTTGGTTGTCGCGCGTGTAGAGAGTGACGGCCGCCTTGGGGACAACCGCGCCTAGTTGATCCGTGACCCGGACAGTAAGTCCTGCGCTGGCTGTGCTGGTTTGCGCAAGAGCGTTACCTGAAAAAGAACTTAAAAAAGCAAACAGAGCCAAAATGCTGAACGACTTGTTCCTGAAATGACAATGGTTCGTCCGATCGTTTTGAGTATTCATGTGTAGAGTCTCCTGCCCGTCGCAGTGCGAGCTTTACGAAAGAGCAGCGGCGTGGTCTCCTGACTCACGACTCAGCGCTGGCAGCCTTCCCATTCTTGTTGGAACAGTGGCTAGATCGTGCCAGAGCGTCTTTGTCGCCTACAGTTGCGCGGGCAGTGGCGGGTTTTGACCGCCTTCCCTTGAGCCGAGCTCAGGTTGATGGGAGAAACCCTTGGCTTGCCTTAGGCTCCCTGATTACTGGCGCACTTCGTGCACCGGCGTGATTCGAGGCACACCCGTGATCGGATGCGCATCAACTAAGATCCGTACGTCGAAAACGTCTCTGAGCAATTCTGGCGTCAGCACTTCAGAGGGGAGACCGAAAGCCACGGCCTGTCCGTTTTTCATTAGCAGGACGTGATTCGAAAACTCAGCCGCTAAGTTGATGTCATGCGTGACAACAACCGCGGCTACGTTGTTGAGGTCGGAACGTCGTCTAACTAAGGCAAGGATCGCAGCTTGATGCGCGAGATCCAAGTTCGCGGTTGGCTCGTCGAGCAACAAGACGGTCGCTTCAGTTGCCAGTGCCCGAGCCAGAATAGCCCGCTGGCGTTCGCCGCCCGATAACTCATTCATCAATCGGCCCGACAATTCATTCAGCTCAGTCTCGCTGAGAACCTCGTGGGCCACTTTGATATCGTGATCTGTTTCCCAGCCCCACGCACCCGTGCTGGCCGAGGCGTAACGTCCCCCGAGCACAAATTCAAGCACCGTGACTGGGAAGCGAAAATCGCCTTCCTGTGCTACCACTGCTATATGCCTGCTGATAATTCGTCTCGAATATTGATGGATAGGAAGGCCTTCAAGCAAAACCTGGCCTGAGCTGGGCCTTAAACCACCATTGAGCGCACGGAGCACCGTCGATTTACCAGCTCCGTTTGGACCAATGATCGCCGTGATCTCGCCGGCATTTACGCTCAACGACACATCTGACACTGCTTGCCGTGGCCCATACCTGATTGTGATGTTGTCGGCTTGAAGCAACTTCGACTTAGCCTCGTTTCAGTAGATAGACAAATAAGGGAGCACCGATTAGTGCGGTAATTGCCCCCACCGGCAGTTCTCTTGGAGCGATTATCGTTCGCGCAACCGTGTCAGCTACGACCACGAACAGCGCGCCCGCGAACGCTGCCGCTGGAACTGTGATGCGATTGTCACCTCCCAGTGAAAGGCGGACGAGATGGGGAACAACCAGACCCACATAGCCCACCGAACCGCTGGAGGCTACTGAAGTCCCCACCAACAAGCTCGCGACGAAGAAAACAATCAAGCGTACCCTCCCCACTTCAACGCCCAGATCGAATGCGTCACGTTCCCCCAGCATCAACAGGTTGAGGGATCTGGCATTGGCCGCCAGCACCGCCGTGCCAACGATGGCCACGACGATGGCGAGCACCAGGAGACTCGTTGTTGCGCCAGAGAGATCGCCTAACAACCAAAATGTAAACGATCGTATTCTGGTTGCATCCATCAATGTCGTCACGAAAACTATTGCCGAAGAAAGAAAAGTGGTCACAATTACACCGGCCAAAATCAATCGCTCTGGGCTTGCTCCAGCTCTTCCGAGAGCGAGTCGATAGACCACAAAGGTCGCCGCCAGCGCGCCCGTGAACGCCATTAACGGCCGGCTCCATTCCCAGGCGCCAAAGAATACCAGCGCGATCATTGTGCCAACCGCGGCGCCGTTGGAAACCCCCAGCAGATATGGTTCAGCCAACGGATTGCGAAGCAACGCCTGGTAACTCGCGCCGGCAGCCGCGAGCGAGGCGCCGACCGCGGCCGCCAATAAGATTCTCGGCAGACGAATCTCGAGAAGAATTGCGTATTGATCAGATGTTAGCCCGCAAGAAGACTGGCCCAGCGAGGCGATCGCACAAATTGATGCTCCGGTTGGAAGGCGCTCGCTGCCAAACAACGATGTCACCAGGACGGCCGCCAGTAACGCAACGAGTAGCAGGCTGCAAGCGGTCAGAGTCTGGC
The DNA here is from genome assembly GCA_023717605.1 of Pyrinomonadaceae bacterium. GTDB lineage: Bacteria > Acidobacteriota > Blastocatellia > Pyrinomonadales > Pyrinomonadaceae > PSRF01. The sequence goes on from JAMQPH010000411.1 coordinate 26,387, forward strand.
GAAGCGTTACCCTTCCCTCGCTAAGACCTCGAACTGTCGGGACGCGTTTCAAGGCTGCTTCTGTATTCCCCGTCATTCGTTAAAATGCTTCCGGGTGTAGAGCGTGTGCAAGCGCTTCTACGCCGTCCACCGCCCTTGGTCCTGGTCGAGAAAGAAAGTCGCCGTTTATTTTGTAGACCTTTCCGCTAACTGCCGCTGGAGACCTTTTCAGTCCCTCGGCAACTTGGGAGTTGGCGCTACCCATAGACCCATCGGTCGGCAGAATAATCGCTTCCGGCCGCGCGGCCACCGCTGCCTCCTGGCTGTATCTTGGCCATGCTTCTGGTACATCCGACGTTACCGAGACGCCGCCGGCGCGTCGGATCAAATCCGTAACGAACGAATCACGTCCAGCTGTGTAAAGAGGCTCGGCCGAAAGTTGGTAAAAGACTCTGATTGACTTCGCGGATTTCACAGCTTCCGTAACCGCTGTAGCCCGCCCGCGCAGT
>JAMQPH010000424.1 GCA_023717605.1 Pyrinomonadaceae bacterium
CAAGCCCCCGTTTGTGCAACTCACCTTCTTTCGTGATCACCCTTGCGCTGTGACGTTGGGGTGCCCACGGAGGGACACCATCTACTGTTGACAGTAAATACTGGCGGGAGTATTATCCGTCGCCATGAAACATCCGGTGGAAAAAGAGCGAGGACGCAAATACGTCGGGCTGCCAGAGTTTGCGCAAACAGGGGAGAGAATTCTCTCGGACCTGGACCTGGAGCAGCCGCGAGGCACGGTTACCAGCCTCCCAGATGAACGTACCATCCGTTACTACCTGGCCGAGGGGTTGATTCAGCCGCCAACCGAAAAACAGGGCACCGCTTCGGTGTTTGGTTACATAAACCTGTTGCAACTCGTGGCGGTCAAGCAGCTGCAAGCTGAGCATCTGCCGATTCGCAAAATCCGCGAGTTGGTGACGGGAAAAAGCGAGCAGGAGCTCGAAGCTCTCCTGGGTATCGGAGCGGTGTCAGGAAAGAAAAGTAGAGAGAGCGAAGCTAAACGATATCTACAGTCGTTGCTGGCCCCATCAATGTCTCAGGCTTTGGAGTCAAGGGCGGTAACTGGAACCTCAAGACCAACCGGAACTCCAAGACTAAACCAGATGTCCACTGCCAAGGCCGCAGCGCCCCCGGCTCAAGAAGCCGATCAGACGCTGTCGTGGCAGAGAGTGGAAATTGAACCAGGACTGGAGTTGCACATCCGCTCTGACTACGTACCGCCAGCCACGAGCGTCACAACTAGAAGTCTGTTGGATAGAGTTATCAACGGATTACGCAGATACAAGGGAAAGTGATGATGAGGATCGAGCCGCAACCAATACAGGCAACACGATCCACGAACTCACACGAAGTAACACGAAAAGGAAGCAACACGAAAAGAGTAATGCGGGTTAATTAGAGAAGGAGATATTGAAATGATGCAGGAACAACCGAAGGTAGAATTTTTAACGACGCGCACGAAGCTGGAGGCAGGGCGAGAGCAGACAGTGGATGTATTGATTCGCATTACACCCCCGGCACCGAACCTCAACAATTCAAGCCGGCCCCATCTGAATCTCAGTCTGGTCCTGGATCGTTCCGGCTCGATGGAAGGCAAAAAGATGGTCCGCGCACGGGAAGCCGCGATGTTTTGCGTCGACCAGATGCTCACGACAGATCGTCTTAGCGTTGTTACGTTTGACGATCGTATCGAGGTGCTGTTTCCGAGTGAGCCGGTCACAGATAAGCAGTCAATGAAGGACCTGATTTCGCGCGTCACAGCCCGGGGTTCAACTGCATTACATGAAGCATGGGTGCGCGGCGGATTGACCGTTAGCGAACAGCTGCTCGATAAGGGCATCAATCGGGTTGTCCTCATAACCGACGGCCTCGCAAACGTTGGCATCACCAGTACGGATGAGATTGTCACGCAGACTATGGGCTTGTTCCAACGAGGAGTCAGTACGACGACGATTGGTATCGGTGCTGACTTCAACGAAGACTTGCTGATGCCGATGGCCCAATCCGGCGGCGGCAATGCATGGCATGTTGTTGAGCCTGAAGACATGCAACGCATTTTTCAGGTCGAGCTCGAAGGTCTGATTGCGCAGTTTGCCCGCACAGTTTCGCTGTCGTTGATTCCGGCAGACGGAGTACGCATTGTTGACGTGCTGAATGATTTCGAGTTGACGGACACTGGACGTTTTTCGACTGCCAAACCTGCAGGCTGGTTCACCTCTTGATATAGTTGTGCAGTTGAAGGTTGGGGCACAGGAAGTGGGCACAGAGATGCTCTTGCTCGATTTGCGTCTTGGCTTCACGCCGCAGGATGCGAAGAACGCAGAAGTGTTGAAGCGGGCACATACGGTTGAGTTTGCGCCTCGCTCCGAGGTGGAAAGCATGCCCGTGAGTCATGAAGTTGTTAAGGCAGCCCAGTTCTTGATTAACGCGCGGGCGCGAAACGAGGCGATGAATCGGATGGACCAGGGAGACTACTCGGCGGCTGGGCTGATCCTGGAGAGTGCCCTGTGTGCGACTCGTTCAGCGTGTGCGAGTTTTGAATCCATGCCATCAGTGATGGAGGAGTGTGCCTCGTTGGAAGAAAGTGCAAAGTCGCTGAAGGATCGGCTCAAAGACAAAATGAGCCGCAAGAAGTTGGCGTACGCAGCCTACAGCCGCAGAAGCGGGAAGTAACGTCGTTCGTAGCGAGACTCGGGGCAAACAATCCACGAAACAACACGAAATGTCACTAAATTATTCGTGTTGGTTCGTGTGATTTCGTGGATCGTCCTTTCTAAAACTCAAAATATGACACTACCCGAAAATAGCTTGAATTCAGTTTGAGATGTGTAGTGACTTTTCCAGAGATCATGCGGTGAGCCGATTGGCGAGGAGTCGTGCTGCGTGGGTCCCGAACTCAAATAGCTGGGTCGGCGGAGGATGTATCAGCAGTAGTGTTGATTCTGTTTGCCAGTTCGAGACACCTTGTTAAGATAGCTTCGCTAACGCGGAACATTGTCCGCTCTACTCAACTCAGTTATCATCGCGACATGCCAGAGACATCTATACCAACGCCGCCGGGATTTGCTGAGCTTTCGAAAGCTGAGCAGGTGCGTTACCTTCAGGCACTTTGGGATCAAATCTCGGAACACCCTGACGAAGTTCCTGTGCCTGAGAGTCATCTTCAGCTCGCTGAAGAACGCTTACGGCGTTATCGCGAAGACCCTTCCTCCGCAAAACCTGCGTTTGAAGTTATCGATCGGTTGTCGCAGAAGCGCAAGTGAAGCCTTATCGACTCGAAGCCGAAGTTGCGGTTGAACTCGATGTCGAGAGTGCCTTCAAGTGGTACGAAACTGAAGAGCCCGGTCTTGGGTTTGAGTTTCTCGAACAGCTTCGCGCTGCCTATGGACGAATACTCGCAAAGCCCTTTGGATATCAAGAGCTAAGCACCGGCATTCGCCGTGCTCTGACTCGACAATTTCCCTACGCCGTGTACTTTTCAATCGAGGACGAAACTATTCTGATCCTCGCGGTTCTTCATACTGCGCGCGCTCCCGCCGAATGGCAGCGTCGGATTTAAGTCGGTTATGAACACCTGCTATGCCTTACCAGCGCGAATTTTTTAGGCCTCAGGAATTGGAGGCATGGCCTCCAAAATATAAAAGAGGTTGGCGGTATGGCGAAGCCTTACCGCACTGCGAGAAAGCCCTCATGATTTCAATGTTAACTTGTACCGCACGTTTGCTGTGCAACACGCTTGAAGGCATTGCCAAACCTTGTTCGATGAATGCGAAATGGCCTATGATTCGACTTCATTGTCTTTACCAAACAGGCGCTTGAAAAAGCGCACGATGATGGCCCAGAGAGCGCGAAACGCCAGCGGGGCCGCGCTCACAGCTTTGGTTTCAGTTGTGGCAACCTTCTCTGCGGGTTGATTCTCATCGGCAACTTCCAACCTCTGCCTTACGCAGGTCGAGAACTGTCGGAACATTTGCTTCGAGACCTCTTCAATCATTCCACGACCGAATTGGACGATCTTTCCCACAAGGTCGATCTCGGCGTTAACCAGGACCTCCGAACCTCCGCCGGGAAGGGGCGTTACTGTGCTCAGCATTGTCACCTTGGTGGACCCGGAGCCGCCCACCTCACGCGCTTCCCCCACCATTCGCACCTGATGGGCTTGCTCATTTACTTCGGTAAACTTGGCATGGCCCTTGTAGGACATAGACAGCGGTCCCACCTTTACTTTAATCGCCCCGAGGAATGTGTGCTCGTCTTGCGACTCAAGCAGCTCCGCGCCCGGAAGACATTGGACCACTCTGGCAGGGTCGATCAGATATTTCCACACCCGCTCGACGGGCGCTTGCACCTCAAAGCGTTCTTCAATCTTAAACGCCATCACTACCTCCAGGCAGGATCTTAAGCGCGCCGATGCTACAACAGATATTGCGCGGTGAACAGATTTTGGATCAGCGTTGACCTTTAGACTAACCGTCCGTATCATGCTGGCGTTCGACAGAACTAAAGCCAATTTCTTGCGTCTTTGCAGTCATCGTTGTGGTCAACTATTGATGTGCTGGGCCGGCTCGGATCTTGTTCTTTCGACCTTAACTCTTCACCAGCACAATAGCCCACAACGCATCTCGGAGATGGCTTTCACCATTTCTGTCGGTGGTCTGTCTTTCGCTTTCGACATCGTCTTCTCCCCGTTTGAGCGCATTCGTAAGTTCGAAATCCGACGAAAGGAAGGTGATCCCCTGTGATTCCTCGGACCTTTGAATACTATTCGCCCCAAACCCTGGACGAGGCGCTTTCACTCCTCCAGAAACTGGGCCCGGAGGCCAAGCTGCTTTCAGGCGGTCAGAGCCTCATACCAATGATGAAGTTGAGGCTGGTGTCTCCTCAGTACATCGTCGACATCAATCGCATACCCGGTCTTGATTACATCTCGGAAAGCGACGGCCATCTAAAAATTGGGGCGTTGGCGAGAGAGCACCAGCTCGAGACTTCCGATCTGGTTAAGTCAAAGTTCCCGATACTTGCGGACACCGCGAAAGTGATAGCCGATCCCCTGGTACGCAGCCAGGCTACCGTCTGCGGCAACCTGGCCCACGGCGACCCGGCCAACGATCACCCGGCCACGATGCTCGCGCTGGGGGCGAGGGTGGTTGCCACCGGACCAAAAGGTCAACGAGAAATAGCGATTGAGGACTTCTTTCCCGGTCTGTTCACGACGGCTTTGGAAACGGAAGAAATACTTACGGAGATCAGGATTCCGTTTCCACCGCCGGCCAGTGTTGGGGCATATCTGAAACTGGAAAGAAAAGTCGGTGACTTTGCCACGGCGGGCGTTGCGGTCCAGATCACTCTGGACGGTGCGGGCATTTGCCGGCGAGCGGGCGTAGGTCTGACCAATGTCGGTCTCACTCCAATAAAAGCCAGGCAAGCGGAAGCATCACTGATTGGCAAGACCGTGGACGACGCCAATATCAAACAAGCGGCTGAATTGGCTGCCTCGGAGTAACAACCTATGGATGACCTCAGAGGCTCGGCTGATTACAAACGCGACCTGGTTCGGGTACTCGCTGCCCGCGCTCTGGCCCGTGCTCTCGATCGCGCCAAAGGAGGGGCTTA
>JAMQPH010000475.1 GCA_023717605.1 Pyrinomonadaceae bacterium
CCATGGTAACTGCTGCCACCGCGCGGAGTCGTCAGTTTTACCTGGGCAATTCCCAATCCCTCATCGGGCCCGGCGTTCTGCGTCGTTAACGAAAACTCAGCAACTCCGGCGACGCTTGGAGTATTCACGCCGAAAAGGGAGTCAGTACGTACCAGGTTGTCGTTGATCGAGATGCCATCCCAGGTAATGTTGGAAAAGGATCCCCGCAGTCCGTTAATGACTGACTGCCGCACGTTCGTGTTTGTATTCACGCCGGCGCTGCCCCCAGCCAGGTTTATCGGATTTCGTCCGTTGAGGGGCAAGTCCTGCACCTGTCTGACATCAATCGTCGTGCTGAGCTTGGCATCGTCTGAGCGGATTAATGATTGTGCGTCGGAAGCCGTTACGGAAACAGTCTCAGTCACGCCCCCAGCCTCCAGATCGATGCTCAAATTAGCAGGTGTGTCGACGTGAACATCGACGTTTCGCACCTCCGCTCGCTTAAACCCGTTGCGTTCAGCGCTAACTGTATAAGTACCCACACGCACGTCGGTGAAGGTAAAGTATCCCTCATCGTTAGTTAGTGTCGTCTCTTCACCTTTCGTTTTTAGGTCCACGAGTTTGATGGTGACTCCTGGTACAACCGATCCACTCGAGTCCTTCACGGTCCCACTGACACGTGAATTGACCCTTTGGGAGAATGACGGGCAGAAAGTCCCCATCAGCAAGATTGCTAAGGTCGCGAACACGGCCGGCCTTGCAAAAACTCTCACTTGGGAAGTTGAATTTTTCATTGTAGGCTCCTTGTTTGGGGATCGGATTGTTTGCCTGGGCAAACCCAGCTCTTTTCGCCTTGGGAACGGTCGCGAGACTCTATTTGATTCTCTCTAGTCGAAACGCGCATTAGAGGCAGGGGATGCAAGTACTTTTACGCACTTTTTTAGTAGGCTGGCAATGCCCGTGCCGCGAGATCGGCGGCGGACAACCTCTTAGTTTATTAGACTTAAGATAACGCAGCCCGAAGCTCATCTCTATAAATTTGGATTCCAATACGAATATTCCAATGCGAGGCAGCTTCTCTGTGGCAAGCGTACAGTGAAGAAGTAGCGGGATGGAGTTAGATTAAGTGCGATGTTCTTTGGGTTTCGAAGCCCGGTGGTAATTGAATCAGCTCCAGCTTAAAGAGGCGGTGATCTCAACTGTAGTGCTGATTTTTCGAACAGCGTACGAGAAAACGGACAGGTGTCATTCGCCCGCGACCGATGCTCGATTTTAAAGGATGCTTAAGGATGCTGCCAGACAGAACCGTCGGAGAATTCAATCCGCGCGATCACGACCTGCTCGGTAAACGGCATTGGTTCTTTCTGGGTGAGGATGCTGGCGCTCACTGTCTTAACCGGTGGTGTTAAGTAGAGTACGCTGACTTCTTTGCTCTTGCCTGGCTTGATGGTCTCCTGGCTAGTGAACTGGTGCCGGGCGACGACCTCATGTGTGCTCGGATCGATGAAAAAGTAGTCCCAATCAACCAGCCTAATGGTCTTTAAACCAGTGTTAGTGATAAGCACCTTATACCGGTAACCGTCGCGCGGTCGCTCTTTCTTTTCTGAGTCTTTGGCAGCGGTGGCGTCTTCTAGCATCTTCGCGGCGCTCTCGCGCCTGCCCAGTTCCGCCTTGTTTCCGGTGTTGCGCGCCTGCTGTATTCGTCTTTCGTTCTCGACTCGAGAGCGCATTAGCTCATAGTTTTCGACAGTCGAGCTGGCATTACTATTCTCCCAGCCTGGCAGGCGCTCCTTCCTCCAACTAAAAGGACCAACGGCTGCATCAGTCGGGACTTGAAAGTTGAGGTTTGGTTGCGGCTGCTGAGATGTAAGCAGGACCGAGATAAAGAGCAGAGAAATTAGCGCCATTGCTTACTCCTTTCCCTCCGATGAGATAATTGTGAGCATTATACTCCAACCGGAAAATCAAACACGGCTAAAGCTAACCGTCTATTTCGTAAGACTGCCATTCAAACAAATAAAAAGAGGCACTCCCGCGCGGGAAGTGCCTCTAAAGTGGCGTGAGGGCTAAAGAGCGAGGATGAAGGGCTCTCCCTCCAATTAGAAGCTGAACTTCCCGCCTACCGTAATACTCCGGTTGCCCCAGTTGTTGAGGTTGCGACCGAAGTTAGCGCTATTTATGTTGCTCGTCGGGTTGCCGTAATTGTCCTGGTTAAAGGCATTCAGGAAGTCGGCAGTGATCCGCAGGCGCTTGTCCTCTCCAAACCTGAAATTCTTGCCTACGCTCAGGTTCGTGTTCCAAAAGCCCGGGCCGCGGAACGTGTTCCTGCCCAGGCTGCCGTTGCCTAACGAGTTGCCCTGAATCGCGCCGTTCCCCGTGAAGACGAGTGGACCGGTGGGATTGGCAGGGTTGAGGCGCGGAACCAGAAACGCCGGGTTGTTCGGGTTCACAGTGAAAGTGCGGAAGTCGCCCGTCACCGGGTCGAGAGTAATCGGCGCGCCCGGGTTGAAGTTTGGGCGATCGCCCACGGCGGTGCCATTGCCATTCGTGTCCACGCCGGTGAAGACCGTGAAGGGCTGCCCCGACTGGGTTGAAGTAATGCCCGAGATCTGCCAGCCGCCGAAGACTTGCCGGAGAAAGCCGTTGTTCCTGGCGAACCACGGCGCTGGTGCCTCGTAGAGATAGTTCGCTACAAAGCGGTGCGTGCGGTCGAAAACCGACAGGCTCTTTTCGGTGTCAATCCCGAAAGTATCCTGAGGGGCCTGCGGGGACGAGTTGGTTATGGCAGCCACGCCGAGCGACTCATCGTTGTTGCTGGAGTTCCGGCTGAACGTGTAAGAGACGCCGAACTGCAAGCCACTATCAAACCGCCGGTTGAGCGAAACAAAGCCCGCATTGTAGGTGGACTGAGCGCCGGGGCCAATGATCAGGCGCGAGCCGGCCGCTGGGTTGACCCGCCGGGACTGAAGAGACGGGATTGCTGTTCGAGCACGCACCGCTGCGGCCTGCGCATCGGTCAGTAATCCAGGATTCGTGTGGAGCTGCCTGATCTGATCGAGCGCGCGGCTCCCAGTGTAGCCGGCCTCGAGCACGTAGTTGCGGTACATCTCGCGCTGGACGGAGATGCTGAAGAGCTGCGAGTACGGCGTCCTGGCGTCAACCTGCGTGTTGACGAACTGGTTAAGCGGATTAAACGTCGGTGCGGACACCGGCACGCGGGCCGGGAACTGATCGACCACATTGTTAACCTGGTTCACGGAGGTGAACGGGAAGTTGCCGGCGTTGACGACCAGGATGTTGTAGAAGAGAAGGTCGTAATTAATCCTGTAGCCGCCGCGGATAACAGTAGTGCCGTCGCCGAAGACCGACCTTAAGAAACTTCCCTCCGCCGGGCGCGGACTGTAGGCGAAGCCAATGGACGGGGCGAAGTTGTTGTTGTCCCGCTGCACGGGGCCGGGGATGGCGAACGCCTGGTGTGCTGGATCGGGGTCGCCAAAGAAGCCAAGCGGGACGGCCGCGTTCTCGTAGCGGAGGCCGAGGTTGATAGTCAGGTTCGGGGTGACACGCCAGTCGTCCTGCACAAAGTAGAACTGTTGCCACTGCTCGGCGAGGAAGTTGGTCGGCGAGACGGCTTGTGCAAACGCGAAGGCGTTGTTGTTGAGGTAGTCGGCAAGGTTATTGAAGGTGTAGGTACCCTTCAGGTCGAACCCGGACTTGTTGAAGAGCTGGTTGAAGCGGATGTCGCCTCCGAGTTTCAAACCGTGCTTACCGAAGGTCCAACTCAAAGTATCGGAGAACTGAAAATAGTTGGTTACGCGGCTCTGTGGAAAGTTGCTCAAGCCACCGAAATTGAAAAAACCGGCGATGTTTGTCGTTAACGTCTCCGTGTCATTCTCAGGAAAGTCGAGGTTGCGGCGAATGTAGGACGTACGAAACTCGTTGATGACGTTTGCGCTGAAAACGTGAGTCTCGCTGAGAGCCAGGTTCTGATCGAAGAGTGCCTGGGCGCCAGAAAAGCGCTCGCCGAAGGTCAGATTGCTGATCACGTTCGCGTCCTGCGACTGGTTCGTGATGTATCGGATCGTGGCGTTGTCTTTTTCGCCGAGTTGGTGATCGACGCGCACGATGAAGGTATGAGTATCGTTTGGTTGGGCCACGCCGAGGTTGGTTGTGCCGACTTGGATGGGCACACCATTGACAGTTGTATTTTGGAGATTGGAGAACACCGGGTTCTGAGCATAAACGCCGCCCAGGAAGCTAATCTGGCCAAGTACTGCCTGGCGGCTACCCAGTGGCTGACCGGCTCTCAAGGGCACAGTCGCCAGCGCGGCAAAACCAGCCTGTGTCGGGATCGTGACTGCAGCCTGGAGAACGCCGGCCGAGCGCGTGCGATCTTCCTGGAACCCGAAGAAGAAGTGAGTGCGGTCGCGGCCGTCGTACACAGAGCGACCGCCAATGCCGAAGCGTGGCAAGTGGAGCGGGCCGCTAATGGTGCCGCCGAACTGGTTGCGGTTGAAGCGAGACGGCCTAGTCAGGTTGTTGCGCTTTTCGACGTTGTCGAGTGCATTGAGACGGCTTCCACGGTAGAACTCAAAGAGGTCACCGTGAAATAGGTTGGTCCCAGACTTCGTGATGATGTTGATCTGGGCGCCGGAGTTGCGTCCGAACTCGGCGCTATAGGGATTCGTCTGAATTTGGAATTCGCCCACTGCCTCGGGAAAGACCGGGGTGGTCGAAAGGGTCACAGTAATGTCGTTGTTGTCGGAGCCATCAATCGTAAAGTTGTTATTGCGCGCTCTCTGGCCGTTGGCTGAGATGCCGTTCGCTCCGGGCGCGGCGTGGACGTTCGGTGACAGCAGGGCGAGGTTGAGAATACCGCGACCCACCGCCACGGGCAGTTCCTCTGCCTGTCGCTCCGATACGGTTAGTCCGATCGTCGGGTTCGTCTTGTTGAGCGAGATGGCTTCAGACTGAGCGGTGACGTCAACTGTCTCCGTGATCCCGCCTGCCTTCAACGTCGGGTCGAAAGTCGTTTCGAGCGACGTTTGTACCATGACCTCACGGTTTTCAAGTTTGTTGAAGCCCTGCTTCTCGATGACCACATTGTAGGTGCCAGGTTCTAGGGCGGCGACGCGGTAGAACCCCTCATCGTTAGAGGTCGTGTCTCTTGAAATATTGGTTTTAGGATTTACGACTCGCACGGTTGCGCCAGCCACCGTCGCGCCGGCTTCATCCCGGACAGTCCCGTTAATCGCGCCGCGCGTTAACTGCGCCTGCGCGCCGCTTGGCATCGACAGGATACTTACCATGGCTAGGGCCATGCCCAAGAAGAGCTTGAAAGCAAGGAACCTACTTCGCATGTTATTTCCTCCGGAAAAATTGTACGAAAAAGAAGGGAGACGTACGGCTTTACGTCATTACCTGTTTCCAGGAAAGGCGACTATGCCGCCCTGACACGTTGTGCAAGAGTCATGCCCGCAAGGTGTTATCAACTTAAGGCTCTTCAAATGCCATAATTTAGGTGACTATTACGAAAATGCGCGCGTCCCGAATCTTGGCAAAATTGGATCATGATACAAATTCATGAACCGCCTCGATCGCGTCTGATCGCTTGAGACGTCTTGCTTAGTTTTGAAATAACTGATTGTTCGGAGGAAACTCCGGAAAAGTGGATTTATGCGTGGACTTATCAGACGGTTCAGTGTGAACCTGAAGCTTATTTCTGAACGGCGGGACTGACACTTGCAGACCGATCAAGATCCGCCTTGACAGCTTCAAATTCGAAATGGAGTTCCTTGCCTCGAAAGATGGTGCTCAAATAGAACTCCCAAAACTTGCGGGTGAAACGCAAAGCCGGCCAACGCTGATCCAGGTTGGTGATGAATTCGAGACCCAAGGCACGCCAGAGGTTAGCGAGAGTCACATAGGTACGAACAGGCCTTAACTCAACCGTGGTGTAGA
>JAMQPH010000508.1 GCA_023717605.1 Pyrinomonadaceae bacterium
CGGGCAGGGGCTCGAGTGGTTTGCGACAATACCTTCATGTCCCCTTACCTGCAGCGTCCACTTGATTTCGGAGTTGACATCGTGGTCCATTCGACGACGAAGTACTTGAACGGACACTCAGACGGAATTGGTGGCGTAGTCGTGCTCAATAACGAAGAGGATGCTGCCTGGATCGGCTTCATCCAGAACAGCGCCGGAGCGATTCTATCGCCGTTCGACTCGTGGTTGGTGATGCGCGGCACAAAAACACTGGCGCTGCGAATGGAACAGCATGACAAAACGGGGCGCGCCGTGGCCGCTTTCCTTGAAGAGCACCCGAAGGTTAAGAAGGTTTACTATCCAGGCTCTGCTTCTCATCCCCAACATGCCCTGGCCAGACGCCAGCAAAAAGGTTTTGGCGGTATGGTGGCGTTCGAGGTAGGCTCACTTGAGGCGGCGCGGAAGGTACTGGAATCAGTTAAGCTTTGTACGCTTGCTGAGAGTCTCGGGGGAGTTGAAACTTTGATCTCGCATCCGGCCACCATGACTCACGCCTCGGTGGACGTGGAAAAACGAGAGCGGCTCGGGATCACAGATGGTCTGGTGCGCATTTCAGTTGGTCTTGAAGACACGGATGACATAATCGCGGATCTCGATCAAGCATTAAAACAAATATAGCTATCCAGGCGAGTGACAGTTAAACTGTGAAGGGTTAAAATCCAGGCTTGTAGAGATCGTCCTTTACTCCCCTTATGATCGTAGAGCTTCACGCAAAATCAGACGTCGGCCGCGTCCGCCGTGGAAATGAAGACAATTTCCTGGTGCTGGATCTATCCAGCCAGAAAACCTGGACCGGTTCGGACGGGTCTGAACCACCTCAGGAGCTCACGAAACTTGACCTCGGCGAACAGGGACTGGTGCTAGTCGTTTCGGATGGGATGGGCGGTGCGCTTGCCGGTGACGTGGCCAGCCGCATGGCCGTTGATTCTGTGCGCGAAATGCTAATGGGAAACGAATCTGAAAACGGTTGTGATCCGGAGATCCCACTGGTCGACTGCCTCAAGAACGCTACCGTCTACGCCAATCTGGCGATTCACCTCCGAAGTCAAGAAGATTCACGCTGCGCGGGAATGGGAGCCACCTTCACCGGAGCTGCAGTGAAGGGCGACATGTTGGATCTGGTCCAGGTTGGCGATAGCCGGGGTTATATAATCCGCAAGGAGCAGATTCGCCTGGCAACCAAAGATCAATCGCTTGTGCAGCAGCTGGTGGACGTAGGGCAGATCAGCGAAGCTGAAGCTGAAACGCACATGTTTCGGAACGTAATCCTGCAGGCATTGGGTGCTCAGAACGATGTCACTCCGGTCACCGGAAAGATTCGACTGCGGCGCGGAGATACGTTGTTGCTATGTAGCGATGGATTGTCCGGAAAACTGCGGTCGGAAGATATTCAGAACATACTTGCCAGTAACCCCGAGCTGGATGTCGCGTGTGACGAGTTGATTGCGGAAGCCAATAACCGTGGCGGAGAGGACAACATCACCGTTGTGCTCGCGCGTTTTCTCGGCGACGACCTCGAGGAACCCTCCAGTGATCGCGTCACCATCGAACTGCCGCAACTTGAAGAAGACAAGACCCTTGACGACAATTACGAGGCGGATACCGAACCGCAGGAAGAGTAGCCTCACCCCGACGCTCGTAAGTCTCTGGCCAAAAGGGACTCATTTTTCATATCTCATTTGACATTTCTCATTTGTGATTGGGGATACTCGTCGATCCCTTGCCTTTACTTTGCCACAAGTCCTCGAGTAAAAACCCAGAAGACTTCAACCCCGGAGGCGTCCCAATGAAAACTGAGAAATGTCAAATGAGATATGAAAAATGAATCCGTCTTTAGGTGAGGTACAGTAAAGTACGAAAAATCTAAGTTACTCTGTTATAGACTTCTGTCGCCAGTCCGTGCCTTCATCAATCCGCCGCACATAGATCGATGCTCCCTCGATGCTCTCGATGCGAACGCGTTCACCTGCTTCAAGTGGTGATTCGCCATTGGCAGGATACGCGGTCCAGGTAGAACCCAAGACCTTCACGGCTCCCTCGTTGAGTGCTCCCTTACTCGATGAGACCACCGTGCCAATTTTTCCGGGCAATGCCTCCATGCCCATGCGTAGCTCCTCACCTGGCCTTTGACGAGTAAAGTAATTTACAAAGATGGTGCGGGAGGCAATGGTGAGTCCGATCGACACGGTGGCGAAGATTAAGAACTGCACCGCCATGCTATCTATACCAATCAAACCCGCGAATGCAGCCGCCAGCGCGCCAATTCCAAACCAAAGCAGTACAAATCCGCTCGTGAAGACCTCGGCGACGATAAGAGTCAGACCAAGCACGCACCATAAGATCCAGAGCCAATCGCTCATCTCTTACGCTCCAGGAGTTCGGTAGTAATTCTCGGTCACACTCGGCGGCCGTACGAATTGCGATGTATCTGCTGCGCGCAATGCTGGCACCTCATCGAGCGAATCCAATTCACGTTGATCTTTGCCTCGTTTTAGTCGCATCCGCAAACTGAGCGCAAAGATAAAGCTAATTGTCTGGTAAACGGAAATAATGAGGCAGAACGTACCGGCAAGATTAATTGGCCACTCCGCGCCCTTACCCATGTTGGAAAATAGTGCTATGGCGGACGCCGCACCAAAGAGAGCACTCAGCGCATTAAAGATGATCATGACCGTTATGCGCGCCTCGGGAGCTGAACCGCCGATCCACTTGCCACAGTGGCGGCAGTATGCTTTGGAGTGTTGCTCTTCAGCCCCACAATGCGTGCAGTACATAGCGCCTATCGCCTCAACCTTTGAATAGGTTCTTCAGTACAAACCAGATGTTCGCCGGACGTTCAGCCAGACGTCTCATGAAGTAAGGATACCAGTGTTTTCCACAGGGCACATAGACCCTCATGTTGTAACCATCATCGGCAAGCTGGTGCTGAAGATCTCGACGCACACCGTAGAGCATCTGAAACTCAAAAGCCTCTTTGCCAATCCCCTCACGCCCGGCAAACTCAATCGTAGCGTCAATCATCTTCGGATCGTGAGTGGCAATACCGTGATAGACGCCGCTCGAAAGCAATAGTTGCATTACGCGGACGTAGTTTTCATCCGTGTCTTTCTTGTCCGGAAAGGCGAGCTCCGGAGGTTCGTTGTAAGCGCCTTTGCAGATCCGTATGCGAGCGGGAATCTTTAGTAAATCCTGCGCGTCCGCGTAGGTGCGTCGCAGATACGACTGCAAAACGATGCCGACGTCATTTAAACCAAACTCACTTCGCAGCCGTTTGAAAATATCTATGGTCACCTGGGTGACGCTGGAGCTTTCCATGTCGACCCTGACAAAATTCCCGCGCTGTGCAGCGTCCGCAACCACCGTGCGCGCGTTTTTGTAGGCCAGTTCCGGATCTACTTCGAGTCCAAACTGCGTGAGCTTGATTGAAGCGTTTGAGTTGATGCCAGTTTTTTCAATCTGATCGAGAATTCGCAGATACTCTGCTACTTCTTTCTCCGCTTCCTCGGCATTCGCCACAGATTCGTTAAGGTGATCAAATGAAGCGCTGCATCCTGCGATATTGAGTTCGCGAATGGCCACGACTGCTTCTTCGATGGTTTCGCCCGCCACGAAGCGGGTGGTCATTTTCTGAAAAGGCCTAAAGTGGGCCGCAAATTCCTTGAGTCCTTCGTGACGTGAAAGATAAATTAAGGCGCTTCTGGTTAGCATCTCTGCTGGGCCATTAATCCTTTAACGAATATTAGTTAGAAAATCCGGAATTGCCTGGGCAACCGGGCTTGTAGCGTATGGTATTCTTGGCGACGCACGTGGGAGCCTGGAAGTACTGCTTCAAACAAGCCAAAGTTTTCACAGCCTAACACCGAAGGATCAGATGGTATGCGCCTGAAGCTGGTACTTGTTGCCTCGTTCGTGTCGGCCATTGTCGGTTCGGGCGCTTCAATCGCGATCATCCTGGGAAAGTCATCCTCGCTCAAAGTACTCTCCGCGCCTGACCTCTTAATTGCTTCTACATTCATACTTCCCGTGGGCGCCGTCGTCCTCGCAGCCATTTTCGTGTATCGACACACTGCTCGCCGGCGCAAGACGCAAGCACTATTGACCGGTATTCTCGCCGCCTTCCTGAGTCTGGGAATTTTTATCCTGGCCTCGGTCTTGACCTCGCGCGCGACGCCAACACAACCGCCGCAGCCGGCAATGCCTCGTAACGTCGGCTGAACGCTATGCGATAAGCCCTCACGACGTTGCAGCGGAATTCAGACCAATCTCCTTTTGTACCGGCCGCAGAGCATCTATCACAAAGCGAATATGATCCTCGATGGGCACACCCAACTCCTCCACACCCAGCCGGATATCTTCTCGATTAACTGAGCGAGCAAAGGCCTTGTCCTTCAGTTTCTTCTTCACGGAAGAAACTTCCAAGTCATCGAGACTCTTATTCGGTCGCACCAGTGCGCAAGCCACCAGAAAGCCACAGAGTTCATCTGTGGCGAAGAGCGCCCGAGCCAGATCCGTGTCCCG
The DNA here is from genome assembly GCA_023717605.1 of Pyrinomonadaceae bacterium. Classification (GTDB taxonomy): domain Bacteria; phylum Acidobacteriota; class Blastocatellia; order Pyrinomonadales; family Pyrinomonadaceae; genus PSRF01. Next base: position 4,558 of record JAMQPH010000508.1, read on the forward strand.
CGGCACGCCGGTATAGGTTGCGTGGCCCATGATTGCCCGGACTATCCGATCAGAATAACCGCGACCGCAGAGTATGTTGGCGCCGGTAAACGGGTGCTGGTCCGGAGTGGGAAACATTTCGTAATCAAAATCGTGCAGCAGTCCAACCAGTCCCCACTCATCGACATCAGCGTCAGCGGCGCCATAGCGTTTAGCTGCCGCGCGCATTGCCGCCTCGACTGCAAGCGCATGCTTACGCAGGCTGTCACCCTTCGTGTATTCGCACAGCAATTCCCAGGCGTCGTCTCGATTAGGCATTGTCATGAAGCCACCGCTTTGCGCAACGCGTTAACATGGATTCTCTAAGCTGTTTTCGTGAGGAACAAAGCTAACATGGCTGGGCGAGGCAAACAAGAGACTTCTCAGCGACCACTGGGTGCACGATAACCAGGGCGCGCACGGATGGCTACATTCTCACGAGTACTGGTGACCTTGATTGTTCGATATCCTTCATCGCGCGCCTTATTGGTAGGGTAATAACCGATTGAATATTGCGTGCGTAACTCGGCCGCGATGCTTGCGAACGCTTCAGGAAGCGATCCCAGAGTATCAGCGCGCATCAAACGCCCTCCTGATTTGTCGGCAAGAGCTCTTAAGTAACTGTCTGCCGTGGAGTATAGATGATCGAGCAGCATGCCGATTGAATCCTGCCCACGCCTTGAAGTAGTACCCGGTATCGCGTCCGGTTCATTTCTTCGATCGGGCCAGGTGTCACGCGTATCCGTGCCGTCGGGCCGCCGACTGGTTGTGGGAGGCAGCCGATCAGGAGGCAAGCGATCTCGCCCACGTTCGCGTTCGTCTTCACGACGCCTGCGCAGAATCTCGTCAGGCAGCGGCAGGCCAAAAGGCCCCGTCTTGTTGCGCGTACCGGAAGTAGGAATCGGATTGGGGTCGTCGCTGGGAAATGTCGGGACGGTGGTGCCGGCCGGAGGTGTTCTCATCACTCCGATTGTCGGTAGCTGTGGAACTTGATCCGACTCCCGAGCGATACGTTCGGTAGCGTCACGGGTGTCATACCGAATCGGGTAAACCAACACCCCTTCTTCATCCAGTCCTCGCAGCGTCCCATCGAAACTAGCGTGGTCGCTATGATAATCCACCCCGTCGGTGAAGAGCACAATCGCCTTTCGACCTTGAATTCTGCCCAGCGAGGAAAGCGCCAGCGCAAATGCATCGTAAAGCTTCGTACCTTGCCCGGAACGTGCACGGTTGATTGCAGTTTTAAGGGCTACCCGATCGTTGGTAAAGTCATTGAGGTCATGAACCTGGTCATCAAATGAGATCACTTTTACTCGATCCCTGCTTTGCAACTGCTCGACGAACGCCACTGCCGCCTGCTGGATCAACCTGAGCTTTTCCTGCGTGCTGGCACTTGTGTCAAGCATCAAGACGACGTGAAAGGGCACACTGATCGTGGCAAAGAAGGCTATCTCCTGCGTCACGCCATCTTCAGATATAGAAAAGTCCTTCTGTTGCAAATCGGGGATGTAAAGTCCGTTTCGATCGGTGGCGATCACAGGTACGGTCACGAGGTCCGTCTCGATTTTGAGAGTCTCCACCTCTTTCTGATCGTCGGGTGCGGTTGGTGCTGGCTTCTGCTGCGCAGGTTCAGGCTTTTGAGTTTTCTGACTCTCCCCCTGAACTCGGCCCGCACGGATCGCCTGGGCGTTGCCGCCAACCGGAACCAAAACACCAAGCAGTGCGAGCAGAGAGATGCGCGCCACTAAACTTAGAATCAATTCTCTACTCTGGATCTCGATAAACACTTTGATCGCGCTTTTCTGAGAGGTCAGGTTGTGTGCTGCTACCTACGTGGTACTTTCAAGAATAGACCCTGAAGACGGACTCTGACAACGCATTAGGCTGCAAGAGACAGAAATTCGCAGGTCGGGAAGGCGGACCCTGTCCCCGCTCTTGCGTTGAGTGGCTTC
>JAMQPH010000512.1 GCA_023717605.1 Pyrinomonadaceae bacterium
TTTCTTCCGTTCGCCCGGATTGTTGGTATCGGCAATCTGCATATTCAGTGCTCTACTGCACTCTCACCGTTGGCACGCTGAAAGTAGGTCGCCATGTCCAAACGTAAACTCACGAGCGAACCGCGGGACCCGCTGGTTGAAGCGCTCTCGGCGGTATTTGTTTGAGTCGCCCGTTCCAATTCTATTGCGTTAATGATGATAAATTGTTTGCTGGCCTCGAGGCTGCGAATGAAGCGGCGAAGGTTCTGGTAAGATCCCTCAACAGTCAGACTGACACTAATCCCGGGGTAAACACTCTGCCACCTCGCACTCGCCGACTTCGCTCCGGTAGTGCTCTTCTTCGAATCAAGAGTTTCGAGTTGCGTATACGACGGCCCCGAAGTGTTACGCAGTCCATTCTTGTGGATCAATTGGTTGAGTTCATCATATAGACTCATTCGACCCTGGTTACGGTTCGGTAGCCGATTGTCCTCGAAATCGTCCAAGCTCTGAGTAATCTTGTCTACGATAGACTGAGTGTCCCGTTCCTTAAGCACCAAGTCCTGTGAGCTATGTAACTGGTTCTGTAAGCGCGAGCGTTCTAACTGGCGCTCCTGGAGGTGGGATCGAGCGGGTATCAAAAAGTAGATGTAGCTGATCAGAACGGTAAGCAGGATTACACCACTACCGCCGAGTGCGATAATCTCAGCCACGCCAAACATTCCACTTCTGCGCGACCTCCGTATGCGCTGAAGTTTCATCCGGATGTCGTGGCGACGTGTTGGGGGTGGAGGCCCGGCCAATTCTTCGCTCATCTTGGCCTCCCTTCTGAAGGGCTGGCTGTACTCTCAGCTGAAGCGAGAGCAGCAGCGCTGTTAACTGAAGTTGCAGAACCGGCGCGCGGACGGTAGAGCACAGATAGCTCATATTCCGTGCCGGTCTCTCCTCTTCCTTTTTGCAGATTCTGGGAGCGCAACTCCGCCTGAAAAATGCCTGCCCGATCCATATTCGCAATCATTTCAGTGATTGTGGAAGGTGCCTTGCTGACCACTGTGAGATCCAGTCCTGCAAGCGTCTGGTCGTCGCGCGCGGCAACATCTCGAACACTGATTCGGGTGACTCTTACGTTTCCCGGCAAGGCAGATTCCAGGTCCGCTAATAGACGTGACCATGAAAAGCGCTTGCGATCGACTAATTCGTGTGCGGAACCCAGGGTTTTGTGTTGCTCCGCCGTCAGCGCGATTCGCACCTCTTCAGCTTGCTTTTGAAACGCCTGTGCCTGCTGGTTAAGGGCATTGATGTCACTCTGGACAGCCTGCGATTGTGTCTTCGCCCGGGCGGTGGCACGTATGATAAGGACAAAAGCCACCAGCGAAACGAAGACAACCAGGATTGTCACAGTCCATGGCAACGCACGATTGCTAAAGGGTTTGCCAGCAAGGTTGAGTTTTGTGGACATCAGGTTGAACTATCTTCCTTCGCGGCTGGTCGCCGGCGCAACTTGAAGAGAGCATACACGCCGCTCCCAAAATGGTGCAAGCATACCTAACTTCGAGCGGGTGATCCGCTCAGGTAGGCCTTACACGCTGGAAAGCCTATGTCGTTTCATAAATGCTAATGACGAAAGCGGGATTCTTGAAGGAAAGTTCGTGGGGCTCATCTTCGTCGCGGAGGCAAGGGGCCTTCGGTCGCCGCAATCGAATGGCGATAGGCGCAAATGCGGTTTCGGCCGCCACGTTTGGCGCGATAGAGGGCCGCATCGGCCAGTTCAATTAGGTGTATTGGATCTCTTGCGTCATCGGGAAATGCCGAGATTCCAATACTGATCGTGATGTGGTGAGTTTGATCTCCAGGGGCGTCATGACGAACTGCAGGGAAATCGTGGTCTTGAACGGCTGAGCGGACACGCTCGGCCGCAACAAGTCCTTGCGCGTAGTCAGCATCCAGAAGGAAAGCCGCAAACTCCTCACCTCCGAACCGGGCGGCAACATCTCCCGCTCGAAGGGCTGTCTTAATGACGGCCCCAATTGTGGCAAGCGTTTGACTGCCTACCAGGTGCCCATAAGTGTCGTTTACCGCTTTGAAGTGATCAAGATCCATCATCAAAACACAAAAGGGAAGCGACTCGGCCTCGGCTCTGCCGGCTTCGCGCCGCAGCTCGGAGAAAAACGACTTGCTGGTTAGGAGCCCAGTGAGTTCGTCGTGAGCGAGCAGGCGATGAATCTGCTGTTGAAACTCACGGTCGATATCGTCCAGCATATCGAACCTGAACAGATGGTCTCCGATGGCGATCTTGTCACCTTCACTTAGGATCGTTTCGGTAAGCAACTTCCCGTTTACCAGGGTGCCATTTGTCGAACCTAAGTCTGTAATCTTGTAGCGCAATTCACCATTTTGAGGATCCCTCTCGGTCTTGATACGGGCATGAAGCCGAGACGCCCGAGAATCGTTGACGCGAACATCCGCTTCCAGGGCCCGACCGAGAGTTACTTCATCGCGTTCAAGCGGGATGGATACTGCCAACAGTTCGCCTCGCAGAGATACCAACGCTGGGCGACGCTCGCCATGAGGAGGCTTTGCGGCGTCGGGAAGCGGGCCCAGATGGGTCCTGGCGGATTCGTCGTCGTTTTCAGTCGTCATTGGTCGAAGAGGTAATTCGCGCGGCTGCCTCGCAGCGTGGTCCTTCGAATGCTGGATCCAAGTGTTACTCTCGCACGCATCTTATCGTGGAGGAGTTGCTGTAGCAACTACAACTAATTGGGGAGCGTTCTGGTGCGAACTGCCAAAGGCCCCGGCAATAGTGGCGTCTGCTTGTGGCCGGCTTCGCTTGCTTCTATAATTGGGGTACGGCCAAATCCTTCTCGAAAACTACGAGGCACATTGTGCACTCTTCGCAAGGCAATGGCACCAGGAAGTGAGATCCCAATTGATGGAGACCTTCACAGCTACGTGTTCAGAGCTGACTGACGCTCTCTCGGTGGAAAGAGTGGCCGTGGCCAATCTACCTACCGAATGGGGCGAGTTCAAGATCGCCGGCTATCGTTCACTCGTCAGTGATGAGGAATTTGTGGTTCTTTATAAGGGGGAGATGCGTCGCGAGATCCCCACGTTGGCGCGCATCCACTCTCAGTGTCTAACCGGCGATGTCTTCAGCTCCACAAAGTGCGACTGCGGGGAGCAACTCCACCAGACCATGCAAATGATCCAGGAAGAAGGTCGGGGGGCAGTCGTTTATCAGCTACAAGAAGGGCGGGGCATCGGCATCCTCAACAAGATCCGAGCATACGCTCTTCAGGACGAAGGTGCTGACACGGTAGAAGCCAATGAGCAGCTAGGCCTTGCCGTCGACCTGCGTGAGTACAGGCAGTGCGCAGAAATCCTATTTGACCTGGGCCTTTGCCAGGTCCGTGTCATCTCAAATAATCCGCTTAAATTGCGCGCCCTTGAAGATGCGGGGTTGAACATCGTCGAAAGGGTTTCCATTCAGGTAGATTCGCACCAATTAGCACAAAAGTACCTATCGACGAAAAAGAAAAAGATGGGCCACCTGCTGGAATTGTAGGCTCAGGCAACACCGGGCCACTGTTGGTGTTCCTTACACGAATAGTATTGCGCCGGTTGTTAAGACCGTTTCATAGTCGACTTAAGAGTGCTG
>JAMQPH010000524.1 GCA_023717605.1 Pyrinomonadaceae bacterium
CAAGCCACCCGCGAGGACCGCATCCAACTCGACGGCCACCCGTCGCTCGTAAGAGCCTTCCCAACCTGGAACGCCCGCAGCATGTTCGCCCACATCAGACCGGTCTCCCGCACCCCCACGAACCCCGCAGGCTGACATCACTCGACGCGGCCTCCCACTGCGGCACAACACCGCCGCCGAACTGTGACGTGAACAGGATGGCGACATCGGACGGGTAGAGGCTGGCGCCGCCACGGTCGCGAAGACGAGTTCGCAGGTCGCGTGATGCTCAAGAGCAGTAGCAGGAGCAACTAAGCCGGCCGCAGCCGTCGCCGCTCGAGGAATTCGGAAAACTTGAAGTTACGAGAACGCACACAAAAAAGGAGAGTGTTATGAGTACTATCACGACAAAAGATGGAACGCAGATTTACTACAAAGACTGGGGCACCGGTCAGCCGGTCGTTTTCAGTCACGGATGGCCGTTGACGGCAGATGCCTTTGAAGACCAGATGTTCTTTCTGGCCTCGAATGGCTACCTTTGCGACGTAGAGATAGCCAGTGCGCGCTGCCTCGATACTAATGCGGATGCGATCGCCTTCGGACAATCTCCCGGTGGACGATACGCGTTCAGGGAGCCACTCAACCGATTCCGGGCCGTCGTGGGTGATGATCCTTTCGTCCGTATCCGCCGACCGCGAGGGACGCAACCGCCAAAGCGTGACGCCAATCACAGTGTCTGCCGACACTCCCGTGACCGGCACATGAGGAGGACAACTCGATAGTTCCGCCTGACGGTTCTCCTGGCTGCTGCTCGCTTGCTCCCTTGATTAATAAATGCTGTGTCCCACAGATGTCGTGTCGCGTCTTCTTGCGCCTGCTGGGCCATAGCCACCGGCAAACCAACAACACAAAGTGTCATCACCCACGCCACGAGTACGCAGCATGTTGGAATGTCTTTCTGCCAGGTGTCATCATCGTCTCTTTCCTCCCGTTCTCGAACGGGTGCGGGCCACGTTCAGAGTTTAGCCTTCAGACTGTCCAGGCCGTACTCTGTAGACCCCTGCACCCGAGCGGGAAATCGCAACTTGCCAACTTCACCAAGCGGTCCAAAAAGTCTGATCTCTCCGCCGGAGTTGACGTGGGGCGAAACCGAAAACACGCAACACCGAGTTTCAAAACACGCGTGATCAGGGTCACTGTTTCGCCCTCACGTCAGTGACTTGTCGGACGGCTTGCGTTGTTTTAACGTCGCGGTTCCAGAATTATTTCCCGCGCCAGGCGGTCTTGCAAGACTTCCCGGATTTCGAGTCGCTCTTTGTACCCCTGCATCTGCTTTTGATCGTTTCCAACGATCTGCTGTGCGAGGTTGTCTGCTTTGTTCTCGTTCGCTTCCATGGTGGCTAGATCCTTGTACTCCGTCATCAGCATAATGTTGAAATCGGCTCCTCCATGCGCTTCGGTGGTTAAAACCTTGTACGAAAGGATCAGCCCTTCTTTTTTCGACGCTTCCTGGTTTCTTTTCCAATCGGTGGCAATGTAGTTCAGGTATGCTGTCTCCATTCCGGGTTTCATTCGGATAAAGGCGACGTTCCAAACCGAGCCGTTGCGATACGGGCGATTGACTTGTGCCAGGACCACGACGCTCGTGGCCAACAGAAGGACGACGAGCGAAACAATTAATATGCGATTGTGTTTCATAATATCTCCTCTTCTATTCCGCTGAGTGCAAAAGCAAACGGACGTTGTTTTGACTGTCGCCGCACTCGTTTCAGGCAACAGCCGCCCTGACATCTATTAGACCGAAATCTCCGGGTGAATCCCCTCACGCAAGGAACGCATCGGATTCCGACAGACCACTCTCGCCTCGAGGTCGGCAACCGAATCCTCGCGGATTGCGGACCCGGCCCGGTTAAGTTCTTCGGGCGGAGTCCGCAAAGCGTGTTGGATAACTCGCCACTCTTACTTGATGAGCGTGCCCTGCGAGCCGACGACCAGCCAGCGCCCGTCGCGCTTGACGTAAACATCGGTGTAGCGAATCCGGCGATCCATCGGCTGTCCCTTATCATCGCGCCCGGTGAGGCGGTACACACCGGTGACTATCCCCGTATTGCCCTCCACCCGCGCTTCCATGTCCGAGGACACAGCGGAATCAATCACCTCCTTCCTGTTCCGGATCTCAGCGAGCTCCTCCGCCTTAGTGTTGAGCTTTCCCGTCAGGCTGCTCACGCCGTAGAAGTCGTCCGCGAAATTCCGCTCGAACCAGGCCACGTCGCCCTTCTGGTCGGCGTCGCTCCAGTCCATCTCCATGTAGAACAACTGTCCGGCGTCGTTCAGCGGCCCGCCAGCGTCGCTGACCACCTTCCACTCTCCGCCCCGTTTCTCAAGGAAGTGGACGCTGCGCGTGTAGACAATCCGCTCTTTGCCGTCCACCTTCGCGGTAATGACGTTTCGGTGTGTGATGGTCGCAGTGTTCGGCGTGCAGGTGATGACGTAGGAATCGTGGGAGACGCTGTCTGCGCTCTGCGGGTTAGCCTTGCGCCGGTCGGCGTCACGGACGGCATTTTCGATGGCCATCGTCTTAGTCAGCGTACCGGCGGGGCTCATGTTCGTGTATTCGTCGGCGTAGACGTTTTGCAGGAAGGCTTTGTCGCCGCGGCGGGCGGCCTCCCCCCAAGTCTTGTCAGAGGCCATCAGTTTTTGCTTGTCTGCTTCGCTGCACTGGCCGAAGGCGACTGAGGTTGCGGATAGAATGAGCAAAGTGGTTGCGAGAATGCGTTTCATAATTTGACTCCTTGCCCGTACTGGGGAGAACACATAAGCCTCGCACGCGAGGTACGGGAAACTCGCGCCGCCAAGCACTAATATTAAAGAAGGCTGATCTCTCTATCTATGAAACCGGATTTTGCGGTTGGATCCCCTCAGGCAGAGAAATAGAAATGGCTAGGGGAGCAACGGCAAATTATTCCCTTTCAGTCGCGGCAAAAAGGCTGGACGTTAACTGTTTCATGCTCACCGCCACTCGCCCTGCATGGTGAAGGCGGCCCAGTAGTAAGGCGACTGCCGTTGCTTCTGCTTCCACATCTCGACCTGCGCTGCACGCAGTGCTGCTGCCGGTCGCGCGCCTTGCTTCAACATCTTTTCGTAGAACTTAGTCATCAGGTCGGCGGTCGCTTTGTCGTTCACGTTCCACAAACTGACGACAACCCGCGCCGCGCCGGCATACATGAATCCGCGAGTGAGTCCGACGAGTCCTTCGCCTTTGATCTCTTTGCCGAGTCCCGTCTGACAGGCGCTCAACACCACTAGCTCGGCAGGCAGCTTGACGTTGTAGATATCGTTGGCACGCAGAAAGCCGTTCTGTGGTTTGCCTTGCTGGTCCACCATCGAAAGTACAAGCGCCGACAAGCCCGGTCGTTCAGTGTCGAGCACGCCGTGCGTGGCGAAATGCACGTAGCGATACTGGCCCAGAGCCGGATCAAGCGCGGTCGCCCGACTCGCCTGAAAATCTATCGCGCCAAAACTGGAATTCTTCGGCGCGAGGGCGAGCACTCGGGTGGCTTCCTGTCTGGTGAACGGCAAACGCGGGATCACCAATCTGAGCGTTGTGACACCTGCCTTGTCGCCCGACTTTTCCGCAAGGTGCTCGATGCTGCGGGCGTCGTCGCCGGAGATGGTTTGCGTCTGCGTCTTGTTTCGGGTCTCGCTCGCCGGAATGGTGAAGCGTGAATCGGTGCGATCAAACACCGGATCGGCGATCACTGCCAACATCTTCGGTGCTAGCTGACGGCCAGCCAACTCGCTGCGTTGAATCGCCAGCGCCGAAGCAGATGGCAAGCTGATTACTTCGTGATTGACTATTAAGGGCTGTGCGTTACCTTTTGCAACAGACGACTGACTATTGACAACTGACGGGTCGGGTAACATTGCCAACGGGATGTATTGCAACGCCCCGTCGGCGACGATGACCAGCCGTTTGTTACCAAGCTGAGCGGCAACGGGCGCGAGGAGGGTTCGGCTCAATTCCTGCGCGGCGGCGGGCAGTTTCGCTTCCGCTTGACTGATGCGCTCCTGTCTTTGCGGGGCGGTCTCGCCGCGTTTGTTGGCGCTGCGCGCCGTCAGAAGTTCGTAGACCTGTCGCGCGTTTTTCTCAATCAATTCACCCTTCGGCAGTTCATAGCTGGTCAGCGAGGCTTTGGTGATCGCCCAGAGGTAGCTGCGCTCCTCGCCGAGCGCGTATTCGAGTAGCAGGGTGTCGGCGTCGAGCTGCGCTTGAATCTCCCTGAGCTTGAGCGGCTGCGGTTGGATTAGCGCCGCGTAGTGCGGGCTGGCTTTGCGGATGGCGGACTGCGCCTGCTCGTAGTCGTTTTCGAGTTGGCTGATCTCTCGCTTCAGGGCGGCAGCCTGCTCCGGCGTGCTGGTCTGCGTCCGGGCTTTGTCGTTGAGTTGTTTGCCGAGGCTACGCTCGCGCTCGATCAGCGCGGCGTCCACGCCCCGGCGCAGGTCGGCGCGGGCTTCGGTGAGCAGGTCGAGCAGGCTGCGGGCGCGCTGGCGCTCGCTCGTCTCGACGGCAAGCGCATCCAAGCCTTTGGTCGGTTCCGCCCTGTGTTGGCTCATGAGGATGTCCATGTACAGCCCATAGGAACGTTGCACGGTGGCGAGAAAGGAGGTGCGGGATTCCGGGGTGACGATGTCGGCCCGCGTGGCCTCTTCAAGTTTCAGGTTCTCCTCGATGTGGGTACGTGCCGCAGGGAGACTGCCCTGCGCCCGTTCGGTTTGGGCCAAGTTATAAAGTGCAGCTGCCTCACCGTCTCGCTCCTTTACTTCACGAAAGATCGCCAGCGCTTGCTCGCAGTGCTCGGTCGCCTTCTCGTAGCGGCTCATTTTGGAATAGGCGAGGCCCAGATTGTTGAGCGTGTATCCTTCGCCAGAGCGATCCTTCACCTCACGGTTGATAGCCAGCTCCTGCTCTAAATATTCAATCGCTTTCTGGTAACGGCCCAGATTGCGATAGGCATTGCCCATGCTACCGAGCGCGTATCCTTCGACCCGGCGATTCTTCACCTCACGCTGGATCGCCAGCGCCTGCTCGTAATACTCAATCGCTTTCTCGTTGCGGCTCAGACTGCCAGAGGCATCGCCCAGATTGTAGAGCGTGTTTCCTTCGGCCAGACGATTCTTCAACTCACGAAAGATCACCAGCGCCTGCTCGTAATATTCAATCGCTTTCTCGTAACGGCCCAGAGTGTGATAGGCGCCGCCCAGATTGAGGAGCGTGATTCCTTCGCCAGTGCGATATTTCAACTCACGCCGGATGCCAAGCGCTTGATTTAAAGCTTCAATTGCCTGCTCGGATGTCCCAACCGTTACATAAGCCTGGCCAATTATGTTGGCCGTGGCAGCTTCCCAGTGTCGGTCTCCCAGCTCGCGCCAGAGCGTGAGCGCCTGTCGCGCTTTCTCAATCGTTGTCGCAAGCGCCCCCGCCCCCTGATGAAACGACTTGGCGACATCAACGAGCAATCGCTCGGCGGTCATGCGCTGCTTGTCCTGCGCCGAAGCCGCCGCCTTTACTTCCAGCCGCACCCGGTAAGAGCCGGCCGCGCCATTGGCCCTTATTGTGAGCTGATGCTCACCGCCCGCCGCCGCTTCCGCAGAGAGCGACTCCAGTTCACCAACCTCTCCGAAATTGGCTTCAATCAATTGCTCGCCGTCCGGAGCCGCGATCTTGAGCGCCACGTCAATCTTCTTCTGCTCGACCACGACGCGGACGAACTGCCCCGCCTGAAGCGTGAACTTATACTTATGCGACTCGCCGCCGGCGATCTCGCGCTCGACCATCCGTCCTGGCTCCAGCTCTCTGACTTCGTTTTGCTCCTGATTGATCGAGCCACGCGCAAGCGCCGCAGGTTGAAGGCAGAGCAGCAGTGCCACCACGAGCCAAGTCTGCTGAATGAACCGCTCGCTCGTTCGACTCTTCGTTCGCATACCTCACCTCCACTCGCCCTGCATGGTAAATGCGGCCCAGTAATATGGCGACTACCATTGCTTTTGCTTCCACATCTCAACCTGCGCCGCGCGCAACGCTGCCGCCGGGCGCTGCCCCTGCTTCAACATCTTCTCGTAAAACTTTGTCATCAGATCGGCGGTTGCTTTGTCGTTGACGTTCCACAGACTAACGACCACGCGCGCCGCGCCCGCGTACATGAATCCGCGTGTGAGTCCCACCAGTCCTTCGCCTTTGATCTCTTTGCCGAGCCCCGTCTGACACGCGCTCAGTACCACAAGCTCGGCCGGCAGCTTGAGGTTGTAGATATCGTTAGCACGCAGGAACCCTGCTGGCCCCCGCGTTTTGCAGCCAGACGCTTGCGCGCGTGGCCAACCAGAATGTCTCGCATGATTTTCGCTGCCAGGCCAAAGAACTGCGCGAGATTTTCCATTGAGATACTCGACTGGTTAGCCAGCCGGACATAGGCTTCGTGAACCAAAGCGGTGGCCTGAATCGTGTGTGGTCCGGCCTTGGCGGAGATAACTGGCGGCCAGTTTGCGGTGCTCCTCGTAGACAAGTGGAATCAACTGGTCAAGCGCAGCTTTGTCGCCGCTACCCCAATTCACCAGCAGTTGGGTGATGCTCTGATTTGGTCGTATTGCCGACTCCCTCATCCTGGGCGCGCAAGGCGTAGCGACGAACCGCGTTGGACCTTTTACGGAATCACCTTGATGTATACCAAAGCGCGCTCATTATTACACGAAAGTCGTGCCTGGAAAGTGGATCCGTGTGATCCCAGCAAAATCCCCGCCTAATGTTTCGGCTTATATTGAAGAGGATAGGAATATTGGCGTCCCGTACGGGAGTCGAACCCGTGTCGCCGCCGTGAAAGGGCGGTGTCCTAGGCCACTAGACGAACGGGACGCAATAAGCTGTTAGTGTTTACAGCGAGTGGCCTAACTTACCGTACCCGTTCGAAAAGTGTCAAACGCGACTTTAGTTTGAGTTTGAATAAGAGCCGCGCACGTGCACCTGGCAAGTGCCATTCTCGTTACGACTGGTTAATATGGACTGTTTTCACGCCATGCGCGATCAGTCGTGCGGGTAAATCACCGATGAATGGTACGTGCAGCAAGAGCCGAACAAACCACGGAACGCTAAGTGGTTGATTAGATCTTAGCGCCGCTGTAATCACTCGCTTCTGACCCTGTGCCTGCAACCACTGGATGACCTTCGTGGGAAGCTCCCGCTGCTTCTGAACTTCCGCCAGAGCGTCAGTCGTCACCTGACCAGCCTTAAGCGACTCAGTCAGAACATTCGCCGCCACCACAGCGTCCTGTATCGCGTAGTTGATTCCCACACCACCCACCGGCGACATTACGTGAGCTGCATCGCCAATCAGCAACAAGCCCGGCTTGTACCACGTCGGCACGCGGCTCGATTCGACAGAAAGTATTGAGACTTGTTTCCAGTCCTGCAAATGCTCGATGCGGTCGGGGAACGCCGTCATGAGTCCAGCGATCTCTTTTCGGAGAGCTTCCAAACCAGCGGCGCGGATCTGGCTGTAGCTGCCCTTAATGATGATGAAACCCACCTGCCATTCGGTTAGACGATCCAGCAAAACCAAGCCATGGCCGCGGCCCAAATATCCGAGTACGCCTTCGGGGTCGTCAGGCTTGCGAGGTATGCGAAACCAGAGAATGTCCATTGGCGGCGAAGTCTTGATGGGCTCAAATTCTGCAAGTCTCCTGATTCGCGAAGATCGACCGTCCGCTCCGACCGTAAGTGTGGCCCGGACTTCGTGCCAGCCATCGTCCGCGCGATAACGCACGCCGCGTACGATTCCGTCGTCCTCGATTAACTCCTGAACGCTCGCACCCATGAGCAAACGGAAGCCTGGATATTGCTTTGCTTCATTCGTGATGAACTCAAGAAAGTGCGCTTGGGGAACCATCATGATGAAAGGGAACTTCTTATCTACGCGACTGAAATCAGCAAAAGTAATCGGGCCGTCAGGCGTTGAAATAGTAGCCATGTGAAGTCTGCTGTGACGCAGCTTCAGGAGACGTTCGGCAAGACCTAGTTCGTCCATGAGGTGAAGGACTGATGGATGAATCGTGTCTCCACGAAAATCTCGGTCGAAGTCGTCGTGGGCTTCGAGCAGGGTGATTGGAATTCCCCGACGCGCCAGGAGCAGGGACAAGATCGACCCGCTTGGCCCAGCACCAACTACACAGCAGGTTGCCTGGATTGAGTCGACAACCTTGACGGCTTTGTCTTGAACACCGTCCTTGCGCTTAGAGTCAGACATGGTTCGCTTAGGTTACGTCGGAATCGGACTCACGTCAGCAAAATAGTGGTTAGCTGAGGAATTGAGTTCGTCGGTGAGGGCGAGGAAGGAAGCAGGTGACACAAAGAGCCAAGGAGGTAAACCGCTGAATTTGCATTACGGCTATGCCGCCCCCCGTGTGGTAAGGCCAAGATGCCTCCCCGTTCTTCCTGAGGCTGGGCCTCGACCCAACTGGTGGAGGCATAGCCTCGAGTCTATATTGCCGCGCTCCCGGTAAGGCATAGCCTGGCATAGCCTTACCGCACGGGTGACGGCATAGCCGATGAAGGAGAGTCGAAAAATCAAACAGATGCTCGATCTGTAGTAGTTAACTCTGATAACCCGTGGTACTGGTACCACCAACCTGAAATACTAACGCTGTCCTTTTCATTCTAGCTACGCCGTAACTTTTCCCCTTCATCCGGTAATAAGAACTAGAGCAACGGAAAACTGTCTGCGAGTAGCTGACTAGCTGCTTCGCTGGCGGTGGTCCTGGGTGTTGTGTTTTCCCGATTTGGGAGGTGACAAACATTAGCGCTATTTAGTCGCTCCCATTCAGATTGACCAAAACCAACTACAAAGTGCAAAGAACAAAGTACAAAGCACTTTTCACTCAGCCATCGCAATCGAATCGGGTCGCATCAATGAGGTAGCAACGCAAGCTCTCCCTCTTTCCGCGTTCTATCCCCAGGGCAATCGGGAACAGAGGCTGATTTTCGGTATCTAAACCTCGCGACCTTAAACCCTCACGCCGCAAACCGACTGCGACGTGCTCTCTGGAAGTGTGTTTAGGAGGAGACTATGCATCAGCAACAACAGTTCTTTTTCGAACTACTCGCAGTACTCGCAACCTCAGCCGCCATAGTCCTGGCAGTCGCCACCCTCAGGAGTTCACAGGTAACTGTCACCGCCGCGCAAGAATCCGAAACGCAAGGTGCGCTTCAGGTGCTGGACGCGTCTGGAAAACCCAAAGCTATCTGCCCGCTCAAACATACGAGTGTGAAAGCTGAGATCAGCGGCTTCATCTCACGAGTAGTAGTCACGCAGGAATTCGAGAACCCCTTCAAAGAAAAGATTGAGGCGGTTTACACATTTCCGCTGCCTCAGAACGCCGCCGTAGACGACATGACTATGCTGGTGGGCGACCGCACGGTGCGCGGCCGCGTCTTACGCCGCGAGGAAGCCCAGGCTGTTTACGAGGCGGCGAAGACTGGTGGCAAAGTGGCCAGTCTGCTCGACCAGGAACGGCCGAATATTTTCACGCAGTCGGTCGCCAACATCATGCCGGGCGAGCAAATCAAAATTTCGATCAGTTATGTCGAAACCCTGAAGTATGAAGATGGTTCGTACGAGTTTGTCTTTCCCATGGTGGTGGGGCCTCGTTACATCCCTGGTAACGCCACGGGTTCTTCGGTAAGCAGTGGCAACGGATTCGCGCCAGACACCGACAGCGTTCCGGATGCTTCGCGTATCACTCCCAGACCCGTGGCGAAAGGTATGCGTGTGGGTCACGACATTTCGTTGGAAGTTGCGCTGGATGCCGGAGTGGCGATTGAGAACGTCAGTTCCGGGTCGCACGCCATCGATATGCAACGACCGAGCGTTGCCCAGGCTCAAGTGCGACTGAAAAGCAGCTCAGTGATTCCGAACAAGGATTTTATTCTCCGTTACGACGTGGCAGGGAAGGGTATCTCCGACGCTTTGTTGACGCATCGCTCGGAAAAGGGCGGCTTCTTTACTTTGATCCTGCAGCCACCCGATCGAGTGACTGTGACGGATGTGACGCCGAAGGAATTGGATTTCGTGCTCGACACATCGGGTTCCATGAATGGCTTTCCCATTGAGAAGGCCAAGGAGACGATGAAGCTCGCGCTCGATAGTCTCTATCCCGCCGACACGTTCAATCTGATCACCTTCGCGGGTGACACGCATGTCCTTTTTCCCGAGCCCGTGCCTGCGACCCTTGCGAACCTGCAGAAGGCCCAGGCCTTCCTGGCGTCGCGTTCCGGCAGCGGTGGAACTGAGATGATGAAAGCAATCAGGGCCGCGCTGGATCCTTCCGACGCCCAGGGTCACATACGCATCGTCTGTTTCATGACTGATGGTTACGTGGGCAACGACATGGAAATCATCTCGGAAGTGAAGAACCATCCCAACGCGCGTGTGTTCTCGTTTGGCATCGGCAGCTCTGTAAATCGCTTTCTGCTGGACAAGATGGCTGAGCAGGGACGCGGCGAAGTGGAATACGTAGCGCTCAATGACGATGGGTCGGCAGCCGCGCGCCGCTTTCATGAGCGGGTTCGCAACCCCTTGCTAACGGATATTTCGCTCGAGTGGAATGGGCTTCCGGTTGCGGATGTATACCCTCAACGTATTCCATATCTATTCGGCGCCAAGCCGGTGATCCTTTCGGGCCGCTACACGGCGGCCGGAAACGGAGTGGTCCGGCTAAAAGGCAAGATGTCAGGACGTGATTTTGTCCGGGATATTCCCGTCGCCTTTCCGGAGGCGAAAACTCAGCACGATGTGCTGGCTCCGCTATGGGCCCGATCGCGCATAGACGACCTGATGAGTCAGGACTTCAATGGCATGCAGCAAGACACGATGCGACCAGACCTTAAGGAGACCATTACTGGGCTGGGACTCGAATATCGGCTAATGACGCAGTACACCTCGTTTGTCGCGGTCGAAGAGATGATCGTGACGGACGGTGGTACGCCACGGCGAATTGATGTTCCGGTCGAAGTGCCGGAGGGTGTGAGTCGTGAAGGCGTATTCGGTGATGGTGATAAGGCGATGGGCTTTATGGCGGGCGCACCAAAAAGCCGGAGAATAGTCGCGTACTCCAACATCAGTCCTTCAGTTGGTCAGACGGTCACTGTTACGTCTTCGGGATCGGATTCGAAAGCTAAACGAGAAAGTAAAAAGCTGGGCGGTGGCGGAAGTGGCGGTGGAGTTGGGGTCGGCACCGGTCGACGCGGTGGTGTATCTGCTGCAAGTAGTCCTAGGTCCCTTGGGGGAGCTGTGACACTGGAGGAAGCAGCAGTCGATGAAGCGAAACTGTCTCCGGAGGAAGAGAAGCGGCAGCTGCTTCTTGCGAAGTTTCATCCAGCAGTTCTGGCAGTAATTGAACGTTTGAAGATCAACGCGAAGCCAGGCGCTGATGAGGTGAGGTTCATTCGTGGAGAAAAGGCAGACGTACAGATCTGGCTCACGGACAAATCACCAGAGGCGCTTGCCAAACTCAAGGAGCTTGGGTTCGAAGTCATTCTCGATCCAAAAACTGCAAAGTTAGTGATTGGCCGGTTGCCGATCTCAAATCTGGAGAAACTTGCGGAACTGAAATTCGTCCGTTATGTGGCTCCGCAAGTCTCGAGTTAATGCCCCGACGGCATCGAGGGCAGGGAACTTATTCTGCCCTCGATTTTGAAACACTCAACGCACAGAACCATTTGCGGTAGCCAATGGATCCCGGCACTCAGCGCCAGCAGGAGCCACTAACCAAAACGAGCCAGCTGGCGAAGCTGCGCTACCGCAAATTGCACATTTGATTGCAGCCGCTCGTGCTGAGTGCAAAAAGTTGAGTTGCCGCTGCCAGTGCTGAGTGGTGGATCCATTGGCTACCGCAAATGGTTCCGTGTGTTGAGTGCTGGGATCTGAGTTAGGAAGAGGAGTTATGAGTCGATTCAAGAATCCTTTAGACCATGTCAGGATCGCCGCTCCCTGCAAAGTTGATTGGGAGCAGATGATTGGCACCGAACGCGTTCGCTTCTGCGGTCAATGCAAGCTAAATGTCTACAATCTCTCCAGCATGACGAAAACAGAAGCCGAGTCGCTCATTGCACAAACAGAAGGCAGGCTTTGCGTTAGGTTCTACCGTCGCACAGATGGTTCGATATTGACAAAAAACTGCCCGGTTGGACTTCGAGCCATGCGGCAACGTGTTGCTTATTTTGCGAAGGCAG
>JAMQPH010000529.1 GCA_023717605.1 Pyrinomonadaceae bacterium
TGAACTCTCAACTGCTTGAGCGAGATATTAAAAGATAGACCAATCAACTGGCGCCACATTTCGTTTCGGCGGAGCTTGCATGAAGGACAGCTGTCATTTCTATAAGTATTTGGTGCCTGCGGCAATGATGTTCGGCCTGCTCATCAACTTCGCACCCTACTTATTTGCCCAAACGCCCGCCTATCCGAAAGAGATCCGCGGCTACAAGGTAGAGCGCAAGGCTGTTGAGGTTAAAAAGCTGAAGAAGCAATCGAAAGACACAACCGAACCATACTCAGACTCGGAAGTGGATCGGCTGATTCAATTCGGGCAACCGCTGCTCACTCGCGCTACGCCGCTCGGAATCACGCTTGAGATTCCCATCGTGGTTACGCCGATTAAGCATAGCGGCCAGGTCGACTTCCTCGTCTTCGAAGACATAGTAGTCAACGGTACTTCTGTCGAGATCGATGACTACCACCACTCGTTTGACCTCCCAAACAACCAGCCGCTGACTTTGCGCGATCCCCTCAGCCTCTACATCTACCTTCCCAGCGCTGTGTTTGCGACGATTGACGAGTTGTCCGATTCGAAAGAAACCTGGCCGGTCACGGGCCGCGTCTACGTGTTTGGAAAATTCAAGAAGCTCTTGTTCAGCTTCAAGCGTTGCGTGCCGGTGGAGGTTAATTTCACGATGCGTAATCCGTTGAGAGCGCAGTAAACGTTCGACACCTTTGCGGTCAAGTCGCTACCGCTTTTTCTAATTGGTGGCGTCTTGCTTCGGCAGATCGATCGCCCGGCGGCCGCTGGGGGGATGGAATCGCCCTAGGACGGGCGGTAAACGACGACCAGAGGCCTGTTTGCCGGCGGTCACTTTGATTCAGACCCATTACCCAGTCGTATATGTGTGTTGGCGTACGGAAGGCTTCCGTCTCCGGCTGTATACTTGCGTTCAAGTAACTCGGTCGCGCTACAAAACCGAAGTGAATCAAAGACTCTTTGATGAATAGAGAAGGTGACATAGGCTTGGCCGTCCTCGTAGTGGAAGATGTCGCAGAGACTCGCGACGGCATTGAATGGTTGCTGAAGGCGGACGGTTATCGCGTTACTGTCGCCAGAGATGAACGAGACGCAATAGAAAGCGCTCGGCTAAAGCGGCCGGACCTAATTCTGGTGAGTCTGGCCGGGCAACCGCGGGAAGTTATTGTTACCGCCCGTCGTATCCGCGAACGCGCCCAGGTCGGAGAACTGGTGCCGATTGTGGTCTTTTGCATTGGAGAAATTGCTGAGGGTGATGAAGTCGCGATCGGTCAGAATGTACATATCACCCGGCCTGACAACTTCAATCAATTGAGGAGCCTTATCACGCGCCTACTAGGCACGATCCAAAGGCCGCCTGAGAGCAGACAATTCATTCGCTACGAAAGAGAGATTTATGAGCACCAATAGTCCTACGGAAAAACCGTTCATTTCTACATTCATCGGCGAGAAACCAAAAGTCCTCTTAGAGTTGACGAACGCGACTGAGAAGACGCTTAAGTCTATCGAGATTCTTACTGTGTTTCTGAAAGATGAAGAAACTCCCGGTGGAGGTCCTTCGCAGGTTCATATTAAGTTCGACTCCATAAAGACTATTCAACCAAACGAGAAGGTAATTTTGTCTCACAGAACCTGGATCAATGGAAAGCCAGCCGGCCCCGACGACGATCAGTTAGAACGACTTAAAGTCAGAGCAGGTGAACTTAGACCTTATGTGCTGGATATTTCCTGGGAGGACGGAGAAGGCAAGACTCGTTTCCAACGGATACCAGTGGGCCACTGATCGCCGGCGAGTAAAGCTAATCAGATGGTCAGCGACGCTCTCTCGGCTGTGGACCCCAACGCTTACAACCGGCTGCTTTCGATCTTACGCAGAAGCACCTCAGTCTCGCTGGCAAGCTGAAGGCCGACCCTGCTCTTCTTGGTAAGAATTAATCGATCATCCGCTGCCTTTACCATGTGTCGCACAGTGCCCTCATCTTCCGGGTACGCCGACAAGCCAAAGCTCATCCCGAATCCGGACGGAGCTCCTTCCAATCTACCTAATCCCTTGAAGTGCTCCGCCAACCGGCACATCAATGCAAGAGCGTCTTTGTTCGCGGTTTCGGGCAGGATCACGCCAAATTCATCGCCGCCATAACGACAGAGAATATAGGTCTGACGCAGGTCTGCTCGCATCCGTTCGGCGGACCTTACCAGTAGATAATCGCCAACCTGATGGCCCTTCGATTCGTTGAGCGGGCTTGGAAGCAATCGCTTGCCATTGCTCTAGAATAATTAAAGAGGAATACGATACCGTCCTCCCGGACTAAGCGCGCGAAGACACTTCACGGAATTGAATCGAAAGCCGTCGCAACGCACCTTGATGAGGCGTTCCGCTTAATGTGTGTTAGCGCACAGACCATCCTTCCTTGCCTGTGTTAAGAATTCCACCCTTAATACTAAGACCACGCAAGCTAGCCCTTGGGCCGTCTAACTCTCATACTAAACTTAACCCGGTTTCCGCATGCCTTCTACAAAACGAGTTGTGCCGGTTGAAAACAAGCGGCTCGACGCCATGGCCAAAAAGACCGACAACATTACCGAGCCCAAGCGGGCGAAAGAAGGGCTGCGGACTTCAGAAATTCGTTACCGGCGGCTCTTCGAGGCCGCACGAGACGGCATCCTTATTCTAAATGCCCATACTCTAAAAATCATCGACGTGAATCCATTCATGTCAGAGTTATTGGGTTACTCACGCGACGAATTTGTGGGCAAGGAGCTTTGGGAAATCGGTTTCTTCAGAGATAAGAAAGCGAGTCAGGATGCGTTTCGAGAGGTGCAGGCGAAGGGCTATCTTCGCTACGAAGACTTGCCGCTCCAAACCAAAGAAGGAAAGGTCCAGGATGTGGAGTTTGTCAGCAACGTCTATGAAGAAGACGGCCATCAAGTTATTCAATGCAACATCCGCGAGATCAACGAGCGCAGGCGCGTGGAGGAGGAACGCAGTCACCTTTTGGAAAGCGCGCAGGCGGCGCGAGCGGAAGCTAATACAGCTAACACCATCAAGGATGAGTTTCTCGCCATCGTGTCGCATGAATTGCGTGCCCCCCTGAATTCTATCCTCGGCTGGTCAGAATTGCTTACCACCGGCGATCTCGACGACGAAGCATCAAAACATGCCCTTGAAGTCATCGTCCGTAACGCCCGTGCTCAAAGACAGCTCATCGACGATCTGCTCGACATCTCACGCATCATCACCGGAAAGCTCCGCCTCGACGTTCGCCCGGTCAAACTCGCACCGATGATCGAGGCGGTCATTGACGGCATGCGCCCTGCGGCAGAGGCCAGAAACATTCATCTCGTTACTGCACTTGATTCGCTAACCAGCCCAGTATCCGGCGATCCTGAGCGACTCCAACAGATTATCTGGAACCTCTTATCCAACGCGATTAAGTTCACCCCCAAAGGCGGCACGGTCGTGGTTCACCTTAAGCGCGTCCACTCCCAGATCGAAATCGTCATCAGCGACACGGGGCAAGGCATCGCGCCGGAGTTTCTGGATCACGTCTTCGAACGTTTCCGCCAGTCAGACTCGTCGAGCACGCGAAGGCACGGCGGGCTTGGACTCGGGCTCTCAATCGTGCGCCAGTTGGTTGAATTGCACGGTGGGACGGTCATGGCTGATAGTCCGGGTGAAGGAGAGGGCACCACCTTCAAAGTCCTGCTTCCAGTATTGAGCGTCCATCACGAACTGAACGACCTGGATATGACACACACCTTGATCGGGATCAAAACTCTTACCGACAGGCAGCCATCCCTTGCTGATCTTCGTGTGCTCGTTGTCGATGATGAGCCGGATGGGCGGGAGCTTATCGCTGCGGTTATGGTGGGTCGTGGCGCTGAAGTGGTCTCTGTTGGGTCAGGCGCTGAAGCGTTGGAAGAAATGGAGCGACAACAATTTGACGTGCTGATCTCGGACATCGGGATGCCGTTAATGGACGGTTATACGCTGATTGAGAAGGTACGCCAGCTTTCGGAAGAGCACGGCGGAAGAACACCGGCAGCCGCATTGACGGCCTACGCCGGGGTCGAAGACCGGATGCGCGCGCTTTCGGCCGGCTACCAAATGCACATCCCAAAGCCGGTCGAGCCCTCCAGATTGACAACCGTGGTGGCCAGTCTTGCCGGGCGATACTCCAAGCCTCGAGCTATCTAATAAGTATTTGTTTCGATCGCGAAGGTATGCACCAGCAAGGTGCGAGATCAACGGGCCCGTGTCCGACGGCCCCCCTCGGCCGACGAATCCGTTCCCATGCTGGCGCGGGCATTGGTTGGCGATGACGAACCCGAGCAGCGGTGCGCCTTAGACCGCTCGCCGACCAGTGACCAGGTTGTATATCAATACGACTAAAGCTACGACGAGTAGAATGTGAATGAGGTTGCCACCGACGTGACCGATGAACCCCAGCAACCATAAGACCATCAGTACTACCAATATTGTCCACAACATTGTTTCACTCTCCTCATGTTGAGTCTGCGCCCATTTTAGGGCTCAGAAAATGAATGGGCGCGCATCCCTAGCGTAGCGTCGAAGGTGATTTGTCCTAAAGAACAGGTAAGGAAGGAATACTACTTCAGGCAGGAATTGTCCGTGCGCTAACACACATATCCGAATGGGCCATGTTCTATCCGAGCAACCGATCGAACTCGTCTTTGACCACCAGGTAACACTCACAGACGGTATCTTCCAGCTTCCGGCGATCTAGGATTTTGATGTGACCGCGGACGTAACTGATCGCTCCGGCATCTTGCAGTCGACCAGCAGCCACCGTCACGCCTTCGCGGCGAACGCCCAACATGTCGGCAATCAGTTCTTGAGTCATGATCAACTCATCTACCTTCACACGGTCATGGCTTAGCAACAGCCAGCGGCAAAGTTGCTGCTCTACTGAGTGAAGACGGTTGCAAACGGCCGTCTGTGATATCTGCGTGATTAATGCTTGTGTGTAACGGAGCAGCAACTGTTGGAATTTCCCGCCCCGCGCGAATTCATCTTGCAGCATCTTTGCCTTCATCCGGATGGCTCCGCCCGCGCTCTGCACGACGGCCCGGTTGGGCATAGTGCCACCTCCCATGAAGAGGGCGATCCCGACCACGCCATCATTACCGGTCAAACCCATTTCAGCGCTGGAGCCGTTTTCCATGGTGTAGAGCAAAGAAACGATTGAAGTCGTTGGGAAATAGACATAGTCCAACTGTCCTCCGAATTCGTAGACGATTTCACCGAGGGCAAACGAGACTGGCTGCAGTTCTGGAAGCAACATTTCATACTCGGGACGCGGAAGCGCGGCGAGCAGCCGGTTCTCAGATGGAGCTTTAGTACGTAGCATAGACTTCAGTCTGTGTGACCACCTTCTTAATTATCCAACCCTGATCCTATCGCATCCACAACACAGACTGAAGTCTGTGCCACTTACTTTGGATTCTACTCGTTGGTGCGGTGGTATTTCTTCATCACCTGTTTCAACCGTTCATGCGGGATCGCGTAAACTGTATTGCCATTAACTCCGCTCATCGTTTCCGCGGCAATCATCGCGTTAATAATCGCTTCTTCCGTCGCTTGTACAGTCGCCGCGAAAATAGGGTTGATACGGTCATTAGGGAGCATCAGTAGATTAATCACGCCTGCTTCCTTCCCCGCACCCGAATTCGCGGTTGAAAAAGCAATAAAGATGTCACCCGATGAATTTCCGCCGATCCCGCCATTTTTGGCGATACCGAGTGCGGCGCGTTTGACCACGCGCTTGAGTTGATGCGGCAAGAGCGGCGCATCCGTGCCGATAACGACGATAATCGAACCGGTATCTGCAGGCACCTCCTTCGGCATGAGGTCTGTTATCTCACGCCCGACGGGAACGCCGGCAATCATCAATCCGCTTCGTCCGCCGTAGTTCGCTTGGACCAGAACCCCGACGGTATAGCTTCCGGCGGTTGCATCCAGTTTTCTCGAAGCCGTGCCTGTTCCGCCCTTGAACTGGTGAGCGACCATGCCGGTCCCACCGCCCGTGTTTCCTTCAGCTACCGTTCCCGACGTTGCTTCGTCCAACGCTTGAAACACATGTTCCGGTTTAACGTGGAAGCCGTTAATGTCATTTAGAAATCCATCCCAGGTTTCGGCGACGACGGGCAGTGACCACGGTTGAAAAGTCTTACCCTGCCTTTTCATCTGCCAGGCGATGACGGCATCGCGCACCGTTCCCACACTGTGTGTGTTGGTGATCATGACGGGGCCTTCAAGAAAACCCGATTCTTCAACCCAGGTCGTACCCGTCATCTCGCCGTTGCCGTTCAAGGTGAACCATGCCCCGAAAACCTGGTCGCTCGCGTTTTTGCCGCGCGGTAGAACCGCCGTCACACCCGTTCTCACCGGACCCTTACCAACTGTAAGCTTCCCCTCACCGGAAACTAGAGTTACCTGTCCGACTTCCACGCCGGCGACATCTGTAATCGCATTGAGGCGTCCCGGCGTGCCCTCAAATGGAACACCGAGATCACGCGCTCGCGGTTTGGGCGGTTTGTTTTGCGCTGCAGCTCCATGGGAGAACATCAGAACGCTGAGGAGCAGCACGAATACTTTTACAATCATGGGCGTAGGTTTCCTTCGCAACTAAGCTCGGCCGGCCACTTCTCCTGTCTGGGTGTTCACGCGGACCAGCTCCCCCTCTTTGATAAAGAGTGGCACTCGCACGGAAAGGCCTGTCTCCAGTGTAGCCTGCTTGGTGGCGCCCCCGGCTGCGGTATCACCGCGTAGTCCCAAGTCCGCAGAGACAACCGCGAGCTCGACGTATTGTGGAAGTTGCAAAGACACCGGTGCACCGTTGTACTTCAAAACCTGGAGTGATAGTCCTTCCTTAAGATAGCCACGATCGGGTTCGACCGCTTCTTCCGCAAATGTAAACTGCTCGTAACTCTTCTCGTCCATAAAGTGAAAACCGTGCGCATCGTTATAGAGAAATGATGCGGGCGACAGCTCAATGTCAGGCTCCTCAAACTTTTCGCTGGAACGAAAGCTCCTTTCCATGACCGCACCCGTTAATAATTGACGCAAACGGGTCCGGACCATCGTCGCCGCGCCTCGCGCCGTCGGCGAGGCAAAGAAAACCTCAAGCACCACGTACGGCTGAGAGTCAACAGCGATCAGCATTTTTCGTTTTAGTTCGTTGGCCGCAATCAACGCCATTCAGTTCCGTCCTCCGCAATTATAGAAAGTGTTTATCTAAGGTGGGATCACAGACTGAAGTCTATGCCACGCTAAAGTTGGGATAGTAGTTGCTTGTAACCTCTTGTGCAAATCTGTGTAATCTGCGTAATCTGCGGATGTATTTGACGGAGCTTCATCCATGCCTGAATTCCCGGACATCATCGTTTATATCGAAGCGTTGGAGCAGCGCATTCTGGGTCAGACGCTCCAACGCGTACAGCTGGGATCGCCTTTTCTCTTGCGCACGGCACAACCGCCAATCACCAGTGTGCAAGGTCGCAAAGTGCTTGAATTGCGTCGATTGGGTAAACGCATCTGTATAGGTCTCGAAGAAGATCTCTGGTTGGTGCTCCATTTAATGATTGCCGGCCGTCTTCACTGGCACGAGGGACCGGTAAAGGCCTCGAGGGCTCGGTTAGCAGTTTTCGATTTCACGAACGGCACCCTCTCACTCACAGAGGCAGGCACTCAGCGGCGGGCTTCACTCCACCTAATCCGGGGCGAAGCTGACCTTCAGCGCTTGAATCCAGGCGGTATCGGGGTTTTTGAGACTGACCTGGAAAGCTTCGCGAAGGTTCTGCTGTCGGCGAACCACACTTTGAAGCGCGCCCTCACCGATCCTCGATTATTCAGCGGCATCGGCAACGCTTATTCAGACGAAATCCTTTGGCACGCTCGGCTGTCCCCGATAGCGCTCACGCAAAAGCTTACCTCAGAGGAAATCCAACGCTTGTTCGACTCAACGCGCATGACTCTCAATCACTGGGTGGAACTCCTGCGCGCCCAAGTAACGGAAGATGGAAAGAAAGATGTTGAAAAGAAACTGCGCAAAGGTTCTGCGGGAGCGGACAAATCTGCAAAGACGGGTGGCTCTCCGAAAACTCATGTGGCTCGAGGCTTTCCCGAAAAGGTGACTGCGTTTCGTCCCGAGATGGCTGTTCACGGTCGGTACGGCCAGCCATGCCCGCGCTGCAATGCAAAGATCCAGCGTATCCGCTACGCCTCCAACGAGACTAACTATTGTCCGGTTTGCCAAACTGCAGGAAAGCTTCTCGCGGACCGAGCGCTTTCCCGCCTTCTCCGCACCGACTGGCCCCGAACCGCCGAAGAGCTGGAAGGTCTGACATCTAACTCCTGAACCCCAGTCAGGCTGCTCCCATGCTCGTGAAGTTCAAGAGGAACGCCTCAACCAGCGCCGGAGGCGCGGCAGAAGTTAGCCAGGGGCAAGCGCTTTGGCGCCGCCCCTGGATCCCGATCCAAATACGACCGCGCCCTGAAAGGGCGGACAGAATCTCCCTGAGCCTGATATAGTCCTCGCGCTCTGCACAACTGAATCCTCACGGAGGTTACCTCATGCCCTCAACTCACCTGAGCCTTCACTTTCATCTCGTTTTCAGCACCAAGAATCGCTTGCCCACGATTATTAAAGATTGGCGGTCAGACCTTCATGCCTATCTCGGCGGCATCGTTAGGGGAATCAACGGTGTGCCCTTGGCCATTGGGGGCATCGAAGATCATGTTCACCTCCTTGTCGGTCTGCGTGCAACTCATCGATTGGACTACGTGCTTCGGGACATCAAGGCCGACTCGTCGTCATGGGTTCATGAGGTCGTGGGAAGACAGAAGTTCGAATGGCAAGCCGGCTATCTCGGTGTGACGGTCAGTCCTTCCCAAATCGAACGAGTGAAGAATTACGTCTTGAATCAGGAGGAGCACCATCGCCGCCAAACGTTTCGGGAAGAATATCTGGAGCTGCTCAAACTGAGCGCGATTGAATACAACGAGCGCTATGTTTGGTAATCCTTGCGGCGCCCTTTCAGGGCGGGTCATGTTAGGGGAGATGATCCAGGGGCGGCGCCAAAGCGCATGCCCCTGGCTACCTTCTGCCGCACCTTCGGCGCTGGTTGAATCTTTCGCCCTAGATCACCGCCGACTGGATCCCTCCGGAGCTCAATGGTTATTCTCAATCACCAGGAAGGCTACAACCGCGCCTGCGAAAGCCATTGTCGCGCAGATGAACATGACCACGCGGAATGCTGAGACGAAAGACTCCCTTACGACTTGCTGAAATGCCTGCCGAGTCGATTCGGCGTCAGTTGAGGATCCGCCTGACGATCGTTTTACCACCTCATCTATGTCCACGCCAGCGAGTTTAATGCGTTGTTCGTAGAGCGCAGTGCGTGTCGCTTCGGGAATATTCAGACTGCTCAGACGCCGGTCGAGTTCCCGGCTGTAAACCTGCAGCATTATCACTCCGAGAACCGCAATGGCCAGCAGGCCGCCGACGCGTGAGACGGCGTTGTTAATCCCGGACGCAACGCCTGCCTGTTCCTCGCTCACCGAACTCATGATGGTGGTGGTGAGAGGAGCTACGCTGGTCGCCATGCCCAGGCCCAGCACGATAACGCCAGGAAGAAAGCCGGACCAATAACTGGCCTGCGTACCGGGTAGAGCGAATAGGGCGAATCCCGCGGCCGCAACTACTGGTCCGATCGATAACGGCAGCCGTGGTCCGAAGCGTTCGATGAGCCCGCCTGACCAACGCGAGAGAGAAAACATGATCAGGATAAACGGAAGCAAGGCCGCCCCTGCAGCAGTCGCCGAAAAGCCCTGCACCTGGATGAAGTTGAGTGTAAGGAAAAAGAAGAAACCACTGAGTGAGAAGTAAAGCAGTAGTGTCAGCAGATTTGCTCCGGTGAAGTTCCTTGAACGAAACAGCATCAACGGCAACATCGGCGACTTAACCCGCGCTTCCAGAAACGCAAAACCGATAAGGGCCAACATAGCCCCCACGATTGCGATGGCAACTGATGGTTCAAAGAAACCGAGTCGTGATGATTCGATCAGGCCATAG
>JAMQPH010000535.1 GCA_023717605.1 Pyrinomonadaceae bacterium
ACAATATGTGCTCCCGCGTCTGCGGCATCGGCCCGTCCGTCGCCGCTACCACCAAGATCGCCCCGTCCATCTGCGCCGCTCCCGTGATCATGTTCTTCACATAATCCGCGTGCCCAGGACAGTCCACGTGCGCGTAGTGCCTCGCCTTCGTCTCATACTCCACGTGCGCCGTCGCAATCGTGATCCCTCGCGCTTTCTCTTCCGGCGCCTTGTCGATCTGGTCAAACGCCACGAACTGCACCTTCGGATTGTTCTTCCCCAATACCTTCGTGATCGCGGCCGTCAACGTCGTCTTCCCGTGATCCACGTGCCCTATCGTCCCGATGTTCACGTGCGGCTTGGAACGGTCAAATTTTTCCTTAGACATTTATCGTCTCGCTCCTTTATCTAAGCGATCCCTGCGGACAACGCCGCCTCTTGAAATTAAAACGCTACTTGCTCGCCACTCCCTGAACCTTAGCGATTACTTCCTCCGCAACACTCTTCGGCGCCTGGTCGTAACGCTCAAAGTGCATTGTGGACGTAGCGCGCCCTTGAGTGGCTGAACGCAGATCAGTCGTATAACCAAACATCTCTGAAAGGGGCACGAATGAAGTGATCACCTGTGCACCGCCGGGTCGCGGCTCAGTTTTCTCGATCTGCCCCCTCCTACGCATCAGGTCGCCATTAACCGCACCCATGTATTCGTCAGGGGTCACCACCTCAATGCGCATAATTGGCTCGAGCAACACCGGCTTGGCCTTTCGCACGGCGTCCTGAAATGCCAGCGAACCCGCAATGTGGAAGGAGCGTTCGTCCGAATCGACCTCGTGATAATTACCGTAGACCAGGCGCACCTTGATATCGACTAACTCATAGCCGGCGAGGAAACCCCGCTCCATTGCGTCCCTAATGCCCTGCTCCACAGGCTTGATGTACTCTTTGGGGATCGCGCCGCCAGTAATCTTGTTCTCGAAAACAAAGCCTTCGCCCGGAGCCGGCTCAATCTCAATCTCAACGTGTCCAAACTGACCACGGCCACCGGTCTGCTTCTTGTAGATTTCTTTACCTGGGGCCGCTTGAGTAATCGTCTCGCGGTACGCGACCTGTGGTTTACCAACATTCGCTTCCACGCCAAACTCGCGTTTCATACGATCGACAATGATCTCCAAGTGCAGTTCGCCCATCCCGGCGATAATTGTTTGTCCAGTTTCGGGATCGGTTGAAACATTGAAGGAAGGATCCTCCTGGGCCAGTCGACTCAAAGCCACTCCCAGCTTGTCCTGATCCTGACGAGTCTTGGGTTCAACAGCCACGCGGATAACCGGGGCCGGAAACTCCATGCGCTCCAGAATGATCGGCTTACTCTCATCACAAACGGTGTCGCCGGTGGTTACCTGCTTCATACCGCCAATGGCAATGATCTCTCCTGCACTTGCACCATCGATGTCTTCACGCTTATTTGCGTGCATGCGCATCAGGCGACCGACACGTTCTCTGGTTTCTTTGATCGGGTTGTAGGCGTATGAACCTGCCTTGATCGTGCCGCTGTAAATACGAACAAAAGATAACTGTCCCAGATGCTTGTCGGCCATGATTTTAAAAACAAGCCCTGAAAACGGCGCGCCGGCTTCTGGTGGCCGAGCTTCAGTCTCTCCCGTCTTGGGATTCAGTCCCTCGACTGGGGGAATATCGAGCGGCGACGGCAGATAATCAACCACAGCATCCAGCAGGGTTTGCACGCCCTTATTTTTAAACGCGGAGCCCGTAACCACAGGAACAAGCTTCAAATCCAGGGTTCCCTTACGGAGAGCCTTCCGAATTTCAGCTTCCGAAATCTGCTCACCTTCAATGTACTTATGCATCAAGTCATCATCGACACTAGCTACTGCCTCGATGAGCTTTTCCCGAGCAGCGGTGGCGGCGTCCTTTAGGTCTTCGGGAATCTCGGTTGTCTCATACTCGGCGCCCTTACTCTCATCATTCCAGATCAAACCCTTCATCGTAATTAGATCGACAATGCCTTTGAGTTGATCCTCAAGGCCGATGGGAATCTGAATGGCGACCGGATTCGCCCCCAAGCGAGTAATAATCGATTCAAAAGATCGGTCAAACGAGGCGCCCGCACGATCGAGCTTGTTGATAAAGCAAATGCGGGGAACGCCATATTTGTCAGCTTGCCGCCACACCGTTTCTGACTGCGGCTCCACACCGGCAACTCCGTCAAACACCGCTACCGCTCCGTCGAGCACGCGCAAGGAGCGTTCAACTTCCATAGTGAAATCTACGTGACCAGGCGTATCGATAATATTGATGCGATGGTCGATTCCGTTCCGCTCCCAAAAACAGGTCGTCGCGGCGCTGGTGATCGTGATACCGCGCTCCTGCTCTTGCTCCATCCAGTCCATCGTCGCCGTACCTTCGTGCACTTCGCCAATCTTGTGCGTAATGCCCGTGTAATACAGGATGCGCTCGGTGGTGGTGGTCTTACCGGCATCGATGTGGGCCATGATGCCGATATTCCTTGTCAGATTTAGATCTTGCTTAGCCATGGTCTGGTGATAAGTGATAAGTAATGAGTGATAAGTAAATGCTTTTTCTTATTACTTATCACTTGTCACTTATTACTGTCCTCTAGAACTTGTAATGAGCAAACGCCTTGTTGGCGTCCGCCATGCGATGCGTGTCTTCCTTTTTCTTTACAGCGTTGCCACGGTTGTTGGCCGCATCGAGAATCTCTGCCGCCAGGCGGTCGGTCATGGTCTTCTCACCACGTCCGCGCGCGTAAGAGACTATCCAACGAATCGCCAGTGCCCCGCGACGCTCCTGGTGGACTTCAATGGGCACCTGATAAGTGGAACCGCCAACCCGCCGCGACTTGACTTCAACAGTCGGTTTCACATTGTCAATCGCGCGCTTAAACACTTTAAGAGGCTCTTCCCCAGTCTTGTCACCCACCTGTCTCATGGCATCATAAAAAATGCCTTCGGCCACTGACTTCTTACCGCCCCACATAACCCCGCTAATAAACTTCGTCACCAGCGGACTGTTGTAGATCGGATCCGGAAGTACTTCTCGTCTCTCAGCAACTCTTCTTCTTGGCATAATTTTTATGGTGTCAGTATCAGGTGTCGGGTATCAGTTACACGTTTCTGTTCCGGCACCTGGGACCCGACGCCCGGCACCTTTCCCAACTATTTCGCTCCCGCTCCAGCCTTTGGTCGCTTGGCGCCGTATTTCGAACGACCCTGCTTGCGATCCGCGACGCCAACCGAATCAAGCGTTCCGCGAATCACGTGATAGCGAACGCCCGGCAAGTCTTTCACACGCCCTCCGCGTATCAAGACAATGGAGTGTTCCTGCAGATTGTGTCCCACGCCCGGAATGTAGGTGGTCACCTCGATCCCGTTTGTCAGGCGGACGCGTGCCACTTTGCGCAGAGCTGAGTTGGGTTTCTTAGGCGTCTGCGTATACACGCGCGTGCAAACGCCGCGCTTTTGGGGCGAACTCTGTAGCGCAGGACTGGCCGTTTTGTACTTAACCTGCTGACGCCCTTTGCGAACAAGTTGATTTATCGTGGGCACTGCTGTTTCCTCTTTAACCTGACGCACCCCGCTAGAGGGCGCAAAAAGGCGCTGCCTACCTCTTTCCGGAACCTGCGGGCCCAGAACTGGGAAATCCGCTTTGTCCGGCAGTCAGCGCAGGCGGCTGCCCTGTTAACAAATTTTGACGTAGGGATGTTCTGAGTTCGCTGCCAGGCGGGTGTGGATTATGGCTTCCCTTAAGCCGAAACTTTTCTGTGGCGTCGCATTCAGGACGAAAGGGCGTTGACCCTATAAGCGCGCAGGCGTTGGGAACAACTGGCCTCGGGCCGGTCGCGACGCATGCAATTTACGCCACAATACTTGTCAAACGACTGTCTTACAAAAAACCAGTCGGGCAACGCCTCCACACCGACAGAACCAACCAGACGCTGCACTTCACTTCCAGACTGTGAGTCCGAAACGGGAAACTATAAGGGTCAAGCCTTTAACTGTCAAGCGGTGGACTGGCCTGAAAAGGCGTCTTGGGGGAGCAAAACCATCCTTCCTTCAAGAAGGCTCGCTGGCACATCCGGTTTCAATTAAAACATCCATTCTAAGAAGTACCAGATTCCTATCCCCAAACCACCCAGCATTAGGACCAGAATGATTGCAGCCGCAAACATAGCTAGCTTGAACTTCTTGTACCGGTTCTTGTCGGGCGGGGCCAGTGAACTCTGCGGAAAATACGGGGGTGGTGTGTATGTTGCCATCTATTTGTTCCTCAACTTCAACGTCTGGCTGTCGGCTCAAGTCGGTGTATTTGACGGCTTTGATGAGGGAGTGGCGCCACCCTCCTCCAGTTTCTTGAGCTCCTCTTCCTT
>JAMQPH010000489.1 GCA_023717605.1 Pyrinomonadaceae bacterium
GGTGGTCAAAACGGTGATGGTGATGAGTTCTCTGGTTTTATCGTCCAGATTTCCGATATAAAATACTTCGCCGAAAATGAATCTTTGCAGGATGTTCATCAACTCCGGGTCGGAAGAATTTGCCACTGTTTGCGGGCCAAACAATTCCTGATATTTTTGCTTGGCTCTATCTATTTTGTTCATGCTATCGGAATCCCCTCTTTTTTGATTAGCCGGCACTTGCGCCAAAACTTGCCATACGGCCAAGGATAGCAAGGCAATTGCAATAAATATCCGTTTCATGGTCCTTCCTTTCAGCGCAGCTTTGTTGTTTTCTAGCTGCGCGGGATCATTTTCGAGTTCTGCCAACCGCACGACGCGGTCTTGCCTATGTCAGCACAGACGCACCAAGAATTAGCCACTGTTCAGCGTTCATGTTGCCCTTCTACGAGGTTAAGGCTGCGTGTCAGGGGAGGCACAACGCGATCAGTTCCGCACGCAGATTGGCGCCCCCGGTATTGTCCGCCTGAGAATACGACCTGGCCTATCCTTTGTGAACGCCAGCGGCCGTTGCACGCCCGATGCCGTTTCCTGCCCCGGTACGAACACAACCTTCCCATATGAAATCCATTTGTGTTCATTGGACGTTCATAAGTTTTGAATATTAATCGCCACTATTTAATTCTTCTAAATAAGGATGACGAACTGCCCAGGCTTGATGGAAGTGACTGCGCTGCCAACCTCCTCAACCATGCCGCAGTACTCGTGCCCCATCGGCGTCGCCTCGGGAACCGGATTGATTCCACGGTAAGGCCACAGGTCAGACCCGCACACGCAGGTGGCCGACATTCTGATGATGGCATCCGTCGGCTTTAAGATCGTCGGCGTGTTGCGCTCCTCGAAGCGCACGTCGCGCGGACCATACAGAACAGTTCCCAGCATGATATATCTCCTTTCAGCTCGACCTCACCGTGCTGTGTATCCGCCATCGACAACGAGCGCGTGACCGATCACGAGCCTTGCGCCTGGGCTACACAGCCAAAGAACGGCAGCGGCTATCTCCTCGGGCCGACCAAGTCTTCCAATCGGCAGATCTCTCAAGACGTCTTTCATGGCGTCTGGTTCCTTAGCCAGCATGTCCGCAACCATTGGCGTATCGATCGTTCCCGGGCACACCGCATTGATGCAAATTCCTCTCGAGGCATATTCGAGGGCAGCGCTCTTCGTCAGCCCGATCACTCCGTGCTTGGACGCGTGGTAGGCTGCTCGACCGGCGATGCCGATCAGACCGCCAATGGAGGAGTTGTTGACGATGGCGCCGCTTCCTTGCTCACGCATCTGGCGCAGCTCGTACTTCATGCAGTTCCAGACGCCGCGCAGATTGATCCCGTTGACACGCTCGAACTCGTCGCCGCTGACATCAGCCATTTCCACGGCAGGAGACTGTATACCGGCGTTATTGAAGGCCGCATCGAGACGCCCGAAGGTGGATACCGTCTGCGCAACCATCGCTGCTACCTCAGCCTCGTCGACGACATTGCAACGGATGCCAATTGCCTTGTGACCGGCGGCGACGAGTTCTTCTGCGATAGAGCGAACCGCATTCTCGTTGACGTCTGCTAGCGCGACCGCAGCGCCCGCCTCCGCGAATGCTCTGGCTGTCGTCAGACCCATGCCAGAGGCGGCGCCAGTAACGAGTGCGACTTTGTTCTCAAAAGATATATTCATGAATAAACTCCTCTTTCACATTCTTCGGCGAGTCGAGTCTTTTGCTGTTCCTGCCGATAGCCGGCGCGTGTTCGGATATATGGCAGTTTGTTGAATGCTCATGATTACTTATGTTCAATCCTAATTCACGCTTTGTATTGTTCGTCGCTGACCTTTTCCATCCACTCGACAACTTTACCGTCGAGTGCCTCTTGAATGGCGATGTGGGTCATGGCGGTGGTCGGCGTGGCACCGTGCCAGTGTCTCTCATTCGCCGGGCACCAAACGACTTTGCCTGGTTTAATTTCGACCTTCTGCTGCCCCTCACTTTGTACCCATCCGCAGCCGGACGTTATGATCAAGATCTGCCCAAGCGGATGTCTGTGCCACGCCGTCCGAGCCCCCCTGTTCAAATGTGACACTAGCGCCACGCGCTCGTGCCGGATCGGGTGCCTCGAAAAGAGGATCGATTCGTACGCAGCCGGTGAAATACTTGTCGGGTCCTTTGCTCGATGGCTGTGTTCCATTTCTCTTGAGTTCCATTAGTACCTCCAGTTGTTACTAATCCTACTCAGGCAGAACATCGCCGTCGCATGCGCTTTTGCTCGACCTGTTGCGATATTGCTCGAAAACGAAAACTTGGGAAAGACGAGAAAATGATCGTGGGACGGTGCAGAAACGTGCGCGATCCCTAATGAAGGAATGAGGTTTTTCTGAAGATCCGAGAGCGAAGCTGAAGTCAGCGCTGCTGACGGTACTCGCTCGGGGTTAGGCCGTTTTCTCTGCGATTACTTCGAGAGCACGTGGCTTATTGTGACATCTGCAAGCAGCTTGTCCCCGTCACCGAACACCGATGTTCGAACAACGTTCACCGTCCGGCCCCGTTTCACGAACTCGAGACAGCTCGCAATGACCCCGCGCGCTGGTTCCCGACGAAGTTAGCGTTAAGCGATATCCCGAGCGGAAACCCCGTCATTCCCGGCCTCACTTCCGCTGATCCCAGCACGAGGACCGTCGCGGTAACGTCGGCTAGCCACAGCATCGCGCCGGCGTGGATGACGCCGAACGGGTTGAGCATGCCAGAGTGGATCGGCATCTCGGAGACGACACGATCGTCACCGCGTTCGATGACTGTAAACTGTATGGATCCTTCAACTTTCATATTCACTTCATCTGTACAACGACCTTCCCCTTGGCCCGGCCCTTCGAGAGATACGCAAGCGCCTCCTTTGCTTGATCGAACGGAAACACCTTGTCGATCACCGGGCGGATGCTTCTCGCGTCGAGCAGCTCACCGATCTCTGCGAGTTGGCTACCGTCTGGATGCACGAACAGGAATGAATACTCGACGCCACGTTTCCTGGCACGGCGAATTATCTTACGGCTCAGCAACCCGAACACGAACACCATAAAAAAGTTCATACCTCGGGCGCGACCGAACGCGGCGTCCGGTGGCCCGATGAGTGAGACGACGGTGCTCTTAGGTTTCAGAATCCGAAGTGATTTCTCGAGCGCATCGCCCCTAACGGTGCCCAGCACGGCATCGTAGTCCCGCAGCACATCCTCAAATTCCTGCTTCTTGTAATCAATTACTTCATCAGCTCCGAGGCTCTGGACCAGATCCACGTTACCCGTGCTAGTGGTCGTTCCCACCTTTGCTCCGAGGTATTTTGCGAGCTGGATCGCGAACGTGCCAATACCGCCGGAGCCTGCGGGAATGAACACCTTCTGGCCGGTCTTGAGGTCTGCACGCTCTTTAAGCGCTTGCCACGCCGTCAGTCCGACCATCGGGATCGAGGCCGCTTGGACAAAGTCCAGATTTGCCGGTTTGAGCGCGGCGGCGTTCTCGGGTACGAGCGAAAATTCAGCAAGAGCGCCCGTGCCTAGATCGAAGATACTGGCGAAAATGGCATCGCCCGGTTTGAAGCGAGTCACGGACTTCCCACCTCCACCACGACACCCGCCAAATCGCTGCCCAGCGTGGCCGGTAGCTGAAACCGGAGGATGCGCTTAAACGTCCCTTTCGCGATCATATTATCAATCGGATTCAAGCCAGCGGCGTGGACCTGGACGAGAATTTCGTCCGGCTTAGGCACTGGCCGAGGAATCTCAGCGAACGCGACCTGATCGGGTCTGCCATAACGTTTGAAGACGAGGGCTTTCATAAGTGCTTTCATGTTTCCATTTCGGTACTGGTGTTTCCCGCCTTTGCGTAAAACTCCGCGCCCTTTTCGACTTTCCTTCCACGCCTTGCTTGAGCGTTGTTTCTTCGGCGATGCGTTGTTCGGCTGCGTCAGCGCTGCTGACGGTACTCGCTCGGGGTTAGGCCGTTTTCTCTGCGGAACAGCTTTGCGAAATGGCTGGGGTTTGTATAGCCGACATCGAGCGCAACGTCGAGAACGCTTTTCCTGGTTTCGCGAAGCAGTCTTCGCGCCTCGTTCATACGCAAATCTATCTGGTAGCGAGAAGGTGAGAGGCCGAGGGCGCGTTTGAATAGTCGATCAAAGTGAAACTTGCTCAAGCCTGCTTGAGCTGCCAGTTGATCGAGGTTGAGATCTTCGGCGATGTGTTGGGCCATCCAGTCAGTCACTCGTTTAAGTTTATAACCCGGAAGGGATGGACTCAGGGCACGCTCGTCGTCGATACTTTCTGCGTAATTGCGGGCAATATGGATTGCGATTGCGTGCGCGATCGCTGAGACGAAAAGCTGACTCGCCTCTTCACGCATCAACTCATCGCGCAATCGTTCCATAAAAGCATTCAACGCGTCATCCGTGAACGCTGAAATGTCGCGCAGTTGCGCCTTCTCCGCGTTGGCTCCGAAGGTTTCCTCCAATGCACGCTGAAGGACGGGCAACTCGACAAACACATACATGGCTTGAAACGGTTCCGGGCTCACAGCCTTCCAGCGGACATCGTACGGAGCGCCTCCTGTCGTTAAGAAGAACGATCCCCTCTTAATGCGATTCGTGATCCAAGGCCGTTTGTATTCGCGCTCCAGAAAATCCACTTCACCTGACATGGTCCACGCGAGAAACGGTTCGCTGACTGACGGGAGTGGTAATGTATTTCCTTCAGAGGGTAAAGCTACTATCCAGGCTTTCAGATCTCGCCATGCTTCGCCCCGACTAGCGAACAATATTTTCCCGCCGACAAAGCGTTCGAAACCTTCGGCAGACGTTGTCTCAGGAATCGACATTTATGGAGAATCATGTGTAGTTTGGGGATTATTATCAAGCTCAATGAAAATAATGTGCGACTCTCACTAACGCAATCTCCCGTCTTCGAAAGGCCTCACTGCGAACTTCGCACTATCTACGTCTACAGAAGGTACGAAGAGTGGAAGACATCGCATGGAAGGAAGTTTCGTAGATCTGATCGATCCGGACGCCATCAAGGACTTCGTTTCCTGATCTGGCTTAACCCTTTTTGCATCGCGGTAGACGATGAGGGGCGGTGATCTATGCGAACTCATTAAGATCTGGCCCACTCAAATATCAAGATGGCAAAGGTTATGCGAAGGTGGTGCGCGCCAACACATTGGCAGGACCAGCGACACGGTGCGAGAGATGTGGTGTTATTTGAACGAGCGCCGCCAAAAATGAAAGTAAGGTAGACCGATGTTCGCGTATTGTTCGCGCGAGAAATTTTTACACGCTCTTTCGCAATCGCTAAGTTATTGGAGGGATTGGTGGCCAGGGACGGAATCGAACCGCCGACGCCGGCCTTTTCAGGGCCGCTTACCGATTCGCCGAAGTGGTTTAAAGTAAACGGTTGTCACTGAGAGCAAAGAGCTTATGCCTCGGCGCTTTAGGATAGCTTAGGTTGGTTTCTGCTGATTTCGGCTCATCGATATACGCGTATTGTACGCGAGCCCGTCGACTGTGACCGCTTACCATAAGTTCAGATGATTCGAGGTGATTGAATCTAATGCCTCAGTCTTTTCTATTAGAGATCTATTCCCGAATATATTCGGCGCAGCCGGTTGGTATGTCCCTGATTTCCGGCTGAAAGAACCGCTGTCTAACAAAATTCCCGTCCCATTGCCCATAAATACACCGACAAACGACGCGACTTCAATAATGATGGCAACGGGACCTGCCAGTGTGCGTACTTGATATCCTGCGCAACGAAAAACCAGTATTCGTTGATTTCGAAGCCCGGGCCGGAAATGGTGGCGAACATAAGAACCAGCGCCGAACTTGTTTGCGAAGGGGAGTTTAGTTAGGTGTTCGATGTGTTGA
>JAMQPH010000691.1 GCA_023717605.1 Pyrinomonadaceae bacterium
ACGGTCCTGAAGGCGGCCAACTTCGGAAATGTAAGCTTTCTGCTGTTCGCGCAAGCCTGACAGCTGGCCGACCAGCGACGCGGCTTCCGACGGCAGGTTGCCAACGTTCTTCTGCATGAAGTCAAGCCGTTCTTTGTCGACTGTATCGAGCTCTTCTTTCGTCTGGTTCACCTGCTGATCGATGAACTGCTTGGCGGAGCCGGTGGAGTTGATCGTGTTCTGCGTTTGTACGTCGATGTACTTGCTGGCCAATTCGGAAGTAACCGACTGAGTAGCCTTGGGCTCACGACCACGATAGATAATATTAAAGCCGTTCGTAATGTCGTTACGACTAGTGTTGACCTCCACCTTGATGTCCTTGCGAATCATGTCGATGATGACTTCCATCGGCTCGCCGCGCATCCTTTCGGTCCGGTAGATCCCGTGCTTCTCCACCAGCGGCTCGAGGGAACTGCGGCTTGTGACGACTTGCGCAATACCACTCAATTGACGAGTGATCGTATCTTCGCCCATGGTGGGCACGGCCGAAGTGGGAAGGGTCGACGGTTTGACGACTATTAGCGTGGAAGATTCATAAACGTCGGGTAGACGATAAACCACCCAGGCAACAGCCGTGGCTACTGCAATTGCCGGCAGGATAATCAACCACTTTTGCTTCCAAACGATCTTTGCATATTCGCCTGGGGTTCGATTACGGAATTCAACACTCATACTGCACTCCTATTTCTCTTCTCTACGATCAAAGTGTGGCGAGGGCCTTCCGTGCTTCTTCCAAGTCCCGAAAAGGAGCCTTATCCGCCAGCCGTAAGGCAACGCCAAGTTCTCGCCTGGCACCCTCTTTGTCGCCTTTAGCTTTAAGCGCCATTCCCAAGTGGTAACGATAAGTCGGACTCGGAGAGGCTTTGATCTTATTCGCGGCTGCCTCATCAAGAGCGACTGCTTTTTGTAACTGCTCCACAGCTACCGCGTTTAGCCCCTTCTTGTAATAGACCCACCCCAGAGTGTCCACGAAACCCGCTATCTGGGGGTTCTTCTGAACTACGCCTTGCGCGAGCCGCACCGCCTCGTCGAGCTTTTCTGTTTCGCCTTGAACTGCGTACAGCCATGCGAGGTTATTGGCAGCGATTATCGCGCCCTGATCTTTCTCGAGCGCCTTGCGATAGTAATCGGCGGCATTCTTGGGTTCATTCTTGGAGTCATAAAGCATGCCGACCAGTGTGTAGGCCGCGGCGTCATCGGGACGCTTGTCGATTATCTTCTGAAATTCGGCAATAGCCCGATCTTCCTGTTTCGTATTTACGAACAAAGCCCCGAGAGAAGAATAGGCATTGAGGTAGTTTGAATCCAACTCGAGTGTTTTACGTAGTTCGCGCTCGGCTCCCTGCTGGTCTTGCTGATAGCCATAAATCTGCGCTTTTAGATAGTGCAGCGAAGCATCATTAGGATAAGAACTCAACACCTGGTCGAGTCTGGCGTGTGCTTTATCTAGTTCCTTCCGCGATGCATAGAGTTTGATCAGGCCGTCTAACGCGTTGAACTGAGTGGCCGCAATGGACAGAGCCTTCTCATACAAGGCGACGGCCTCATCGGGTTTGTTTTCCGCAACAGCAATGGCGGCTAAATTGATGTAGCCGTCGGTGCTGTTCGGCGCAAGGTCGCGCGCAGCTGTGAAGTCTTGTCGGGCCGCTGCAGTATTACCAAGTCGCGCGTAGGCCG
Organism: Pyrinomonadaceae bacterium; assembly: GCA_023717605.1. GTDB lineage: Bacteria > Acidobacteriota > Blastocatellia > Pyrinomonadales > Pyrinomonadaceae > PSRF01. Next base: position 1,717 of record JAMQPH010000691.1, read on the forward strand.
CGCCTCGGGCAATGAGGGTTTTCGCTTGCACCTCAGCTAGCATCTCCGGAGAGTTTTCTCGATCCGGCCCGGTCTTCTTGAGTCGCTCAAGCAAGTCGCTGGATAAACTCACAGCTGCTTTTGCGTCCCCGGTCGCCAGCGCTATCTGAATCTGCATTAACTTGGCGGGAAGATAGTCCGGATAGTTTCTTTCCAGGTCGCCCGCGAATACTCGAGCTTGATCGATTAAACCAAGGCTCAAATTAGACTGGGCCATGAAATAGAGCCCAACCTTCGAATTGGGTTCTTGTTTCAAGACTTCTTTCAGATCTTCGATGGCCGCCTTAAGACCCTCGGCCTGACCGCTCCCTGCCTGAACTCTCGCGCGAAGGAGTAGCGCTTGTCTGTCGTCCGGGTCCTTCTTCAGTACGATGTCAATCTGATCATTGGCGCCCTTTGTATCACCACGCATGAGGTTGATTTCGGCCAAGCGGTAACGGCCCTGTGTGTACTCAGGGCTCTTAGTCAAAATGTCCTGATAAATCCTTACGGCGTCATCGAGACGGTTGACTGCGGAATAGTAGTCACCCAGCACGGCCTGACCTTCCGGTTTGTCCTTATCTAGATCGGCAAGAGCCTTATAGGCCTCTTCGGCTTTATCGTACCGCTTGTTTACAAGGTAGAAAGTAGCGAGAACAAAACGGGAGCTGCGATTCGAGGGCTCTACTTCAACTGCCTTCTGTAATTCTGTTTCAGCCTCTGCCAGACGATTGGTTTGAATAAGAAATTTCCCGTATTCCGTATGCGCCAGTGCCGAGTTGTTATTGAGCGAGAGTGCGCGCTTAAAGGTTTCTTCCGCCTTGGCCGGGTCCATTGTCACAATGTAGAACCGCGCCAGGCTCATATACGACTCAATACGTTTCGGATCGATTTCCACCGCGCGATTGAAGCTCGCCAGCGCTTGATCCCGTTTGTTCTGCGCAAAGAGGACGCCACCCATCAGAATGTGGCCTTCAGCGTAATTTGAATCCTTCTGGAGTATCTCGTTGGCCAGACGCTCTGCTTCCGGAAGGAACTCGGGCCTTGCCTTGCTCGCCGCAAGATACAAGGTCCCCAGCTTCACACGGGCCTCCAAATTGTTCGGATCGAGTTGGGTAGTCTTCCTCAATTCCTCAAAGGCTTCCTGAGCACGCTGGAGTCCTTCGTAGGCGCGCGCCAGGCCCCAGTGAGCGGCGGCTAGCTTGTCGTCAATCTGGAGAGCGTTACGATATTCGATGGACGCTTCCTGGAATTTGGAATCTTTGAGGTATGCGTCGCCCTGGGCGAGGTGCGCAGCCTTGGCTTTTTCGGGATTTGTGCAACCCCCGACAGCAAGCACGGCTGTTAGTAGCAGAGACAGAAGGACTATGTATTTGATTCGGCACTCCATTTTCATTCTATTCAGACTCCCATCGCGAGCCAGTTTCCCGCTCGCGCTAATATCACCTTTGTTAATCATTCCAGGCGGGCAATGCCTCACATGATTCACAGAGTTGATTACCTGTAGAAAAGGGCCAACTCCGCGATACTTCCGCAAATTGAAAGCCCACCCTGCCGAGATCTGGTTTCCAATTCCTCGGCGTCTCAATTCGGAATAAACTCGGGAAGCACTGTGGAAGCATTAGCAGCCAGCTCAGCCGCCGTCTCCAAAGCAGCCGCTTCCGACTCCCCGACCGGAACCATCACCCGCACCATTGCGCCGTCTGAGCGACGCAGCCTCACGCTATCAATTACAGTGTAGACCTTACCCCAATATTCGCTGGCGACGGATCGTCCGCGCCCTTGATACCAATAGATGAGTAGTTCTTTCGTACCACCGTTTTGGATCACCCATCTGTTAACTTCAAAAGCTGGCTTTCCAGGGGGAGCGATCGTGATAGTGCCAGGGGCAGTCATCGTCCATCCAGATCCCGGCAAACAGTTCAAGGGGCTGTGATAGGTAGCGCCATCTCGCTGGCTCGCATAATAGCCGACATAGAGGTTGCCACTCTGGCCCTTCGCCGTGCTGTAGTTACGCATCAGGTAGTCGGTTGCCCGCAAAACGCTGAGCGTCGCGTCGTCAAAGCGTTGGTCTGGGCCCAACTGCTGCCAAGTCCCAAGTAGCTTCGGAAAGTCTTTTAATTCCTTGCGAGCAGCAGGTTTCTCGCCAAGGTACTCCCAGGCATTAACAACAATGCCGCCGACCAACAGCAGAATAAGCAAGACCGCAAAACGCCAGGAGGATTTCATCTATTCGGTCCCTCCACTTGAACCGCCGGTTTCGCCACGGTTCCCGGTGCCGCAACGGATGGACCACGCTCCACGGCCGCATCGTTTTCCTTACCCTGGGATGGCGCCGTCTGTGCTTTGTCGTCCGCGGGCCGGAAACGATCAAGTATCCACCCCACGCCAAACAGCATGAGGAAAGCGGCTATGTAGATTACCCATCCGGAGAAAGAGTGGAAAAAGCCGTCCGCCACTTCTGTTCCATAGAAATGAGCCAGCAGACCGGTTCCGCTGACCCTTAGAGCATTCGTTAAGATTGCAATCGGTACTGCCGACAAGATGATTATTGCGGAGCGCCAAAAACCATAGCTCTTCAACCACTCGATGATTCCGCGCCGGCGGCCTCCTGAGGAGCCGTCAGATCTGGGATGCGTAAAGTAAGCGAATACAACAGCCAGCGTGACCAGCGTCATCAGCGAGCGAATACCGCTACAAGCCTCGACCACTTCCAACTTCTTTGTTTCCCGTGCACCCAACGGAAGCAACTCAATTACGTTACCTTGTCTTAACACTGGGATACCAAACAGACTCATCGACCACACGGCACAGCGAGAAGCGAAAAGCTGCAATGGGAACGCGATCTTGTTGAAAATTATCGCTGGAATCGGAATGGCAAGCAGTAGCAGACCCAGCGGGACCAACAAAAGCTGCAGCACGCGAAAACCCCAAAAATAAATAACTGTTCCCGCGAGTATCAGAACGAGGGAGATTCTCTGAATGAACAACTCTGCGCCCGCAGTCCCTGCCCAGAGAGCCGTCAAGGCGAGTAAGATTGCAGCGCCACCCCACAAGGTTGAAGGCTTAACAGACTGTCGGGCTAGCCGCTCACGCTGAGTCCATAGAATGTAGGCAATGATGAGAGGTATGAGGAGGCCGTGGGAGTAGTTCTCATCGTTCCACCACGTGCGCGCGAGTTTAGACAGTACGATTGCGTACGTGAATATGAGGGCAGAAGAGACGGCGAGAACTCGCCAAAGATGTTTCCTGGCCAGGACACTCATTATTAAATTACCTTGGAAGGTCTTCGCAAGAAAAGGGCAAGTTCCCTTACGAAAACGAATGGATGACTCAAAATGCAGTCAGCCTATAAAGAAACGCGTTGCAGAGCTTATCTCAAGTACCAAAAAGGTTCAATCCATCGACCGAAGCTCATCAATATTGGGTAAAGTACTAATCGATCAATATTCCCAAACCGGCCTACTAGTCGGCCCGGTTCCCACTTTGGTTCCTGCTGGCTCGGTGAACTGGCTTCGTGGCGTTAATCGGGCGAATTTAAGCCCCAAGGCCCGCAAACCGCCAAATTCACCTCCCGATTCAACCAGGAATAGGGATGTTCTTCACCCTGTAGGCGTGAGATGTCTATAGACAGGGGCAGAATGAAAACCCTACGCCGTTCGGGAGGGGCGGAATGATATCAAATGAGT
>JAMQPH010000710.1 GCA_023717605.1 Pyrinomonadaceae bacterium
GTATGCAAGACCGCAAGCGCTTAGAAATAACATTGCATCAATAGACAAGAGGTCGTCGGCGCAGGTACTTATGAACTTTTGCTGCAGGATCAATTTGAACAGTCCAATGACCGTTAGACAGACACCGACCATCGTCGCCGAAGTTGTGAAGATATGTACCGAGATATCTTCCTCTAAGGGCATCTTCGAGCCTAACTTCCCAAGATGGCTGCTGCTCGGGCTGTCTTTCATCTTTGCGACTCTTAAGCGTTGCGGTCCAGCCACCTGTCACCAGCACGCGCAGCCCTCAAACTGAGCCTTCTATGTCTAATGAGTGTTCTCTTTATAGCTCGTCTTCTTTTCATGACTCGTACCTCAATTTCTCCTACCTGGTTCACCCACGTGCTTGCCTACTTGAGTGGCTTCCACCGGGAGCAGTGGCTCCAACACCTGCTGACTGATCATCAACAGTGTCAGTGTCGACACTGGAATCCGGAATTGCGCTGAGCAGCGCGCCGGCCGCCCGCTTTCGAAACATCAGCCCTCCATCTCTGCTGTTGACATCAACCTGGATCAGGTCGCCAAGTTCAACCTGATTCGTCGCGACCAGATTGGATAGCGGATAGACCAGAAGACGCTCGATAGCCCGCTTTAAATGACGCGCACCGTACCTGAAATCAATTCCCTCTTTGAGAATCATTTTCTTCGCCGCATTGGAGCACTCAAAAATGAATTTCGTGCCGGCTGAAACCATGATGCGATGCTGCACGGCTTGTAGCTCAAGATCCAGGATCCTCCGGAGGTGATCCTCACTTAACGATCGGAAAGTAACGACCGCGTCGATTCGGTTCATGAACTCCGGCGAGAACTTGCGTTTGGCCGCTTCTTCGGCAGTCCGGCATATTTTCTGATCTACCTCGGCGTCCCCATCGTTCCGCGTGCGTGATGCGGCGGTAAAGCCGATGCCTCCGGAGATCAGCTCAGACATCTCGCGCGCGCCCAAATTCGAGGTCATGATGACGATTGTCTTGGAGAAGTCTACTCGGCGGTTGTCTCCAAGCGTCAATGTGGCCTTGTCAAGAACACCGAGTAGGAGTTGCCAAAGGCTATCCGATGCCTTTTCAATTTCATCAAACAGCAACAGCGACAGCTCGGTACCTTCCGTGTGACTACGATCCAGATTCTCCTGAGTTAGCAGCGGAGAGGTCTCGCGATGACCGAGATACCCGGGAGGCGAACCGATCAGCTTTGCGATCTCATGCGAATGTTGAAACTCTGCGCAATCAATCTTGGTGACAACTGCGGAATGCCCAAACAGCACTTCTGCTGCGGCTTCGACTACCCGAGTTTTCCCTGAGCCGGTTGGACCCAAAAAGAGCATCGTGCCAACTGGACGATCGGTTGAATTCATCCCCGCAAGGAACATCTGATAAAGATCGCTCATGCGGCGCACGGCCTGCTCCTGGCCCACGATGCGGTGCGATAGCTGTTGCTCAAATTCTTCAGCACGCGAGCCCTTTTCCTGAGGATTGAGGAGGACCGCCTCCGTCAAATCCGTCTGTCTTTTCATTTTGGTAGTAATCATGGCTGTCCTCCGTCTTCTGTATGGTTTCGATCATGGAAAGACTATGGCCTCTGCAGTGGGATATCTACTGGAATGTGAGGTAACGGAATAGGGAGTTTAGGTCACCGTATTGGAGGTTGACGTAATAGTCTTGGCGAACGCTCCTCAAAACCAGGTTACTGCAAAAATGGCGGCAGACGCTTTTAAGAATCGGTTCAGATCGCCGAAAAACTACGGCTCTAGTGCTCCGGTCGCACCATCGCATTGGAGTTTCCTCCAATACCGATTCCTTAAACTCCCATACCAATACCTCACCTTCCAATAGTCGCAGGATCGCATATCCAATAGTCTCCAGTCGTTGCAAGGTTCGGTAAGAACAGATCCGGACCAACTGATTTTTCGAGAAGAGAATATGCGAGAGAACAACACAGCCCTTGAGGGTGCCAGGATTTCAATTGTGGACGATGACGAATCGATGCGTGAAGCCATCAGCACACTAGTCGGATCCATGGGGCTGATTGCTGAGGAATTTTCATCGGCCGAAGAGTTCCTCGATTCCGGACGGTCTGAAGTCTTCGACTGTTTGATCCTGGACGTCAGGATGCCTGGGCTGGGTGGGCTGGAGCTTCAGCGGCGATTGGCTACGGACGACCGTCCTGTTCCCATTGTCTTTATAACCGCACATTACAGTGAAGAAGGGCGCAAGAGGGCTTTGGAAGCTGGAGCAGTCGACTTTTTGAGCAAGCCATTCACTGAGCAGGAATTGCTCAATGCCATCGGCGGATCGCTGGCGATCCATAAAAAGATCACTGATGACTCCAGCAAGGACTCCAATCTAAATTCGGTTTGATGAACTGAGAGGAAATGCCATGTTACAAACTGTAAATACTTCCGGCCAGCCAAGTTGGCCCACTTCGGTCGTAGATCCAATCATTAGTAAGCCTGAATCGTGGAGGCGAATCCACCGCTCGGGGCACGAAGTGACACGGTCATCGGCCGGCGAAATCTCTCTCCTCTATCCGGAGTCAGTCGTCGCCTCCAGTGATGCCCTCGGATGGCAAAACATCCGCGTAATACATCTGCGGCACAGCTTGAGCGAAGTGGTTGGTCCTCGCTCAGACAGTCACTGCCTGATGCTGAACCTGGGGACGCCGCTACACCTGAACGCACACTTTGGCAAGCGTAATTTCGAGGGAAATGTGAGGGCGGGGGAGGTTGCCATTATTCCTGCTGGGGCGTCATGGAACTGCCGATCTGAAAGTTCGCACGTTAGCAGCGTCCTGCTGCTATATCTCCGGCCGCTCTTTGTACGTTCGGCTGTGGCGGAGTTTGACTCTTACAGAGACATTGCTCTCACTCCGCAGATCGGTTTCAGGAACAAGCACATCCGCCACGTGACGATGTCTCTCTTTCACGAATTGAATGAAGCCAATGTTGTTGGCAGGCTCTATGCCGATTCCCTGGCAACTGCTCTGGCGATGCAGTTGATAAGGCGTTACAGCTCTTTGAAGGATGTGCAAATCGGCCATGGCGGAATGGCACCACACAGGTTGAGAAAAGCTATTGGTCTAATAGACCGTCATCTTGCTGAGGAAGAAGAAGGAAGGGTGAACCTACGAGTTGTGGCTAAGGAAGTTGGAATGAGTTACTTCCACTTTTCGCGGGCTTTCAAGCACTCAATGGGGATGAGTCCGACAAACTACATCGCCGAACGGCGGATTGACGGGGCCAAAAAGCTGCTGCAGGAGACGGAACTACCGATTTCGGAAATCGCACTGCGGGCGGGGTTTTCCAGCCAAAGCCACTTTACAACCTCCTTCCGCAGAGTGGCAGGAGCCACCCCGAGGGCTTTTAGAGCAACAATTTAATCATCAACGATGAGGTCCATAAGGATGCGCAGGCGCTTTCTTTGGCCCAAAGGGCTGATTCCTCGGGTAGCCATCTCCTAAGTCACGAATCGTCGCCAACCCCGGAGAGGTGGTTGGATCGAAGGGATCAGGAGCTTGCCTCGCCGAGGTCGCCAAGCGCTATCAAGTCGCAGGTTTCGCCGATTTAGTGGTCATGGGTGTGTCGGACCAAGCACATTGTGTGAGGCTGAGAGCCACATTTCAACACCGACGCGCTCAGTCTTTGCAAAATGCAAACAAGTCCTCGTTGACCTGGTCCTTGAGCGTCGCGCACGAACCGTGAGGAGCGCCCTGATATACCTTCAAGATTGCGTATCCTGGTACGACCTGCCGTTAACTCAGTGGGATGCAGCTTTTTCGACCAGAGCCGCAACCTCCTTTGGCCTCGAGACGTAGACTGAGTGACTGGCGCCAGCGACTTCAACCTTTTGGCTGTTGGCCCGTTAGGCATACCATCGCTCGAGGTTGAATTGTCTCGTTGACGAACCGGATACTGTGGCTGCTTATTTTCTTTCACTCCGTTTAATGATGAAAACTGTTTTGTCGTCTATTCGATCCTCTTCTCCAATCTGTCGCAGTTGTTCGTCGTCTTTTGTCGCATGTTCCAGCAGCGCATTGCAGATGTCTCTCGCTGATTTCGAATAGTTCTCCCGCATCACAGCTTCGAGATGTTGAAGTTGTTCATCATCGAACCCGTCATAGACGCCGTCGGTATAGAGGAAAAGAATGTCGCCCGGGCTCATTAACGTAATTTCGGCAACATCAGACGAGTTGGCCGGCCTGGGCCGAAACTGCATTGAGAAATACCGCTTACGATCCGGATGATCAGCAGGGATCTGGAGGCCCAAGGGTAGGAATTGCACCATTCGATCTCTGTCGAGCTTCACGAACTTGCGATATTCAGCGGAGAAGACGAGCGGCGGTGGATGCCCAAAATTTACAAATCGGAAATAGCCGTATGGGTGCACTTCGCCATAAACCATCGTCGCAATCTCGCGAGCATTTTCTCTCTCACCTATCCCCAGGGCATTGCGAGCTGTGATGGAATGCGCCAAACGCAGGTTGATGTTTTCAAATAGCTCCGGCGTCGTCCTTCCGTGTTGATCAAGCTCCGAGAGCATGAAGGCATGAAATGTATCGTGTACAGTGGAGGCAATTTTCGCTGAGATGAGTCCGTGACCCTGTGCGTCTACCAGCAGGACTCCCGCAGTACTATAGAGATCATTTAGGACCATGGCGATCCGCACCTGCTCTGAGCTCAGCGCAGTTCTATAGTCTGTTTCCGTTTCGGGCCTGTAGTCCGGCCTGGACCTCAACCACTCGACATGATCGTCTACAGAGTTACGCGGCAGTGCACCTGGCGGGATCGGATCGAGAAATTCCCTCGCTGACTTCAGTGCCTGCTGGATGCGAACGTCGATGTCGTAACGCTGCTGGAAGTTAATATATTCAAACAGGTCTCCTCCTACTGTTCCGACAGGAATAGAATTGCCGTACATCTCGATGCCGGGTATATCCGGAATTGCTCCTTCAACGGGCATGAGCCGTTCACGGAGGTATTCATCGATAGTTAGATCTGTGTGCGGTGTACTCACTGAACTTTATGAAGCATATCCATCAAGTTCCTAGCTGCGCTTCTGTCTGCCAGCTTTATAGCACTGAGTAGTCTACTCTCCCAAAGATCTCCGACACATTTTTTCTTAACCACTGCCACGCCCAGAGCACATCGGCCTCGGAGCCTTGTTGCAGGCCTTCCGCTAGATCAATCGCGCGGTAATGTGTGATGTGAGCAGGGTCATCGACTAATGCATCAGCGAATTCTACTAACCGCTCTGCGCCCCGATGTTCAGCCATTCCTTCCTGTCCCCCGTTTGACTGTCTTCACAACTTCTACCGCGTATCCCTGAAAGCTTTAGGCGTGGTCCAGACAAGCTTGCGGAAAGTGGTAGTAAAATGACTCTGGCTTGCAAAACCAGCCCGCAGCGCGATGTCCGCGATCCGGAGATCTGTTTCTGACAGCAACTTCTTGGCACGCTCAATCCGTTGTTCAGTCATGTACACGTTAGGACTGACTCCCATGGATTGTTTAAACGCACGCGCGAAGTGTGAGTAACTCATTTGCACTTCGTCAGCGACCGCAGCCAATCCTACCGCCTCCTCCTCGTCAAGGTTATTGTTGATAAACTCGACAGCTCTGCGTAGTTTCCGAGGGGCCATTCCTCCACGACTCGTCCGCAAATCCTTGAAATAGCTGTAACGTCTGACAAGCTGCATCGCCAGCACCTTAGCCAAGGAATCGGCATAGAGCCGTCCCACCACATTTGCGTCTTTCAGTTCGTGACGCAAAGACATCCCGATGTGATGGATGTGCTCGTCTCTGATCCCACACTGAGGAGAAATAGAAATCTGACTGTATTCAACGTCTATGTATTCGGCGGTGGTACGCAAAAACTGTGGATCGAGATACAGATGAAGTGCCTCACTGGGATTGTCATCCCCCTGACGCCAATCGATTGACGTTCCAGCTGGAACGATGGTGATCGCTCCAGGCTCTAGACTTTCCTCAAAGCTCTGATCACCGATCTCGACCGTTGCGTCCACCGACGGCCCCAATTGAATTATGATGCAGTGATTCTCCAGCGGAGGCATGGTCCATTCCGAGATCGTATGCCGCATCTCAAGCGCCCGTAGATTCTGCCATCCAAGTTCCTGACTTGATGCCACGACCGCTTCGGGGTAAATGACCGACAGATCACTCACAGCTGCGGCTGCAATCCGCAAATTGTGACGGCCACCAACTTTAGGGGTGCTGTTGTTCAGCGGACGTGCTGTTGCCGGTTGCACGAAGTAACCCGATGGTTGTGCTAGAACGCTTGTAGCGCTACTCATCTTCCTCTCTCCTTCAGTCGAGCGGAGCTAACACGCTCGTACTTCCTCATTCGGAGGATTCGATGGAATGTTTCGCCGCGTTTCAATTCGACGAGCTATCAGCTGTCTCCGTCGCGATAGCATCTTCCTGATTATTTTTCTTCTTCTAGACATTTGGATTCTTCCTCGCAGCGCTTGTTATGCCGTAGCGCCAACTTGCTGGCTTTGTACGGCAGCGCCATAAAACGGATTAAGTTCTCCCTCAGGAACACATAGGTCGCTGATCGTTGGTGTACCGGGACGTTTCGAGAACGCGACATCGCAACCGCTATCGTCCAAGTCCACGTAGAGCGAATCACCGACCTCTACCTGCCTGGTCGCCACCAGGTTTGATATCGGGAGAACAAGCAGTCGCTCGATTGAACGCTTTAAGTGACGTGCCCCGTACCGGTAGTCAATTCCTTCCCGTAACAACATCTCCTTAACCTCACCGGAGCACTGAAACAAAAACTTTGTGTTTGCCGAGCGCAGGATCCGTTCTTGTAATGCGCAAAGCTCCAAATCCAGGATCTGCCGCAGGTGCTGCTCGTTTAGGGAGTGGAAGACCACCACCTTATCGATCCGGTTCATGAACTCCGGCGAAAAGTTCCGGCTGGCTGCTTGCACCGCGGTCCGGTAGATCTTCTCGTCAATGTTGCTATTGCCTTCGCTCGTTCTATTGGCGACTTGGGCCGCGGTAAAGCCTATCCCGGCGGTCATCAACCCAGAGATCTCGCGTGCGCCCAGATTCGATGTCATGACAATCACAGTCTGCGAAAAGTCAACGCGACGATTGTCACCCAACGTCAACGTTCCTTTATCAAGTATCCCGAGCAACAAATTCCACAATGCATCGGAGGCCTTCTCGATCTCGTCAAAGAGCACTAATGAAAGTGGCGTCTCTTCTGTCTTGAACCGATCGAGACTCTCCTGAGTGAGCAACGGCGAAGTTTCCCGATGCCCCAGATATCCCGGTGGCGAGCCGATCAATTTCGAGATCTCGTGCGAGTGCTGAAACTCCGCACAATCGATCTTGATAACCGCGTTGGCGTCACCAAACAGGACCTCGGCTGCTGCTTCGACGACTCGGGTTTTCCCCGACCCAGTAGGACCAAGAAACAGTAGTGTGCCGACAGGACGGTTTCTCTGATTGAGACCCGCAAGGAAAAGCTGGTAGAGACTACTCATTTCGCGGATAGCGCTCTCCTGACCGATAATTCGCATCGCAAGTCGGTCGTCGAACTCCTGGGCAAGCTGGCATTTGACTCGAGGGTCTAAAAAGAAAGGGCGCTTCGACAAGGTTTGCTCTTTGCGTAATTCCGCAAACATGACGTCTCTCCTTCTATCAGTAACTACCAATGAACTACTTTCTGTCTCTTTGTCGTGCCATCCACTCGCAGATGTATGCCCGGCAATTTTGGAGCGTAATGCCATCGGAATCGCATTCCCCTAGAAATCCAACAGCCTCGTGATCCACTAGCGTTAGCTCTCGCAAATCCAAAATTATGCGCCGACCCTCACCTTCTGAGCCGATTAGCTTTTTCAATTCGGCTAAGTTCTCTCCATCCAATCGACCGCTAATCCTAAGAACAACTTCTCCGTTCGCTTCTCGCTGGATTCTTAACATCTGCTCCTCTAGTTCAAACCTCGCGCCCTATGCAGTGCAATTACGCTGCCATTCGTAAGTTATTGA
>JAMQPH010000790.1 GCA_023717605.1 Pyrinomonadaceae bacterium
ATGAGAGTGAGCGGGGGTAAACCACCCTTCCTAACCTGCGAACTTACGCAACCCGAAACATCTTAAGTTTGAAGCCCCACCCGTTTGAGACGCATTCGGCAAAGTGCTAACGTATTTCTTTCGTTTTTGTTCTTCGCAACCCAACCGTGTTCTGGTGGCGTCTAATGCGGGGAACCCGAATGGTTCGAAAGGCGTTTAGGTTGGCAATGTCCAAACTTTTTGCAGATTCTCTAATAAATCGTGAGCCTCGCTGGCCGATTCTTTCGAAACTGACCGGAGCATCGCTAGCGTTGCATGCGGTGTTGCTGGCCAGTGTTGTATACGTGCCAGGCTTGCGCGACGCCTTCAATATCGCAGCCTTACTGTCGAACACCGGATACGTGGATCGTGCCTACTCAAAAACCGAAGTCGGCGACGTGCAAATGCTTACGTTAGCCCGTGACAGATTTCGCTATCCTCCAGGGTATTTCGCGACTGAAGAACAGCTGCAAGCGCTGGCACAGCCAACTCCTTCTGTACCCCAAATAATTTCCACGCCGAACTGGGCTCGCGAAACACCGGTGCCAACTCCAACGCCGGAGGCTTCGCCGTCTCCGTCGCCTGACTCGTCGCCTGCCGCCACGGATGCGACGGTGGCTGCTGATTCCAAAGCGGCAGATCCCAAAACCCCGGAGGAGGCAGAGAAGGAACTCAACAGGATTGCCGCTGAGAACAACGTTGTCAGGCCCAACGAAAACGAGATCAACGTACGTCCGCTCAAGGAGTGGCTGGCTCGTGCCAACGCTCTGCGAGATAAGGGCCAGCTTGATCTGAGTTCAGAGATCGAAATCACCATCGCTGCCAGTCTTAACACTGATTGCAAACTTACTGACCCTAACGTCATTCAGAAGAGCGGTGATGCCCGGTTGATTGATGTCGCTAAAGACATGATCTCGGCTATTGGTGATAGTGGCATGCTCTCGTTTCTCCGCGATCCCAGGAAGGTCTCCGACACGACCAAACTGAGTTGTGATGCTATGCCACTACAAGTAACGATCAGACTTGATAAGAATGACGTTGCTGCCAGGGTCGAAACCCAGGCCGATTCGCCGGAGCGGGCGGTCCAGATGGCTAAAGGTTACAATACACTTTTAGCGGTTGGAGAATTTGCCAAACGAGGACATGACGAGGAGGTTCTTTACCGAAATACCAAGGTAACTTCCGAAGGCAAACAGATTTTGGTCAACTTCAGCATGCCGCGTCCGACCGCCAGCGAGATGCTCAAAAAACAGTTACCCCCATCCGGCTTATAGTGGTCGATTACAGGGGAACCTCAATCGAGACTGCGCGGTTTGCCTCCCTCAGTTCAGTCCTCTAAAATACCGAACTTGCACTGGGTCAGAGAATAATTACTAATCTATTAATGAGAGAGAGACTTAGGCCACGACGATGATCGACAAATTTTTAACTAAAGTATTCGGCAGCAGCAATCAACGTTATCTCAAATCTGTTCAACCGTTGGTTGAGCAGATCAATGCACTGGAACCGTCTATTAAGAAGCTTTCCGACGAGGCGCTTCGCGCGCGCACAGCTTTCTTTAAAGACCAGGTGAAACAGGCGGTTGCTGGAATCAAGGACAAAGACGAACTTAAACGCGCAGAGCGCCAAGTGCTTGACGAACTTCTGCCCGAGGCTTTCGCAATCGTGAGAGAAGCCAGCGTTCGCACTACCGGCATGCGCCATTTCGACGTGCAACTGATTGGCGGCATCGTCCTGCACCAGGGAAAGATTGCCGAGATGCGCACGGGTGAAGGTAAGACGCTGGTGGCCACTCTGCCGGCGTACCTAAACGCGCTAACGGGCCGTGGCGGTGTGCACGTGATTACCGTGAATGACTACCTTGCTTCACGGGACGCGGAATGGATGGGCCAGATTCACCGCTTCCTCGGTCTGGAGGTTGGCTGTATCCAGAACGACATGGACGATTTCGAGCGACAGACTGCATATGCCGCCGACATCACTTACGGGACCAACAATGAGTTTGGTTTTGATTACCTGCGCGACAACATGAAGTTTGATCTGGCGACTTGCGTCCAACGTGGTCATTATCACGCGATCGTCGACGAAGTCGATTCCATCTTGATCGACGAAGCTCGCACACCTCTTATTATCTCCGGGCCGTCTGATGAAGCGACGGACAAGTACTACAAGGCAGACGCGATCATTCCTCAGTTAAAGCGCGGCGAAGACGTGGATGGCGTCAAGACGGGCGAGTATATCGTCGACGAGAAGGCGCATACCGCAGTGCTCACCGAAGAAGGTGTAGACAAAGCAGAGCGTCTGTTGGGAGTTGGCAATCTTTACGATCCTTCCAACATGGACCTGCTTCACTGTGTCGAGCAGGCGCTCAAAGCACATACACTCTACAGGCTTGACCACCAGTATGTTGTGCAGGACGGCGAAGTGATTATCGTGGACGATTTCACTGGCCGCCTGATGAAGGGCCGGCGCTGGTCTGACGGCTTGCACCAGGCGGTTGAGGCCAAAGAAGGCGTGAAGATTGAGAAAGAGAACCAGACCCTGGCTACCATCACGCTGCAGAATTACTTCCGTCTTTACGAGAAGCTTTCCGGCATGACCGGAACCGCCGAAACAGAAGCTGCCGAGTTTAATTCCACCTACAAACTCGACGTCACGGTGATCCCAACCCATATGCCGATGGTCCGCACGGATTTTTCCGACGTCATCTATCGCACACTGGGCGAGAAATGGGACGCGGTCATTGAGGAAATCAAAGATTGCCACGAGCGAGGTCAACCGGCCCTCGTAGGTACTGTCTCCGTTGAAAATTCAGAGCTGATTGCTCGCCGGCTGCAGAAAGAGGCAGTGCCGCATAACGTTCTGAACGCCAAGTACCACGAGCGCGAAGCGGAGATCGTGGCCCAGGCAGGACGCAAAGGCGCGGTAACCATCGCCACCAACATGGCGGGTCGCGGTACCGATATTCTGCTTGGCGGGAATCCCGACTTCATGGCGCGGGAGTTTTTGAAGAGTGAAGAGATCGATCCCGATGAAGCTACTGAAGAACAATGGTCAAAAGCTTTCGCGAGCGCCAAGCGGATCGTCGGAGCAGAGCACAAAGAGGTCGTGGGGATTGGCGGACTTCACATCGTCGGCACGGAGCGCCACGAATCACGCCGCATCGACAATCAGTTGCGCG
>JAMQPH010000821.1 GCA_023717605.1 Pyrinomonadaceae bacterium
ATGCCATAGGCGTTCAGGGGGACGTCTCTAATCTGGAGGATCTCGATCGCTTGTACGCCCAGGTGAAGCAGCAGTATGGGCGCATTGATGTGCTGTTCGCCAATGCCGGTCAAGGTGAATTCGTCGCGCTCGGCTCAATTACCGAAGAACAGTTTGACAAGACGTTCAGCATTAATGTGAAGGGTTTGCTCTTCACCGTGCAAAAGGCCCTACCGCTCTTTCAGGATGGCGGTTCGATTATTCTGAACGCTTCGGTTGCGGGATCCAAAGGGATCGAGGCTTTCAGTGTTTACAGCGCGACGAAAGCGGCCGTGCGTTCTTTTGCCCGCAGCTGGACGGTCGATCTCAAGCCTCGCAGAATCCGCGTTAACGCTATCAGTCCCGGACCGATTGACACCCCGATTCTCGATAATCTGGTGTCCACCAAAGAAGAACTTGGCCAGCTCAAAACGAACCTGGCCTCCGGAGTGCCGATGGGTCGTATGGGCCATTCGGACGAAATCGCCAGGGCCGCTTTATTCCTGGCTTCGGATGACAGCAGCTTTGTCACTGGAATTGAATTGTTCGTCGATGGCGGACTGGCGCAAATCTGAGCGGTGCCAAAGCAGTTTCTGAATGTAAAGCAAACAAGGGTGATGAGGTTTCTATGTCAAAGGAACTACAAGACATTTTACTCAAGCACAAGATATTAATCTCGACGATGGTTGTCGCGGTCGTCGTGATTCTGGGCGGCCTGATTGTCGCTGGTCGTTCTAACAAGCCGGCGCAGGCCGCGCCGCCTCCTCTTGCGGTCGAGGTGGTCCAGGTCGAGCAGAAGGATGTGCCTATCTACAGCGAATGGATAGGCACGACCGACGGGAAGGTGAACGCAGATATTAAGGCGCAGGTCACGGGTTATCTGCTCAGACAGAATTACAAGGAAGGCTCTCTTGCTAAGAAGGGTGAGTTATTGGTTGAGATCGATCCGAGGCCCTTTCAAGCCGCGCTGGAGCAAGCCAACGGCCAGGTCGCGCAGTATCAGGGACAACTCGAGCAGTATCAGGGACAACTCGAGCAAGCCATTTCCCAGGTTACGCAGGCTGAAGCACAAGTGGCTCAGGCCAACAGTCAACTGTCGCAAGCACAGGCCCAGGTTGCGCAGGCGAAGGCTAATCAGGTTAAAACGCAACTCGATGTGAACAAGTACGCGCTACTGGCGGAGCAAAAGGCCGTCACTCAACAGGACTATGACAACGCAGCCCAGACGAACGTTGCTGCCAAAGCTCAGGTTGAAGCGGATCAAGCGGGCGTCGAGGCGGCACGTGCACAGCTTCGGGTCGCTAACGCGCAGATTGGAACAGCCAAAGCGGCCATCGGACGGCCAAAGGACAAGTTGAAAACGCGAGAGCGGCTGTTAAGACCGCCGCGCTCAATCTAGGTTTCACCCGTATCATTTCGCCCATCGACGGCATTGCCGGCGTTGCCCAGGCCCAGGTCGGTAACTTGATCGGCGCCTCGAGTCCGCTAACAACCGTTTCGACCCTCGATCCAATCAAGGTTTATTTCACACTCGGCGAGCAGGGATATCTACGCTTCAACAAACTGATTGAAGCTCAGCCGGGTGCAAGTCTGGCCCAGCTCGAACTGGAACTGATCCCGGCTGACGGACTATCTTTCCACAAAAAGGAAGTTTCTTTTTCGCGGATCGACGGTAGATCCGACGGCTGGCGCAATTCGGCTGGCCGGAATCTTTCTGAATCCGGGAAATGTTCTTCGGCCCGGCCAGTATGGCCGAGTGCGCGCGGTCACCAGCATGAAAGAAGGAGCGTTGTTAGTTCCGCAACGGGCTGTCTCGGAGCTGCAAGGCACTTATCAGGTGGCCGTCGTCGGCACTGACAAGAAGGTCAGCACTGTCTGTGCGCTATACCCACCACAGAGTTTCGACCAAATCGTCTATGCGCTGGGTGGAACAACGCCGACGAATTTCCTCAAAGCGATAGGGATCGCTTTTGACGGCAGTGTGCCTGGAAGGCTACGAAACCAGTGTACCCGGGTTGTATCTGATCGGAGATTTGAGTGCTGGAAAGAAGGGTGGCTCTATCAATCTGGCGTTCAACATGGCAGCTGAAGCGATGCAGAGTATTTGCCGCCGTAGTTCCGAGGCTTAAGTTCAAATGCGTAGAAAAAGAGTTGCCGAAGTGCGCCCTTTCTTCCAATTGGCAATCGGCAATTGGCAATCGGCAATCACAAAAATCTCCAGCCTTGGCCATTACTTCGATTCCGTTATGGGTGTTTCACGATGACGTCTTTGGCTGGACAAATCTTATACGCAGAGGACGATGCCGATACTCGAGATCTCGTGTCATTCCTGCTAACCGGCAGCAATTACAGAGTTATGGTGGCTGAAAACGAAGACAACGCACTACTTCTAGCGAGAACCAACAAGTTCGATTTGTACATGATCGACAACTGGATGCCCGGCGGCTCGGGAATTGATCTGTGCAAGAAACTTCGCGAGTTTGACTCCCATACACCAATTCTTTTCTATTCCGGTGCGGTCTATGACCGGGACAAACAGGAAGCATTCTCTTCCGGCGCTCAGGGATACTTGACCAAACCCGTAAAAAACGAAGAGTTGATCAAAGAGGTCTTTCGACTCATCGCAGAAGCCAGGAATGGAAATTCGAAATAGATGCCTGCTCAGTAAGAATCTCGTTGCTTTGAGGCAAAGCTATTGCAAAATGGACTCCTGACGCGTAGGTTGGCGCCTAGTTGGACGCTTCAAGAAAGAAGGGGCGCATGAACTACTCCGGATTGGTGAGGCAAGGATGATTCTGCAAACGCTACTGCAAGACCTGCGCTTTGGCATGCGAAGACTGGCTAAGAAACCCAGCTTCCTGGTTGTCGTCGTCTTTATTCTGGCGCTCGGCATCGGCGCGAATACCGCCATCTTTTCCGTGGTCAGTGCGGTCTTGCTTTCACCATTGCCCTACGAAGAGTCGGGCCAACTCGTCGTCATTAAAGAAACGAATCCGGCACGGACGACCGAGCCGAATAGCGTTTCTCCCGGCAATTTCCTCGATCTGAACAAACAGAACCCCGTCTTTGATTCCGTCACCGCGTGGTACGAGACTGCTTCAACGTTACAAAGCGATCAGGATGCGGAACAAGTCGCTTCCGTCAAGGTGTCAGTTGATTTCTTCAAAGTTCTGAGAGTCAAACCAGCACTGGGCAGAGTCTTTCTACCAGGTGAGATTTCCGGAGCGGCTTTCGACACCGGACAATTCATCAGTGGCGACCGCGTAGTTGTGATTAGCGATAGCCTTTGGCGGCGACGCTTCGGCGCTGATCCTGCGGTGTCGGGTAAGAAGATCACCGTTAATCGCCAGGACTGGGAAGTGGTCGGAGTCATGCCGGCTGACTTTGCTATGCCCAGTAAGGAAACCGATCTATGGATTCCCTGGGACATTGCTCAGACTTACGGGACGACGCGTTTTCCCGAAGGCCCTCCGCGCGATTGGCGTTTCTTGAATGCACTGGGGCGGCTCAATTCCAACGTCACCCATGCGCAGGCGCAGTCGAATCTCGCTTCGTTTTATGCCGGGCTGGCGGAACGCTATCCGAAAACGAATCGCGGCTGGAGCGCAACCTCGAGCCCTCTCTATGAGGAAGTTGTCGGTTCTAGTCGTTTGACGCTACTCGTACTGTTTGGCGCTCTGGCCATGGTCTTGTTGCTGGCTTGCGCAAATGTCGCCGGACTGCAGCTGGCCCACGCCACCAGTCGTCAGCGTGAGTTCGCCTTAAGGCTGGCATTAGGCGCCTCACGCTTTCGTTTGATTCGTCAACTGCTCACCGAGAGCATCCTTCTGGCTCTGTCCGGTGGACTAATAGGAGTGGGACTGGCTTGGCTTAGTCTGGATCTGATCCTGGCATTAGCGCCGGCCAACACGCCTCGACTTAGCGAGGTGGCCATCGATGCTCGCGTCTTGCTGTTTACGCTGTTTGTGTCGGTAGCAGCGGGTATCGTCTTTGGGCTCATTCCAGCGCTCAGAACGACCGCTTCCGAGTTATCGGGCTCTCTCAAAGACGCCGGCACTAAAGGTGTAACCAAGGGGCTTACGAATTATCGTTTCCGTAATGCAATGGTGATCTCTGAAATTTCAGTAGCTCTGGTCCTGATAACCTGCGCGGGTTTGTTTGCGCGGAGCTTCACTCAGATCCTCTCCGTCAATCCAGGCTTCGACACGAATAATCTGCTGACCATGCACATTGTGCTCGATGGAACCGTCTATGACCGGCGGGCCGCAGACTACTATCGACAACTAATCGAGCGAATCGAAACCTTGCCGGCAGTAACCTCGGCTGCAGCAATCACAACCCTACCAATGAGCGATGTCGGAGTGGACTTTACCCGTCCATACTGGCGTGAAGGTGACCCGGAGCCAAGCGGCGACGGGGACAAGGTCGCAATCCGGATGGCAACCCCGGGATATTTCAAGACCATGCGGATACCTGTTACCAGAGGGCGCAACTTCAGCGACGACGATCGTCGTGACACACCGGCGGTGCTTATCGTCAGCGCTAGCATGGCGGAAAAAGTTTGGCCCAATGAAAACCCGGTCGGCAAGCGCCTGATGCTTGATTACAATCGCGGCAAGTATGCTTATGAAGTGATTGGTGTGACGGAAGGCGTGCGGTATTACGGTTTGAAAAAAGATCCGCGGCCCGAGGTTTTCATTCCGCATGCCCAAAATGCTTATCTGCCGATGAACCTGGTCGTGCGAACCAGCGTTGAACCTCGGCGACTGGTGGAGTCAGTGAAGGCTGAGGTTCGCGCACTTGATGCGACGCAACCGGTCAGCAACTTCACGACAATGGAGGAATTGGTCAACCGATCCGTGGCAACGGATCGCTTTTCAATGTGGCTGCTTGGACTGCTCGCGTCACTCGCCCTGGCGCTTGCAACCTCCGGAGTTTTCAGCCTGATGTCATATTTTGTGAGCCAGCGAACGCATGAGCTTGGTGTGCGAATCGCTCTCGGCGCGCAACCGCGCGATATATTCAAACTAATTCTCGGAGAGGGCGCTTTGCTGATAGTCGCTGGACTTGCACTGGGCGTAGCCGGAGCTTTTGTTTCTACTCGCTTCTTATCTAGTTTGTTGTTTGGAGTTGACGCGACCGATCCGCTGACATTTCTCACTACGCCAATGTTACTGGCGTTAGCAGCTTTGGTGGCTTGCTACATTCCGGCGCGCCGGGCCACAAAAGTAGATCCCCTGGTCGCACTAAGATCTGAATAGCACGAATGGATTGTCTCGGTGCGTAAGTTCATGAAGCAGCTGTCGATCATTGAGGTCTAAACCTCGAGTCCCACGGAGCGCATCAGTTCCAGCGCGTTACTTCTTTGCAGCACGCCAGGGCGCAACAGATAGTCGAAGCTCATCCGTCCACCTTCGAGATGATCCTCGAAATGAACATTTGCCGCACGCGATGCCAACTCTTCCGCAATGCGCGTCAGTGCCAGGTCGTGGGTTGTAACGAGTCCCATTGCGCCGCGTTCAATCAGGCCGCGCACCACGCCGTCGGCTCCTATGCGTCGATCATGGGAGTTCGTCCCATGAAGGATCTCGTCCAACAGGAAGAGTACCGGCAGCTTCCCCTTGGTCAACTCCACGATCTGGCGAAGACGCGTAATTTCAGCATAGAACCGGGAGGCCCCGGCTTGGAGTGAATCCTGGATTCGAATCGAGGCTCCGACCTGAAGCGGCGAAAGACGCAAACGTCGTGCGCGGACCGGCGCGCCGGCCAAAGCCAACACGGTATTGGTTCCCACAGATCGCAACAGCGTGCTCTTGCCTGACATATTCGAGCCACTGACAATCAACACGGATGGTTCCTCTGCTAGCCGCAAGTCCGTGCGCACGTTACGCGCTTCAGGCAGCAATGGATGGCCCAGCCCCTCACCTTCAAAGCAAACATCGCCATCTATCAGTTCAGGGAAGGGATCGCGTGGATGTTCGTAGGAATAACCGGCCAAAGACCCGAGCGCCTCAAGTTCACCCACCGCGGCCAACCAGCGAGCCACTGCGGAACCTGAGCTCTGCCGCCAGTCTTCAATGGCGATGGCGCACTGTAACGGCCAGAGTAAGATGGAGGCGACGGGCGCGAAGAACAGGTTGCGCCGGGAGTCGAGCAGATCGATCAAGCGATTAAGCCTGGCGATCTGTTGGGATGGAGCCAGGCCTTTGACGTCAAGCGCCGCACGCAACTCGATGAGGCGGGGACTTGAGAAGCGCTCGCGCTCAAGCCGGCTCAACACTTCAGAAAGAAGCCGCAAGTCTCGTCCTGGACCATCGACGGCGCTGATAACCTGTTGGACAGGCTTCCGTAGACTGAATGCGAATACCTGTCCCAGGAGCAACGCCGCCAGAAATGGAAGCCATCCGAAGCCAGCGATCCACAAAGCAAGGGTTAACAGCGCCAACATAGCCAGCGCTTTTGCGGTTAGGCGAGTGGCAACCGATATGGGCCATGGCGGGGCGGCCGCCCATTCTGTGAGTGCCTGCGCATCTGAGCCGGTGTGGATACCTTCGCCCAGCAGCGCCAGATCCTCACGCAGGTCAAGTCGAGGACAAAGCTCAACCACGGCTGACTGGCGAGCGCGTATTGCCTCAGGCGTTGCTGGTTCGAGCAGCCATTGAGCCAGGGTCTCTTCTCCTACGCGGGTGCGTGCAATGGAGAGCAATTCGAAGAGTGAACCGTGACCGA
>JAMQPH010000830.1 GCA_023717605.1 Pyrinomonadaceae bacterium
TAGCCAATGGATGCTGGCATTCAACCTACTCGGTACTTTACGGTTAATTTCAGACTGCGCACTATTTGCTTTCGAAACAGTATCGGCCAAAAACGTTTTCGGTAGTTGTTGGCCATCCTCGCTTGGTTGGCATTAGGTTGAATGCCAGTATCCATTGGCTACCGCAAACGGTTCTGTGAGTTAAGCGCCCGAATCTTGTTTTCTTTTGCCTCGAGCTGAGTTTCGACACGGGCTCGGCTGCCCCCGGCTTTCAGGCATGCTTCTTCTAGCTTGGCCTTAATTCCTCAATCGTGATGCGCATGCGCCTCACAGTAATCTCTTCTTCATTGCAACGAAGCACAATCTCCTGCACCCGCTCTTCCGACATCTTTGAGCTCGAGATCAGCAGCTCATTAACTTCATGCTGTTTACAAAGGGCCGGCAGATCGCCATTCGCCGCCAATACTTTCAATCCATGAATCACTTTACCGCTCTTGGCCGGGTCGTCATCAAGAAATCCCACCGGCGAATACTTCAAGTCGCGATTGTTTAAGATTTCCCTCAGTAACAACTCTCCCCCATCGCCTGCTCCGTAAATTAGAACGCGCGTACCGTCCCTACCATTGGGCGCCGGCAGCAGTTGCCGAAAGAGTCTAAACGCCAGGCGACTCCCGGCCAGAAACATGAACATCAGGAGTCCATCGAGCAGGAAAACGGTGCGTGAAAAACCTTCAAAACGGAACGCAAACAGAACCACGAGGACACTTCCGATAGAGCTAAGCACCACCGCCTTCACAAAGACGATTAGATCGTCGATGCTGGTGTAACGCCAGAGACCCCGGTAAACGCCCATCACCAGAAAGGTGGCCATCTTTACGAATACGAGAACCGGCAGCGTCCTGAGAAAGAGTTTCCAGGCTGCGCTTTCCGAAAGTGCTCCGAACTTTATGGCATATGCACTCCAGTAGCAGAGGATAATCAGCACCACATCCAACAACACTTCGAAGATCCGCCGCTTGTAGGAAAAGTCGATGAGAAAAGAATAGGGTGATTTATCTCTGAGCGACATCTCCTCGGTTTGGTCATAGACTTTTACGCCGGCGAGATAGACACCCAGCAAGGTCAATAGGATCGTGAACCCGGCTATCGCGGCTAGACTTACGTCCAACTTCATGCGTTGGACCAACAGTGCGAGAATCCCGGAGAGACCCGCAAAACCATAGAGCATCCAAACGGCGTGGCGTTCCGACATGCCCAGAGCTACCAGCCGGTGCGAGGTATGGTCACGACCTCCCTGCGACGCAGACCGGCCGGAGAGCTTTCGCAGCACCGTGACGAACGTGGTGTCAAAGATCGGAATAAACAACACCAGGATGGGAACCGCGAGTACCGGAAGAAAGCTTCTTGAGCGCCCCCCGGAAACGTTTACTAACGCAGTGCTGGCCAGAAAGAACCCGATGAACAGTGACCCGCAATCACCCATGAAGATCGAGGCCGGAGTAGAGTTGTAAATCAAAAATCCGAGCAGCGCTCCGGCGAATGTAAGGACCATCAAAGCTTCGGTCGGTTGGCCTGTGCTCAAGAAACTCAAGCCGAGAAAGCACGAAGCGATCACCGAAATGCCGGCCGCGAGGCCATCCATATTGTCGAGCAGGTTCAGCGCATTCGTGATGCCAATCAACCAGAAGATGGTTAAGGCCATGTTCAGGGGCTGCGAGGTCGTCCAGGGCAGGCTTACGCCGTAATAGATAATGAACGCGGCCCCCATTATTTGGCCGATCAATTTCTGGTACGGTTTGGTGTGGATGAAATCATCGACAAGGCCAACAAAGAACAGAAAAGTGCTGGCGAGAACGATCCTCCAGCCGATGGGCGTTTTGGGAATAAACGCTAAATAGCTGACGACTACCGCCGCCCAGATGGCCACGCCACCCAGCATAGCTGTCGGCTGTTTGTGCCAGCGATCGGTCTTTGGCTTGGCCACCATACCGAGTCGCCGGGCCAGAGCACGGACTACCGGGGTCAGCGCCACAGCCAGTACAAAAGCTAAGGCAACCGAAAGTAGGTTTAACGAGCTAAATGGCATGATAGAGCGAACGGGAAACTGCTCGATTCGGTAGCGTAAGTCGGAAAGTATTCGATCAAAGGCTTCAAATCAAGTCGTGAAGTCTCAGTCGTTCGCTGGGGGACGACCGCTCTGATAGTCGATTACGCTTTGCAGGATACCGTCGAGCTTAATCTGGGGATTGAAACCGACAAGCTCTTTGATTTTCGTGATGTCGGGAATGCGGCGCGGCATGTCTTCAAAGCCTTCTTCGTAAGCTTCGTCGTAGGGAACGAAAACAATGTCGGAATCAGATTTCGTCAGCTCTTTGACGCGCCTGGCTAGCTCGATAATCGTTATTTCCTCGTTGGAACCAATATTGAAAACCTGACCCACCGCTTCGGGACGGTCCATCAACTTGATCAAGGCCCCGACTACATCACCCACGTATCCAAAGCAACGCCGCTGTTCGCCGTCGCCATAGACCGTAATGGGCCGGCCGGCCAGGGCTTGCTTTACAAAGGTGGGTATCACCATGCCGTACTGACCGGTCTGCCTGGGACCGACGGTATTGAATAGCCGCACAATGATCGTGGGTAGCTTTCTTTCGCGCCAGTAAGCTAAGGCGAGGAACTCGTCGATTGCTTTCGAGCACGCGTAGCTCCAGCGGCCCTTGGTTGTGGCCCCCATAACAAGATTCCCATCCTCACGAAAGGGCACCTCAGTCGAGAGACCGTACACCTCCGAGGTAGAAGCAACCAGCACCTTCTTCTTCTTCTTGTTGGCAATCGATAACAAGACTTCCGTGCCGCGCACGTTCGTTTCAATGGTTCTCACCGGGCTCTCCACTATGAGTTTGACACCCACCGCAGCCGCCAGGTGAAACACCACGTCGCATTGGTCAACCAGCTCCGCGGTCACCGGCTGGTTGTGCACACTATCAATCGTGTAACGAAAGCGAGGATTGGTCTTCAGGTGCTGAATATTTTCGAAGGTGCCGGTTGATAAATCGTCGATGACGAAAACTTCGTCACCTCGATGGAGATACGCGTCGGCCAAATGGGATCCAATGAATCCCGCGCCCCCAGTGATCAGTACTCGCAAATTGTTCAGCTCCTTTTGAACCTGGATTCCGGACTCGAGGCTATTCCCTGATGAGCGTACTTAACTTGAACGGCGGTACGCTCCCGCAACTGTTTGTAAAGCGCCTTTACGTCGTCCAGTAGTCGCTCCCTGGAATAGTTGCCAGTGACAAACTCTAATCCGCGGTTGCCGAGCTCGCTGCGGAGTTCGGGATTCTCGATCAGGTGAAAGAGTCCCGCGGCCATGGCGACTGCGTCATTCGACTGGCAGCTAAGACCTCGTTGGCGGATCGTGTATCGCTCGTCTTGATGTTCTTCTATCGTGTCTCCCAGTAGATCGACAACCCCACCAACCGCGGTCGCAATCACCGGACGAGCGTTGGCCATGGCCTCAATCAGCGTCAGCGGTGTTCCTTCGTTGAGGGATGTTAAGGCAACTATGTCGAGAGCCGCATAGAAGTTCTCGGGATCCCGTCGGTTGCCCGCGAAGATCACATCATCAACCAGGCCTAGAGCCCGGGCCTGGGCTATGAGTTTATCTCGTAAGCTGCCGTCACCTATCACAACAAATCTGACTCTACCGCTCCAAGCGGTCCGCCCGCCTGCGGACACCGGTCGCGGTCGGGATTTCTCATCCGCCAATCTTTCTTTCAGAATTGCCACCGCTCTTAAGAAGAGTTCGTGGTTCTTGATTTCGGTCAGCCGGCCCACAATCCCCACCAGGAGCTCGTCACTCTTCGAGCCCAACTCATCGCGAAACAATTGGCGGCGGTTCCGCCAATCCGCAAAACTGTGAGTGTCGAGTCCAAGTGGAATCACAACAAACTGATCTGGCCGGCCGACACCGAACCGCTTCTGAATCTCACGGCGCTGCTGTTCACTAACAACCACGATTCGATCTGTGATCAGGCGCGCCAGGGCCTTCTCTATTGAAAGAAACAGACGCGTTTTGAGTGGGCCATAGTAACTGTGAAAGATATGACCGTGATAAGTGTGCACGAAGAGACACTGTCGCGGCCGTCCCAGCAGGGTGGAGGGTGTCAACCAGCGATACAGAAATCCTGCAACTCTTCCTACCGTGCCTGCCTTCGCCGTGTGCGTATGAACTATGTCAGGACGTTCGCGACAAAAGAGCTGGTAGATTTTCCAGATCGTGAGCGCGTCTCTGAAGGAGATCTCCCGACTCATCTCCGGGATGAGCCACGGCTCTACATTCTGCTCGACGGCGAAGTAGCCCATGTCCTCTTCGCCAGGAGGAACGGTTCCCGCCACGAGTAGTGAGTCCCAATCTGCTCCCTGCAATCCGGCCGTGAGCCAAACTACGTGCCTGGCCGGCCCACCTACATTGAGCCGCGCAATAACGCGAACGATCTTCATAAGAATTTCGGATTTCGGATTTCGGATTTCGGATTTCGGCCTTTGGACTTGATGCCCGCAACTGAGGACGGCTCCGTTTGGTTAGCAGAAAATTCGAAATCCGCAATCCGCAATCCGAAATTCATGTCAGCCCTCAATTCGGAATATCGTTTCCGGTTCATCCTCGTGGCGAATCTCATCAATTGGCTGCTGCTTTCTTTCGCCCATATAGAGCCGGTTGGGGCAGTTGATTACGATGCCGGGAACATTTCCCACATTCTGATAAGCGTGAACCACCCCGGCCGGCACCAGCACGGATTTAGTATTGTCTTCTCCCACGACCACGGTCATAAGCTGATTGAAAGTCTCGGAATCCTGCCGATTGTCCCACATGCGAAGTTTGAAATGTGACGGTCCCAGGAAGCAGAACAGATCGGCCTGATCGACATGCTCGTGCGGTCCGCGAGTCACTCCCGGATGTGTAGATGAAATGTAGGACATGGTGGGATAAAACTCGGGGCTCAGTTCGTCGTGGCGAAAAAGCTCCGCCAGCCAGCCGCGCGGATCCTGGAACTTTCTCAAGTCGCGAATAACCACGTCCATGATTTCACCGACCTCGAAGTTCTTAAGCCTTACCAGCGATCTGGGCTCCATGCGTCAACTCCATTTTGTTCGCGCCAGTTTCCGCCACCAGGTTGGAGGCTCGCAGAAGACTTTCGAAGGTGCCGGCGTCAGTCCACCACCCTTCCAGCTCTTCCCAGGTCATTTCGTTTCGGTCGATGTAGGCATTGTTCACATCTGTAATCTCCAGTTCGCCGCGACCGGAGGGCTTCAGAGTACGGATAATCTCATAAACGCTGGAGTCGTACATGTAGATACCAATGACTGCGAACTCAGATTTGGGGAACTCCGGTTTCTCGTCAATACGGACGACCCGCCGACCGTCAATCTCCGGAACGCCGAAACGCTGAGGGTCGGGAACTCTCTTCAGCAGGATCTTTGCGCCACCGCCCTGATGACGATACGCGCGCACGGCGGTACTGATGTTGCTCTCAATGATATTGTCGCCCAGAACCACGCAAACGGGATCGCCTGACGCAAAATGTTCCACCAGTGCGAGGGCCTCCGCGATGCCACCTTCACCTTCCTGGTAAGTATAGTTCAGGTGCTTCAGTCCAAACGCTTTTCCGTTTCCCAGCAGCTTTAAAAAGTCACCGGCTGAATTGCCACCGGTGACAATGATGATATCGGTAATCCCGGCGTTCACCAGCGTCCGAATCGGGTAATGGATCATTGGTTGATCGTAAACCGGAAGCAGATGTTTGTTCGTGACGGCAGTTAGGGGCCGTAAACGCGTACCCAATCCGCCAGCTAGTACCACGCCTTTCATTCAGTCCTCCGACTAACATTGAGATGAGAAATAGTGGCTGAACTTATCAAGCTCAACTTTGGCTTTCGACTCTCCGTAAGAGTCATCTTTTAATAGCCCATGTTTCAATATATGCGCCGAGATTACGGACGCTACCCAACGCTGTTACTGCGCGCGCCGCCTGCTGTTCAAGTAGTCCAACCAGTCCCCCATGGGCAGGAACCAGGGACTGCCCATGATAAACTCGCCAACGCTTGGGCTTGAAGCCATGCTTCGCGAGTAGAGCTCGTAGCGAGCGCGGGGTAAAGCCGAAAACATGGAAAGGAGGGAAGGTTGGAGCAAGGTTTACCACCCAATCTCGTCCCCTCACCTTCTGGTATGCGTTTCCCACGAAAAAATAGAGCCCATTCTCGTTTGGTACATCGACAAAAAGAGCTCCGCCCGGGCGCAGCACGCGGGAAATCTCTTTAATGATTTGGTCCGGATTATAAAGATGCTCCAAAACTGCCCCAAGTATGACCACATCAAACGAGCCTGCTGGGAAATTACTCTGCTCAAGAGGTTCACGCAGAACTTCCGCCCCGGAGTGCTTGGCAGCATAGTCGGCAAACATCGGCGAAGGCTCGATCCCAACTGCTTTCCATCCCGCATCTCTTGCCGCTCTCAAGACTTCGCCGCGCCCTGATCCGATATCAAGCAGGCGTCCCGTATCGCTCGTTAAGTGCCTGGCGGCATCCATTAAGCTGCGTGCAGCTCTCTCCTTTGTATTACTGTCATGGTGCTCAAAGTATTTCTCAGGTGCGATCGCATAGTGTTCCTCAATCCCGTGAGCAGGAATTGGCATAGGATTGGCGAAAATCAGACCACAGCCTCGGCATCTCCAGACTTCACACTTAACTCCAAGGTTCTGACGATGAGCTGTGCCGCCGCGGTACCCCAGAAATCTATTGGGGGGCTTTTCGCAAATGGGACAGTCCATTTGGACCCACAGGTAGGCTCTCGCGTCTAACATAGCCCGGTCCTAGGCGTCTATGAATTTCTGAAACCACAACTCAAGCATTAGGAGGGTCCAGAGTTGATGCGAATAATCCCGTTGAGAGAGCACATGCAACTCAACCAACTCTTTCACCGTCTCTGGTCTGAAAAGTCCGCGATTCAGCGCTTTCTCAGACAATAGCGTTTCGCGAAGGAAGGGCTGCATCTCTCCCCGAAACCACTGGCCAATCGGCACACCGAATCCCATCTTGCGACGATTTAAGTTCTCTGCCGGCAACAGCTGTTTTAGAACGCGCTTCAATATGTACTTCGTTGTCAGACCGCGCAACTTGAAATTTTCAGGCAAGCTGGCAGCAAACTCTATCACCTGGTGATCAAGAAAAGGGGAGCGCGCCTCGAGCGAGACTGCCATAGTAGCAATGTCTACCTTCACAAGCAGATCATTCGGCAGATAAGTGATGATATCAGCTTGAAGCGACGCATCAACGATTCCAGCCCCGTTCGCCCGTGCAAACCAGGGCTCGAGGAGGTCACGTGCGTCAATATTTGTAGTTTCGCGACGGAAGCTCTCTGA
>JAMQPH010000875.1 GCA_023717605.1 Pyrinomonadaceae bacterium
ACGGAGGGACACCCCTACAAATGTTTTGACTCTAACTGAAGAGGTTTCCCTGAGCCGAAGGTCGACGAAATGTGCTCCGAGACCCGGATACATGCTCACGCTTCTTATTAAAGCCAAGTCGTTCGCAGTGAATTCTAAACAAGTGCTCCGTGGCCTCCCAGTATTGCCCCTTCCCTCGCATTCGTTCGCCAAACATACTGGAGTTCATTTTGCCGCCGCGCGCTTCCCGAATTCGGTTCAGTATTCGTTCTGCCTTGGTGGGAAGCTTCTCGCGCAGGCGTTCCTCAAAGTAAGGCGCCACGCTTCCCGGTAATCGAAGCATGTTGATAAACGCATGAGTTGCGCCAGCTTCTTTGGCTCGTTTGAGGAGTACGGGGATGTCACTGCTCAGTCCCGGAATCACAGGGGCGATTCCAATACCGACCTTGATTCCGGCTGCGGCGAGATCCGCCATGGCGTGAAAGCGGGCATCGGGCAAGGGGGCAAAAGGCTCCACAGCTCTGGCCGACTCCCGATCGGTAAATGGAATGGTGAAAAACACTCCGAGGCTCGCTTCGCGCGTCAGTTCCTGCAACACATCAATGTCTCTGCGGATCAGCGCTGACTTGGTAATGACCCCCACGGGATTGCGGAACTCCGCGCAGATTTCGAGGCACTGCCTGGTCAGCTTGTAATGAGATTCCAGGGGCACGTACGGATCGGAGGTGAACGAGAACACTATCTCATCGCCTCTCCACGAAGGCTTCATTAGTTCCTTCCGCAGCAATTCAGGTGCTTTAACTTTTACGACGATCTTGCGGTCAAAGTCGGTACCCGCACCGTACCCGAGATATTCATGGGTTGGTCGGCTAAAGCAGTAGGTGCATCCGTGAATGCATCCCCGATAACAATTGACGGTAAAGTCGAAGCCCACATCCGGGCTGTCGTTGTGGGCAATGATTCCACGAGTCTCGGTCTCTTCAAAGACCTCGAGCTTCGCTTCGGGCGGCTCGCCCAACCATTCAACAGAATGAGTCAGCCACGGGTTTGGAGGATTTTCGACGTAATGCATGTCTGCAAGTGTGTTTTACCGATGCAACGCAGCTTATCAGATCTCGTCCCAGGTAACAAAGAAGAAGCGGTATTTGTCAGGGTCTTGCAATGTGACAAACCTTCCTCCCCAACCTTCGTCGATGGGCGGTTTCAACTCAACTCCGCGTTCTCGTAGTCGTTCGTAATAGTCGTCAACATCGTCGACGCCGAGAAAAAAATGAGCGCCGCGCCCACGCCGCAGCATCGTCTCCAGATTCTGGGCCAGTGTAATTCTTAAACGACCCGCGTGTAACGTTGCCATTGGCGGATCGTTTTCCGGGCTATTCGATTCGATTTGGAAACCGAGTTCGTCGTGGTAGAACGCCAACGACTCCTCAAGGTTGTTCACTTCAAGAAAGAGCAAATCAAGTCCGGTTACATTCATATGGTCTTCGCCAGGCGGCCGTATCAGATGTTGGTGAAGAGAAGATAGACACCGTATCCAGCGCCCACCACTGCAATCCAAAACATCGCTTCCTGCACAAGGGTGTGCCGGCGGAATGGGTTTGCAGCGGGCAGCGATGCATTAAGCGCAACCATTGCACTGCGGGCTATCACCACTCCGAAGAGAATTACGAGAATCGCGAGTACTGCGAGAGGCCAGAGAAACCAGATCCACTGAAAGCGAACCAGAAACAACAAGAACAAGCCTACCAACAGACAAAGCAAAGCGCTCAGACAATGACCAAAGACTCCTATATCTCGAGCAGTTGGAGTTGACGCAGGGCGAAAGACTGCTGGGCGCGGCTTACGTCGTTGAGCATCGTAGTCGCGACGGATCGCTTCATCCTTCAGTACTCCATAAGCCTCGTTGAGGGACTTCATTTCCTCTTCGCTACCGCCACGATCCGGATGGAGACGAGCCGCCTGTCGCTTATAAAGTCGATCGATATCTGGGCGTGCTGCGCTTTCGTCTGCGCCCAGCACGGAGTAGTAGTCTTTGCTTGAATCGAACTGGCTCATTGTGGAGGGTCGATTCTAGCAAACTGCTGAAAAACAAACACGATCCACGAAACCTGTAAGTAGCATAGACTTTAGTCTGTGTAGCGCCGTGCTTTCAGACATGCTCACAGACTAAAGTCTATGCTACTTTGCGTTTAATCTGATGAGGTAGTGACATGGCACAATCGTTCGTCCCCGGCGATGATCTTATTTTTCAACTTGAGAGTGGTTATGGCCTGATACGCGTGCTGGCGGTCGATGGCCAGGGCCCGGAAACCGTTTGGCATCTACTGGCTTACGATGACTTCTATCCCAACGTGGAAGCAGCCGAACAAGCTTTGACCCAACCCGATTCGCTGAGCGTAAGGAGATCCCATATGGCGCTTACTGACAGGGCCTTCGAGCGCACACCTGCCGCGCTACTGGGCAACCGCCCTGTGAGCGAGGATGAGCTCTTGCCCTATCGGCAATGGCTCAGAACAGAAACACGTGATGTCTCCGATCGCTCGGCGCTCTTAATGCTGGGAATACGTTAAGGAAGTTGCTGCTTTATCAGGTTGCTGAAAACAATAAGAACTATGAGGACTACCGTGCTCAAATCGATATTAGCAATCGTCGCTTTATGTTCAACGACGATTTGGGCTTTTGGCACACGCACGGAACGTCTGATCGATGGCTGGCGGCCGCTGCACTATTCAGTAGACATCACCCTCGACGATCAACTAACGACTATCACCAGCGCCCGAGCTGCAATCACACTTCTGATTGTCAAAGAACAGTTGGCTGTCATTGATCTCGATTTTGGCGAGATGACTGTCAACTCTGTGAGTGTGAACAGGAGCGCGGCACTATTTGAACACGCAGCGGGCAAGCTCAACGTGAAACTTCCTCAGGAGTTTACTAAAGGTGCGCGCGTCCTCGTGTCTGTCGAGTACCAGGGCAAACCGAAAGACGGCCTAATCCTCATGACTGATAAGGACGGCAAACCTTCCGCCGTCGGAGACAACTGGCCCGACCGCGTTCACCACTGGATTCCCACGCTGGATCATCCCTCTGCTAAGGCTACTGTGAGTTTTAGTGTGACGGCGCCTGAGCGAAATGTGGTAGTGGCCAACGGCCGTCTGGATGCGGTTCAGACGGTGTCGCCCGGCACACGGACCTGGACATATACGGAAAGTGCACCCATCCCGCCATACTGCATGATCATCGCCGCGGGTCAGTTTGCGAAAATCGAACCTTCAACGCCGGCTTCAACGTCCCTTTCTTACTACGTACCACACTCTAATCGAAATTTTGCTACGCAGGGATTTGCGCCAGCAAGTCCATCGCTCAAATTCTTCAACCAGACGGTAGCTCCTTACCCTTATGAGAAACTTGCCTTGATTGTCGGCTCCACTCGTTTCGGAGGAATGGAAAACTCCGGCGCAATTGTGTTCAGCAGCACACTCTTCGACCCGAAACCCGGAGTTCAGCCAATCAGTAACGTTTTCAATATTCGCCGCGGACTTGTCACGCTTGTCGCACACGAAATCGCTCATCAGTGGTTTGGAGACTCTGTAACTGAATCGACGTGGGCTGACCTCTGGTTAAGTGAAGGGTTTGCGACCTATTTCGCCGGCCTGTTCGTTGAGAGACACGAGGGACCGCAAGCTTTTCGAGACTATATGCAACAGGCAAGCGAAACGTACTTTCGCTACGCGGAGAAGACTCGCACCCCAATCTTCGACAACGAAACTGAAGACTTGTTCAGGTTGCTTAATGCAAACAACTACCAGAAGGGCGCCTGGGTTCTGCACATGCTTCGCTCTTCGCTGGGTGACAAGGCGTTTTTCGACGGTGTGAGGATTACTACACCAGGCACAAAAACTCAACAGCGAGTACCGAGGATCTCCGTGCTGCGCTTGAAGAAGCATCCGGCACAAACCTTCGTGCTTTTTTTCAGAGCTGGGTCTACGGAAAAGGACATCCGAAGTACGAGCTTTCCTGGCAGTGGAACAAGAGGCGACGAAACATCAAACTGCACCTCAAACAGCTTCAACCGGACCCGTCTTTCCCAAATTCAGTTACCATCGACCTTCTGACAAAGAACGGCAAGCGGCGAGTCGTTCTCAAGCCCGCCGGCAAGGAAACAATCCAGGAGCTACGCCTGAACGCCACACCCGTAACCGTTCAGCTAGATCCCGACAACACGATTCTGAAAGAAGTGAGGATGAAAGCGTCGAATTGAAACTGATCGAAGGGCGCCCGTCTGATCGGAAAAGGAACGAACCGGAGAGCGTCAGAGCAGTTGACCGATGGCAAGCCGACAAAACCAGATCCCGAGGTGCCGCTTCCCTTCCTGGATTCCCACTACTACTTCCGCCAATCACCCTTTACGGGCCGAAGCGCTGGCGGTACTCACCTGATACGATGAACGCTTTTACCATTTCCGCGTTGACGAAGTTTCCGCCAAACTGAATCAGCTTGCCCAGCCAGAAGTTGTAGCCATCGAAATTCAATCCCGGCTCTGGTGCGTCGTTTGGATTGCGACGCAGGTATCCGAAGTACTGCATCAACACAAACGCTCTGTTTGTTTCCTGCTGGGCCAACGTTGAGTTCTCCGCCACTCGTCGCAACGCTCGTCCACGCGCGGCGATATCACCCGTGTTGCCTGCCCCGCCAAATTCGTTGATAGCCGCAGCCCGCTCTGGCACGGATGGTGAAACAACGCCAGCTTGCGCATATAGTGCGTCAACAAACTGCGCGGGGGTCAGCGTCGCCCCGTACTTAGCCGCAAAGCGCGGACGTGAAACGAAGTCCAACGCAAATGCAGCCTTGTTGTTCTCTAACTGGATCTGCCAGTTCAACGCACCCACTATCACACCTTCTCCAATCTGCTGCGTGTCAGGTAGGAGTTCGTCGAGCCTGACCGGCACGGGTGTTCCAGGCACGTCTCCGTAGCTGGCTCTGTACATTCGATAGACCAAATATCCTGTTTCCTGAAACTCGATTGAGAGGAAGAAAGCAGCGGAAACGTTTATGCGCCGCACCTCAGCATCGCATGTCGCTCCTGGTTGCTGACACTCTGTGATCTGATTGCTCCAGAACGCGAGACCACTGGCGTCGGGTTCGCGGTTGAGAAACTCAATGTAATGCTGACGAACAAAAAACTCGGCTTGATCAATCGGATTCGGACCGTTAGCGCTGTCGTTATCGTTGATGTTGATCGAGGCTGCGCTACGCGGGCCAAGATTCACACCGGATTCATTGCTGAGGATTATCAAAAACCTCTCGGCGCTCTCAGCGTACGAATCATTGATGATTGGAATCGATATTGTCTTCGAGGTTTCACCCGGGGCAAACAAGAGCGTTCCCACTTTGGTCTCGTAGTCGCACCGTGAAGAAGCTTGGCTACTCAGGACATTGCAATTGACGGCGCTGGAATTGTCGACGGTTGTGTAGACAACCCGGGCTGCGGTCGATGTTGGGCTCGTGCGGGTTACCGTGACGACTGCGCTTCCGGCGGACTCGTCGACGTCATAACTGGCGCTGCTGAATTGTAATGCCGGCGCACGCGACAACGTTGTATTGAGCAACATCCATATGTCGTCACCGTTCGTAGTCGCCAAATCCTGCTGGCCGTCATTGTTAAAGTCGCCCCCTACCAATGACCTCGAATATAACCCCGCCGGATATCCCACCGCCGAATTGAAGGTACCGTCACCGTTTCCAGACAAGAAGCTTATGCCACCGAAATAGTTTGTGATCGCCAGATCCAGCTTGGCGTCACCATCAAAGTCTCCACTAATAATGTCAGAGGTGTTTGTTTGCAGGTTAGTAGGGGTCCCGCTTCGGAAGGTACCGTCACCATTGCCAAGCAAGATCGTGAAGGCCCGGTCGTCCGCTACAGCCAGATCGAGCTTACCGTCGGCGTTAACATCTGCTATTACGGCTTTGCGAACGTCGGTTCCGGCAGGATAGGCTACGGCATCCGCGAATGTGCCATTGCCGTTGCCCAGTAAGACAAGAGCGCTATTCGGGAATCCCAACAAAACCAGATCCGCCTTATTGTCAGCGTTAAGATCGCCAGCAGAGATCGAGAACACAGCCGTTGGTACGGCCTTGGAGATCGCCGCATTAAAAGTACCGTCACCGTTCCCAAGAAGGACATTCAAGGTATTTCCAGTGACAAGCACGGCGAGATCAATCTTGCCATCCCCATTCAGGTCACTGGCAGTCAGTGTAGCAGCAGCAGACCCCACGGGATAATTCACGGCAGGTCTCAATGTGCCGTCGCCATTGCCAATAAAGATGCTTACAGTGGAGCCGGAATTTGCGGAAGCAACATCAAGCTTTCCATCGGCATTGAAATCCGCAATGACAACGTCTGGGGGATTTGGACCGGCAACGTAGGGAACCGAGGTCTGGAAGGTGCCGTCGCCATTTCCAATCAGAACGTGAATGTTGGATCCGGTCGTAGTTGCCACTGCGAGGTCCAGCTTGCCGTCTCCGTTCAAATCCCCTTGAGCGATACCCTCGGGGTTCAGGCTACTGACTCCAAAAATCAGCCGTCTCGCACTGAAGTTGGCCGTTACATTCCCAGAGAGCGCATTGAAGGTTCGACTAACGGGAGCCAGCATGAGGACACTGGTAAAAAGTCCATTCGCGCCTGAGCTGTAAGCAGTAACGGTGTAATCGCCGTCCGCTGGCAGGCCACTAAAACTGTAACCTGAGGAGAAGTTTGTAACCGCCGTCGCATACTTCGTCCCACTCAGCAAGACCGTTAGGTTCTCTATAGACGACCCATTACCGACATCTGTAACGACACCGCTGATGGTGTAAGTTGCCCTAGCGCCAGTGAAGCTCGCGATCCGATTACTGGATAAGTTATTAATCGTCGAACCTGGGGGTGAAAATAGGAATCCTGCAAGCGATGGCGTTACCGTATAGTTGCCTCCGCCTGGTAAGTTCGTAAAAGAATAACGACCATCAGAAGCGGTAGTAACGACGTTGCTTTGTGACCCCGTCAGCGTAATGGTCACCCCAGACATTGGATTGCCAAAAGTGTCTCTAACTGTTCCTGAGATCGAATAATTCAACAAAGTGCCAGTGAAGTCTCCCGTTACGTTTGACGAGAGGTTCATAACGTTCAGCGTGGAAGGCGCAAAGGAATAATTCGTCTTGAAGGGCGTGACGGTAAAGTTGCCGCCATTAGCTAAATCGAGAAAGGTGTACGCGCCATTCGAGTCCGTAGTCGTAAATTCCGGAGCTCCGCCTGTGAGGGAGATCCCGACACCGCTCATCGCTGCGCCGTTTGTATCTCTAACCACGCCGCTTATGTTGTAGGGTCCGGTCTGATTCAACAGCACACTAATCGAGTTCGCTTGAGCGACGGTCACCAGGTCCGGTTTACTATCGCCGTTTAGGTCTCTGACCGTTGCAAAAACGCCTCCCGTCTGGAAGTTGATGGGACTGCGAAACGTGCCATCTCCATTTCCCTTAAGTATGTTAAGGCCGCCGCCATTACCCGCACTCAGAACATCACTCTTTCCGTCGCTGTTGAAATCGGCAACCGCTATCCCGTAGGGGGACCCACCGGCGAAATAGTTAGCGGCGGGCTGAAATGTCCCGTTTCCGTTTCCCAAAAGGACGCTGATGCTACTCACCTGAATATTCGCGGTCGCGAGATCGAGCTTGCCATCTGCGTTGAAGTCCGCCGCTGCTATGGCAAAGGGACTAGGACCAGCAGGGTAGTCGACTGGCGCGAGAAACGTGCCGTTACCGTTGCCCAACATCACA
The DNA here is from genome assembly GCA_023717605.1 of Pyrinomonadaceae bacterium. Classification (GTDB taxonomy): domain Bacteria; phylum Acidobacteriota; class Blastocatellia; order Pyrinomonadales; family Pyrinomonadaceae; genus PSRF01. Next base: position 7,792 of record JAMQPH010000875.1, read on the forward strand.
CTGACGAGCCCACTAATGCCGTAACTGCTAACGCCTAAATCGAGCTTGCCATCTCCATTGAAGTCGCCAACAGCCACCGAGGTCGCAAAATTACTAGAGCCATAGTTGGCAGGGGAACCGAGCGTGCCGTCACCGCTGCCGAGGAAAACGGTGGCGCCGCTTCCATTAACAGCAACCAGGTCTGATTTGCCGTCGCCATTGAAGTCGGCTGACGAGATCGAGTTTGGCTGAGCAGCACCCTGGAATGGGTAATCGACTTTACTTTGAAACGTACCGTTCCCGTTGCCAAGCAAAATACTTACATTGGCGGTCAAGCTAAACGTGTTCGCGGTTGCGATATCAAGCTTGCCGTCACCGTTGAGGTCCGTCACAACGATCCCGTACGCTCCTGCGCCGACGGTATAGTCAGTTTTAGTACCGAACGCGCTGTCACCGTTGCCTAACAAGACACTGACATCGTTGCTGCTGTTATTTGCCACTGCGAGATCCAATTTCCCATCACCGTTGAAATCGCTTAGCGACGCGGCATAGGGATGGCTGCCGACAGGGTATTGAACCGGCGCACCGAATGACTGAGCGAGAGTTGGCACGGCGACTGCTAGTAGCGTAATGAGACCGAGCGCAGTCCTAGATACGATGTGAGAATAAGTATTGCGTTTACGAGTACTCATGCTCTTAATCCTTAGTTCGATGCTTCACTTCCCGCAAAGTCGCTTTCGTCTGCTCCATTCATGGGCCGAATCTCTGGCGATATTCGCTGGAGATAATGAAGGCTTTCACCATTTCCGCGTTGACGAAGTTGCCACCAAACTGATTCAGCTTCGTCAGCCAAAACTCGTACCCGCTGTAGTTTGAGTCCGGTGCGTTGTGGGGATTCCTGCGCAGATAGCCAAAGTATTGCATTAAGACAAACGCTCTATTGACTTCCTGCTGCGCAAGGGTTCCGTTCTCCGCAACTCGCCTTAACGCGCGCGCTCGAGCTGAATTGTCAGCGCTGTTACCAGCTCCCCCAAACTCATCGATGGCTGCCGTTCGCTCTGATGCTGACGGCACCACGCCGGTATTCGTGAACAGTGCGTCAACGAACTGCGCCGGTGTCCGAGTTGTCGGATAGGCAGTCGTAAACCGCGAGCGTTGTACAAACCGAGCGATAAAGGCTTGCTTGTTATTCTCCAGCACCAGGTCCGCACCGGGCTGCCCAACTACAAAGCCTCGTCCGATCTCTTGCGTGTCCGGCAGAAATTCAGTGAACTGGACGACTGGAACCGCGAGCTGATGAGCACCACCCGTAGTTGACGTACCAACTGCATCGCCATAAGCGGACTTGTAGAGTCGCTCCACCAGGTATCCAGTCTGCTGAAACTCAATCGACAGGAAAAAGGCGGCAGAGACATTGATCCTCCTCAGTTCAACACAGGCCGTGTCGGTTCCGCACGAGGTAATCTGATCAGTCCAGAACGCCAGACCCGCAGCATCCGGCTCGCGATTGAGAAAATCGTGATAATGCTGACGCACGAATGCGTCGGCGCTATCAATTGGGTTTCCCACCGGCTCGCTCGCGTCATCCGTAATCGTTAAGGTCGCTGTCGACGGAGTCGCGAAGACTGCGCCGCCCGTCAGGTTTGACAGTGTCAATGTCAGGGCCTCTGGTCCTTCCACGTAGTTGTCCTGTGAGATCAAGACCTCAAACGTCTTCGAACTCTCGCCCGCCGCAAACCGCAACCTGCCCAGGGCATTCGTGAAGTCACAACGAGATGAAGCTATGCCATTGGCCGTTGAGCAAGGAACCACGGTCGAGGAGCCACTGTCGTCCGAGGTGGCGTAGTCAACGGTAGCAGGGCCCGAGAGATCGTTGCTGCGATTAACCGTGATGACGATAAACCCTCCGCTTTCACCGACCGCGTAGTTTGACTGACTGAAACTGATGAGTCCGCCCTGGGCATCGTCGTTGAGGATTGTCCCCAATCCCTGACTATCGCTGGTCGAAGCATTGACCGGATTGGAAAGATTCACGAAGAAAGTTTCGTTCGGCTCAAAGCCGATATCGCCATTGACTGTGACGGCAACGGGTTTAGTAGTCTCCAGTGGCGCGAACGTTACCGTTCCACTGTTGGACTGATAGTCGCTGCCCGAGTTCGCTGTCCCATTCGCAGTCGCAAAGTTGACCGTCACCGTTTGACTACTTTGTCCGGACAAAGAGACTGTGAATGCTGGAATAACAGTGCCGCTATCGCTTTCTGTTATTAAGATATCGTTGATCGCAATGCTGGGTGTTGGATCATTGTCATTGATGTTTAGTACCGTGTTGTTAGGCACTCCCAAACTCCCGCTACCTACAGGAGTTGTCAGAGCCAAGTTAATCGTTTCATTTGGCTCATCCACCGCATCGTTGGTGACGGGAACATTGAAACTCTGTGTAGTTACCCCATCTGCGAAGATCACCGTACCAGAAACGGCAGTGTAGTCTTGACCGGCAGTTGCCGTCCCATTACTGGAAGCGTAGTTGACGCGCGCTTCGCCTGCCGAGCCGCCTGAGCGTGTGACCGTAATGTTCGCGTTCACGCCATCTTCGGCTGCGAAGAACGTTGTAGCGCTGAACTGCAGCGTGCCGCCCTCCCTCACAGTGATGTTGAAGGTTTGTGGGGCGGAGGTGTCGGCGCCTCCGTTGGCGATGCCCCCATTATCCATCAGAGCAGTGGTGATCGTTGCGATACCACTGATGCCAGCCGCAGGCGAATACGTCAGGGTGCCTGACGAACTAATCGCCGGAGCGACAGCAAACAGGGATGCGTTGGTGTTGTTCGTAACAATGAAAGTAAGAGTCTGACCTGATTCGCCAACTCCCGGCGAAATGTTGGTAGCCCAGTTGTTGACCGTCTGGGCCCCGTCGTTTTCGCTGACCGTCTGATCCGGTCCTTTCGTGAATGAGGGCGCGTCGTTCACTGGATTAACCGTCAACACAAACGTGTCCGTCATCGTCTGGCTGAGGTTGCCGTTGACCGT
>JAMQPH010000168.1 GCA_023717605.1 Pyrinomonadaceae bacterium
TCAACGATGGAAGCCGACTCTGGGATTGGGAACAAGTAAGTGCCTTCGAGTGTCGCGTCCGTATCGTTGCGGAAGACCTGTTCGAGATGCGTGGTCGCCACTTGCGAGAGAATTTTTGTGTCAATCTTGATGGATTTAATCGGCAGTGTCCGAGGCATTGTAACGGGGGGGACGGGACGGGGTGGTCGAGGGCAGCGCTCGCAAGGCCCCGGCACGATTACGCCCTGACCGTTGGCCGTTAAGGCGGTCACAAAAAGGAAAAGCAGGCTAAAAAGCACTGATGTTCTGGTTCGCATTTTGTCCTCAATCATTAGAAGCTATCGCGGTAAACCGCCGCCTTACGTGAGGTAGAACGTATCAGACCGGCTTTCTTGCGTCAGTGCAACTCCCGCAGGCGCTCGTTAGTGACGCCCAGTACTGTTACGTACAAGATGATCGCCAGACCACCCGCCGCCAGAGTGACAGGCGCGCCGAATCGAACAGAAACGACTCCGGCGATCAGATTGCCGATGGGCATAGTGCCAATGAATGAGAGGATGAACATGCTCATGACGCGACCGCGCATTTGATCGGTCACAAGTTTTTGCAGCAGTGTGTTAGTGACAGCCACCGAGGTAACGATCGAAAATCCCACACCGAAGAGGAAGATTAGGGAGATTTTGAGGTTAGTCGACAGCGCAAAACAGATCAAACAAACCCCGAAAGAGATTGCACCACCTAACACCGACCATCCTTTCCGCTGAAAGTCACCAAGGTAGGCCAGCAGTAGCGCGGCGAAAAAAGCTCCGGCTCCCGCGATACCCATCATCCAGGCAAGCCCGGTTTCTGCCAGTTTGAAAATGTCGCGCGCGAAGATCGGCACCAGAGTTAAGTAAGGGGCACCGAACAGGCTGGTTACTCCTGAGATCGAGAGTAGCGAAAACACACGCGGACGATTGCGCACATAGCGAAAGCCCTCAATCAAATCTCTCCAAAGGGCGCGGCGGTCCCGGACGGAGCGAGTCGAGAGACTCTCCTTGGTTTTGTCGAAGTGGACCAGGTGAAGAGCGATCACCACTGCGATAAACGAAATACCGTTGGCAAAGAAGCATCCGGCCAAGCCGAAGAACTTGAATCCAAGACCTGCAAACACTGGCCCGATAACCCGCGAGAGTTGAAACTGCGAAGAGTTGAGTGCCACCGCGTTGGACAGATCCTCGCGACCAACCATGTCGAACGTCATTGCCTGGTAGGAAGGGCCGGCGAGGGCCATGCAAGATCCGGTTATGAAGGAGAACCCGAGGATCATCCAGACGTTTACCATATTCGTCCCAACGAGTATCGCCAGGGCGAAGGCAGCCATGCCAGCAACAACCTGCGTATAAAGCAGCAGTCGGCGGCGATCGACAATATCCGCGAATACTCCGCCGGCAAGAGTAAGAAAGAACCCTGGCGCTGTGGCCATAAAAGCGTCCAGGCCCAGCCAGAATGCAGAATCCGTGAGTTGTAGTACGAGCCATCCTTGAGCAACACCCTGCATCCACGTTCCCACATTGGAAAGAAAAGCCCCAACCCAGAACCGTCGATAGTTGCGATGCGAGAGCGCGCGGAACATACCGCTGCGGGGACGAACTTGCGGCGGAACGATCTCTGTTTGTACTTGCTCTTCAATCATTGCCACATTGTCTTACCATGCGCGTCGAGAAGCTTCAACACCTCAAACCTTGGCCACCTGACAGTCAGCAAGCTAGACCCAGTCCTGCTTCAAGTTTTGAAATCACTCAAACTCAAATCAACCCCTCAAACTTACTCACCTCACTCAGAAGGGACCCTGTCTCTGCCTCAAGCTTGATAGCCACTCAACTTCAAATCAACCTCTCAAGCCTTGAGCACCTCACAGTCAGGAAGGCGGACCCTGTC
>JAMQPH010000895.1 GCA_023717605.1 Pyrinomonadaceae bacterium
CCGCAACGTAATACTGCTGACCGTCGAGTTCAAAGCCTAACTCATAAATCATGTGTTTGTGTCGGGGATTATCACCCGGACTGAACAGATTGAAGACTCCGGTGGGGGCCGGAATGTTCATACCCAACGGCGGGAAGTCGACGTGACCATGCATCGCCGCAAAGTGTTGAGGATCGGCGATAAAGGCATAGGAGTCAGCAATGTCGATATCACAATGAATGGCGAGTATGGTCCCGGCAGCGTCACCTTTCGCTTCGCCTTTCTTCGGATCGGTTTCGCCTAGGGCAAAGCCACCCTTCATCGTCTCGTTAAAACTCACTCCCGGTCTTGTCTCTGTATTCATGATGAGGTCTCCCGTCTTGGCAGAGAGTTTCGGGCTGTGCAGCTTTCCGCCACATTGATCGGCCCTGGTCAAAGTCAACGAAAATCAGATATCGCATCTTAGACAAGGTTTGCCCCGTAGGTGTCCATCAGTTGACCGCCGAAGAATCGCCCAAAACGCACCATCGCGTCCCATCGTTCGGCTAGGCCGCTGGCGTTCGTGACTTTCATCGTAGTCATCTGGCGCATGAAGGAGGCCAGGGGAATACTCAAAATTCCTTTGCCAATCACCTTTCCCTGCATATTCTCGCCTTGATAGATGGTTATGTAGAGAGTCGTGGCATCAGACCAGCAATCAGCGCCGGGATCGTTGTGAATTACCTTGAAGCCATGAAAGTAATAGCTCTTACCGTCACCGGAAGTTAGGCGCATCTTGTACTGCATGCGCTTGTTCTCAGCCGAAGCCTTGCTCCCGGAGAGTCCCACAAAGCGGAGCAGCCTGCCGAGGAGGCCTGGGGCTTTTAGCCCGCCTGGGTCTTCCAGGAAGTAATTGAACTCTCCGTGAGTTACTGTTAGAGGCTTGGGAGATAGAGCTGGAGCCGTGACGGTGCCGATAATCGGCGAGGCATAGTTGACGTCAGATATTGTGCGTTCCAGATCGTCGGAAATGATGGTCAAAACAAATTGAAACGGGGAACCTTCGTCTCTTCCCTGTTTGGCGCCCTGATGAAAAGCCTCGTGGGTATCGCCAGTAACCTTGGGGGAAAAGTGACCTCTCATGCTCTCACTAAATCTGATGCCGAGTTTTAGGGGTTCAAATTTGGCGAGCTCCAAAGGGGTCAGCTTGTAGTCAATTTCCCAGCCGCGCTCTTTTGCCATGAGCACACAGCAACGCTCAGCCAAAGCCGAGATCGTCAGCAGCGGATTTATGCCCAGAGCACGAGGAATAACTGAGCCGTCGCTGACGTACAAGCTGTCATAAACGGCGGTGCCTTGCGCGCCCGCGAAAACCTGACCTTTGTGATTTACTACACCTGTTTCCGCGCTGGCGGCCATGACACAGCCGCCTAAGGGGTGAACCGTGATCAGATCTTGCCCCATCAACTGGTTAGAGAGAGGATTTTTCAGGTGAGTGCCTCCTAGCGCCGTAGTTGCCTGCTCCACCTTCTTGTTTATTCGAGCGAAGATTGGTTGCGTGCCTACATTGGGCCAGCTTATCCGGAGCCGATTGTCCTCAAGAAACAGCCGCCCCTTCGCATCGTCGTGCGACATTGCCAGCATTGTCTGAGTGTTGCGGACAGCGCCGCGGTAAGCACCGAAAGTGAGGCTCTCGAGCTGTCGCTCAAATTCATGAAACCGATCTTGCAGACCCTCATCGGTGTCTTTGCCGAGAAGTGCTGCCGCGGCGGCGAACAGCTTTGGTAAGAAAGCAGCAAATGCGCCGGCAATGGATCCCTCTTCAAGGACGATGGAATCAGACAGCTGAGGCTGATTTCGCATATCGATGACACCGGTAATACAAGGGCCAACTTTCTGCCGCCCGTCAGGCGAGCGGTGGCCAAAACCGATGCCATTGATCTCCTCATCGCAGTTATAACCAAACGCCAGGACGTCGCCGTTACCCGAGAAATTCTCTCCTACTCGGGAGGACAGGGAAAGTCCTTTGTCTTTGGAACGTAGTAGGATTTCAGTCGAGCCAAGTGTGCCCGCGCTAAGCACAACAATGTCGGCGCTGATAAACATTGTAGGTGCATCGAACTTCTCGCGACCCGTATGTAGTAGCTGGTAATGAACCAGCCAGCGGTCTTCTTTGCGTTCGATATAACGCACCGAGATCTCGGTGAAGATTTCCGCGCCGTTATTCCTGGCATCGGGCAGGTAGTTCATCAAGACTGTGTTCTTCGCCCTATAATTGCAGCCCGTCATGCAATCACCGCAACCCACGCAGGGGTGTTGTTCAACTCCAACGTGATTTGTGTCCTTTGCCAGTTTTTCAAAGTTGACATTGATTGGCGGCGGATAAAACTTTGCGCCCAGTTCGGCTGCGGATTTTTCCAGCGCACTAAGCTTGGCTATCGGTGGAAATTTGTCGGGTTCGGTCTTGTATTTATATTCAGTCGGTCTAAGCATCTCATTGGCCAGCTTATAGCCTGCCCGCAATTCTTTCAGACCCTGTTCGCACCTGATTTCAGCAGGCCATTCGGGGGCTTTAAAGACGGCTTCCTCGGCCTCAATACAAACGTTCGCATTCACGAGCGAGGTGCCGCCCAATCCGCAACCTACAAAAACGTTGATCTCCTTGTTCATACGGAGATCAAACAGTCCGGTGCGCGAACCCGAGTGAAAGTGAGGCAGGTCTACTTGCACTTCGCGCATCGCTTCAAATTCCGTGTCGGGGTACTGGCCTGGCTTGATCAGTTTGTCGTCCTTGTCCAATTCGCCCGGTAAAAACTCTCTACCCCTTTCCAACAAGCATACAGTTATCTCCTGATGGTTAGGGGCCACCGCGCGAGCCATCCGTGAGGCTGTAATTCCACCTCCATAACCGGAGCCCACCACGACCACCGTATAGTGGTTTTTCAATTGTTCGATCGGTGATGCGATACGAGCCACGAATGGAGGCCTTTCTACGGTAATCTTGAGGTTGCCAGGTGGTTCAAGTGCGAGCTGAGCTACCGGTGGTCTTGGTAATCACGTTGCAAAGGATCGGTCTTGAAGTGTGTAAAATTTCTTGACGCGGCGTTATATGCCAGAAGTGGATTGGTGTGTCAATGAAATAAGGCTGGTGATGACGCTCTGACCCAGGTCTCGATTGGGGTTTGCTCCCGGCTGACGCATAAAAAAGCGGCCTCGCTTAAAGGAGCGAGGCCGCCATGCTTTCTGGTCTTCTGAAAGACTACATTCCCATTCCACTCATGCCGCCCATACCTCCCGGCATTGCTGGGCTGCCCTTATCGTCCTCGGGAAGCTCTGAAACCATCGCTTCCGTTGTAAGCATCAGGCCAGCAATCGAGGCTGCGTTCTGCAGCGCGGTGCGAGTAACCTTAGTTGGGTCAATAACACCGGCCTTGACCAGGTCCTCATATTCCTCGGTCTGCGCATTAAAGCCGAAGTTTTCATTCTTCTCAGAACGAACACGCTCGACCACGACAGCGCCTTCCTTGCCGGCGTTTTGCACGATCTGGCGGAGAGGCTCCTCGAGAGAGCGGCGAACGATGTTAACGCCGATTTGCTCGTCAGGATCGCCTTCACCTTCTTTATTGGTCAGGAACTTCTCGAGCGCTTTCGCGGCTCGGACTAGCGAAACGCCACCACCCGGGACAATTCCTTCTTCGACCGCAGCACGCGTCGCGTGCATCGCATCCTCGACGCGCGCCTTTTTCTCTTTCATCTCGGTCTCAGTGGCCGCGCCGACCTTGATTACGGCAACGCCGCCAATCAGCTTCGCCAGCCGCTCCTGCAATTTCTCGCGGTCATAGTCAGAGCTTGTTTCCTCGATTTGTGCGCGCAGGGTCTTTACGCGGCCCTGCATATCACTCTCCTTGCCCGCTCCGTCAACGATTGTGGTGTTGTCCTTGTCAATCGTGATTTTCTTGGCACGGCCCAGATCATCTAGCTTCACGTTTTCCAGCTTGATTCCGAGGTCTTCACTGATAACCTTGCCGCCTGTCATGATCGCGATGTCCTCGAGCATGGCCTTGCGACGATCACCGAAACCGGGAGCTTTGACCGCGGCGATGTTTAGCGTGCCACGGAGCTTGTTGACCACCAGCGTGGCCAGTGCTTCGCCTTCAACATCTTCTGCGATGATGAGCATCGGCTTGCCCATTTTGGCAACCTGCTCAAGTAGCGGCAGC
>JAMQPH010000901.1 GCA_023717605.1 Pyrinomonadaceae bacterium
CACGACTTCGCTCTGGGTGCTGGATGAAGTGCTCACGTCGCTGGATTCGTCGGCGGTTCGCTTCGTAACGTCGTTAATCGAGGAGCACTTGAACAAAGGTGGGATCGCGATTGTCGCAACACATCAGGAATTGGATCTCTCGGCAAATTCCTATCAGCGGCTTGACCTGGCATCGTGAGACCCTCCACCTTATCGATGTTTCGTTGGATCGTTCTGCGCGATCTCACGCTGGCTTGGAAGAGCCGCGTGGATGTTCTATCAACGCTCTTCTTTTTTATAATAGTTGTCAGTCTATTCCCGTTGGGGATCGGACCTGAAACGAACTTGTTGCGACTCATTGCGCCGGGAGTGGTTTGGGTAGCGGCTCTGTTGGCTTCGATGCTCTCGCTTGGAAGGTTATTTGCGAACGATTATCAGGATGGCACACTCGAACAGTTGTTGCTGACGCCCCAGCCGCTGTACCTGGTTGTGCTGGGAAAGGTGTTGGCGCTGTGGCTGGTCTCGGGAGTGCCTCTAGCGCTGCTGTCGCCAGTGCTGGGAATTCAATTCGGACTATCGCGGAATACGTTGTTTGTTCTACTTGTGTCATTATTGCTTGGAACTCCGGTACTCGCTCTAATTGGATCGATTGGCGCGGCGTTGACGTTGGGATTGAGAGGCGGAGGGCTTCTACTTTCAATACTCGTGCTGCCTCTTTATATTCCGGTGTTGATATTTGGGGCCGGCGCAGTAGACGCCAGTATCATAGGGTCTGGCGTGCAGGGAAGCCTTTCGCTGCTCGGAGCACTACTCGTGCTTTCTTTGGTTTTTGCTCCCTGGGCAACTTCAGCGGCCCTGCGCATCTCTTTGGAATGAAGTTCTTGGGCTTGATGATTTTGACCTAGGTAATCAGAAGATGAATTGGTACAAATACGCATCTCCTGCGAATTTCTACCCAGTTGCGGGTAAGTTGATTCCCTGGTTCGCAATTCCCGCGGCAATCTTATTTGTCGCCGGGCTGTACGTTGGATTTTTTATTGCACCCACGGATTTTCAGCAGGGCGATGCCTATCGCATAATATTCATCCACGTTCCCGCAGCGTGGATGGGAATGTTCCTCTACGTGCTAATGGCGATTTATGCGGCGATTGGTTGGGCTTTCAACGCGCGGTTGTCCTCGATGATGGCATCCGCGATATCGATCACCGGAGCGATGTTCACATTTCTCTCACTGGCGACAGGTTCGTTGTGGGGTAAGCCCACCTGGGGCACATGGTGGGTTTGGGACGCTCGTCTGACATCGACGCTCATTCTGCTTTTTCTCTATATCGGATTCATCTCCCTGCAGGCTTCGATTGATGATCCGAGGCGGGCTGACAGGGCTGGCGCGGTCCTTGCAATCGTGGGAGTGATAAATGTGCCCATCATCTATTTTTCCGTGCAGTGGTGGAACACTTTGCACCAGGGTGCGACAATCAGGCTACTGGGCAAACCTTCAATGGCCCCACCGATGTTGAGCGCTATGTTAATTATGCTGGCGGCGTGCTGGCTCTATTCCGTCGCCGTGGTGCTCATGCGTCTGCGTTACATCATCCTCGAACGTGAACAGAACGTTGCGAGAGCGGTTGAGGTTGGAGCCTAAAATGACCTGGTCAGAATTCTTTTCTATGGGCGGCTACGCTTTCTACGTTTGGGGTTCCTATCTGGTCACACTGATAGTAATGGGCGGCGAGGTTTTGTTGCTGCTGCGCCGTAGGAAATTGTCGCGTCACCAGCCGCGCAGCAGTTCAGCTGGGGGAAGTAACAACCAATGAAACCACGTCATAAGAGGATTGGCTTTATCGTTGCCGGGCTCGCTGGTTTGGCAATCGCCGCGGCGCTGGCTCTCAACGCTTTTCAGGACAATTTGGTGTTTTTCTTTAGCCCGTCGCAGGTAGCCGCCAAAGAAGCACCGACCGGAAGAACTTTTAGAGTTGGTGGGCTGGTCCAGGAGGGCACCGTCAAACGCGATACCGATGGACTGACCGTCAGATTCACGGTGACAGATACCGCGCAGAGCATTCCCGTAGTCTATAAAGGAATCCTTCCGGATCTTTTCAAGGAAGGAAAGGGTTGCGTTGCGCAGGGAAAGATCGGCGCCGATGGAGTGTTTTATGCCGATCAGGTGCTGGCCAAGCACGACGAGAACTACATGCCGCCGGAAGCGGGACAAGCGATCGACAAGGCCAAGCACGCGCGCGAAGCCAGCAAGACTGTGATTCAGTGAATGACTCGGTAACTGACGGCGTAGACTTACATAATGGTTCCCGAAATCGGACAATTCGCATTAATCACTGCACTCCTGCTGGCGTTGACCCAGGCAATCCTTCCGATAATCGGAGCCAGTAGAGGCAAGCAATCGTGGGTGGCCGTGGCTGTTCCTGCCGCACAAGCCCAGTTCATCTTCATTGCAATCGCCTTTTGCTGTCTCGGGTACTCTTTCATCATTAACGATTTCTCTGTTCTCAACGTAGCCCTCAATTCCAACTCCCGGTTGCCACTTCACTATCGACTCGCTGCCACCTGGGGATCGCACGAGGG
>JAMQPH010000530.1 GCA_023717605.1 Pyrinomonadaceae bacterium
AGTCCTGGTCGATACCCAAAAGAAGCTTCCAGGTGAACCAAACCTTCATCAACCAGGTAATAGCCGACGTGACCTTGCGGACCACTGTCCGTGTCGCCGTGCGCCTTGGCCGCTAGCTTGACCGCTGCTTCGCCAATCTCCAGCTCCGAGAACAACGTTCGCTTGCTTATCCTTTCCACTACGTGGCGGTAGCGATCTCTGGAGCCGAATTCCATTTTCAAATATGCGCCAGCCGGATCTTTCCCCAGCAGCGGATCGATCAAACTCACACTCTCAAAGAAATCACGCCAGTCGAGCGTTGAAAGGAGACGCATACTCGTGATGACGTTGCCGACCGTAACCTGGGTCGCTGCCTGCCGTTGATGCTCGCTGTGAATAACTTTTTCAATGCTGGTTCCTTGCCGTGCCAACTGCTTTTCCAACCATTCAGTCACCGGCATCAAGGCCGGATCCTGTTCACGCAGGCGCTGTGTTAGTTGAACGACAAACGCTCGGGTTATTTTCTCCTTTTTTCCCAGCCGTTCGGTGATTAGGGGCACCAATGCAAAAGGTTGCCGGGCGGCGAGCTCCAGCAGTTTGTCAGCCAGTTGATCGGCTTGCTCGCGCTCTTCGCGCGCACCAACAATCCGGTTGGCGAGCCTTCGCAAGTTTTCCACGAGCGCCAAACGAAGGCTGATTGCTACCGCCCACAATTCACCGATCGTAAGCGGTGAAACGGTTTGATATGCGGAAATGAACCTGCGGAGGGTATTCGTCTCCAGGCGGCTGTCAGTGTGCGCTATGAGAGCAATGGCGACGGCATAGATGCGCGGATAGTCTTTGGGCTCTCCAGTAGCGAGCTTGGGTAGTTCATAATAGTAACTCTTGGGCAGGTCTTCGCGGATCTCCCGGAGCTGCTCTTCGATAATGTGAAAGTTATCGACCAGCCATTCCGCCGCCGGAGAGATCGAACGGCCGCTGCGTAACGCCTCCACCAGAGCCCGATAGGCGGCGACGAGTTTTCGCCCGTTGTCCTCGAGCCGAGGCAGTAGGTAGGCACGTCCCTTCTTTCTGACGATTTCATGTTCGGCAGCCAGTTGTTGCGCAAATTGCTCCAGGCGTTCGACGCTAAAGATCTCTTCCCGGATCGGTTGTTCGTCGCCATAGTCAGACGTTCTTCTTCTTAGCGATGCCAAAAATTCAGCCATAATCATGAAAACCGTGAATGCCGAAAAGAACGCCAAGCCACACCGGCATGTTCTCGGTGTAACCAGAGCGCGCCCCATTTTAAGGAAATTTTGCCTTCAGAATATCACGACCAGATAGGTCCCGGTCGGACTTGAAACTAAGGGTCGAGGTCAGCGTACCCGGTTCAATTCGCCGGCCGTGTCTAAGCGGCGTCATTTATGTCAAATTGATAGGAAGCCTCTTCAAATTGACTGACTGTTTGACCGTATGTGTCGGTGAAAACGCCGAAAGTCGGCAAAAGCGATAGATACTCCACTAAACTCGGCTGGTGCACGAATAGTTAGCTCTGGGAATGCCATTTGCTCTTGGTATTCCCGGATAAGTGGGGCAATCCGCCCCCTTTGGAGAGAAACCTTGGAAAACACTGGACTGAACCACACCATCAGGAACTGGTTTATGAGGACAATCGCGCTACTTGGGGCGGTGGTTACGGTCTTGTGTATTTACAGGCTGCCAGTACAACAAATCGACCTCAGATATGCCTTTCTCGTACTGGTGACGATAGTCATTGGATCTCGAATCACGGTTCAGATTCCCCGCGCCAAGGGGCACATCTCAGTCTCTGATACATTCATTTTCCTGACCATGCTGATGTTTGGCGGCGAGGCTGCAATATTACTCGCTGCCACGGAAGCCTTCACATCCACAATCCGTTTCAGCAAGCGGCCAATGGTGGGTCTTTTCAACGCAGGGGTCATGGCTTGCTCAACTGCAATCACCGCAGCGGTAGTGAGTTTTGCGTTCGGATCACTCCCCAGCCTGCCAGAAGGACCTTTACATAATCTGGTGATGGCGCTGTGTGTGATGGCCTTGATGCAGTATGCCTTGAACTCAGGCTTGGTTGCTGTGAGCGCCGCCCTGAAACTCAACCAGCCATTGTGGTTCACCTGGCGCACGAATTTCCTCTGGACTTCAATTACTTATTTTGCCGGAGCCTCGGCGGCAGGGTTCGTTGCCCGCGTAATTGATCAGACGGGCTTCTACGCTCTGATAGCTACGGCGCCGATTGTCGCCATCATCTATCTGACCTACCGTACCTACCTGCAAAATATTGAAACCTCCGCGGCCCAGGCCGAGCAGGCGAAACTTCACGTCGAAGAACTGAATCGCTTCATCGCTGAACAGGAGCGAATCAGCAAGGCATTGCAGGAGAGTGAGGAACACTTTCGGACGGCCTTCGACTATGCCGCGATCGGAATGGCTCTCGTTTCACCCGAAGGTTGCTGGTTGAGGGTGAACAGGTCCTTGTGTGACATCCTGGGCTTTCGAGAAGAAGAGTTTCTCAGTTGTGACTTTCAGGAACTGACACACCGGGACGACCTGGGTGCTGACCTGGCTCATATCTACCGGATGTTGGCTGGAGAGATTCTCACTTGTCAGCTTGAGAAGAGATACATTCACAAACATGGCCACGAAGTGTGGGCCCTGACGAGCGCATCACTGGTGCGTGACGCTCAAGGCGCCCCGCTGCACTTCATCTTTCAGATAGAAGACATTACTGAAAGAAAGCGTGCCGAGGCAGCAATTCAAGCTCTTTCCGTCGTAGATGAACTGACCGGCCTTTACAATCGCCGCGGCTTCCTGGCCTTCTCTGAACAACATCTCACTTCAATCCAGCGAACTCACAAGAGTCTCATGGTTGTCTATGCAGATCTCGATGGCTTGAAGCAGATCAACGACTCGTTTGGTCACATGGAAGGCGATCGGGCGCTAACCAAGACCGCTCAACTCTTAGCAGAGACGTTTCGCTCCTCCGACGTGCTTGGTCGTTTGGGCGGTGATGAGTTTACCGTGTTCGCGGCTGTGGAACCTGACGGCGGAGTCGAAAGTGCCCTGGACCGTTTGAACCGCAAGTTTGCCTTCTTCAATGCGAAGAAGTCGACACCATACAAACTCTCAATCAGCGTTGGCCTGGCAATCATGAATCCTGACGAGACCGAGACGGTTGAGCAACTGATGGCCCGCGCCGACAAGGCCATGTACGAGAACAAGCGGAAACGGAAGACTGCGCAGCCATTGCCGAGCATCGAACATCTCGAAGAAGCTGTAGCCTAATTGTAGTATCCTCTGCGCTCATTATGAGCGCCCCGGCCGATGCGACCGCCTTACTCGACGCTGCCCCACCGCAACGATGGCGCATACTTGCCTTGGTCTCAATCGCCGAACTGCTGGCAATGTCGTTGTGGTTCAGCGGCTCGGCAGTCGTGCCGGCGTTGCGCGGGGAATGGAACCTCTCCGATTCAAATGCCAATTGGTTGACAATCGCCGTCCAGCTCGGCTTTGTCTGCGGCACTCTGCTAAGCGCGTTTCTAAATCTGCCTGACATCATCAGTGCCCGCTACTTGGTAACTCTGTGCGCCTTGGCGGGAGCTACCACTAACGCAGCTTTCGGTTATTACGCCCAGAGCGCCGAGCTGGGTATCACCATGCGCTTCTTGACGGGAGTCTTCCTGGCCGGAGTCTACCCTCCGGGCATGAAGATCATGGCCTCATGGTTTCGCAGCTCTCGCGGAACAGCGCTGGGAGTCCTTGTGGGAGCACTTACCCTTGGGAAGGCCTCTCCTTATCTGATTAACGGTTTGGGCAGCCCGAACTGGCGTCACAATATTCTCTTTAGCTCGCTGCTCGCGGCGTTGGGTGCTCTTATCGTGCTGTTGTTCGTGGGCGAGGGACCGTTCACCTTGCCCGCGGCCCGCTTCGATTGGAAACAAGTAGTCAAGGTCTTCGGCAATCGTGGTGTGCGGCTGGCAAACTTCGGGTACTTCGGACACATGTGGGAACTCTACGCAATGTGGGCCTGGTTGCCGGTAATGATTCGCGCGAGTCTGACTGCGCAGGGAAGCTCTGGCCATTTCGCAGAAGTTACTTCGTTTCTGGTGATCGGCTGCGGCGCTATCGGTTGCGTTGTGGCAGGTCTGATTGCCGATCGCGTCGGCCGCACGCTGGTAACCTCATGGGCCATGGCCATCAGTGGCAGCTGTTGTTTGCTGATCGGATTCCTTTTTGAAGCGAACCCAGTCCTGCTCTTAGTGGTGGCTGCAATATGGGGGGCGACTGTCATAGCCGATTCCGCCCAGTTTTCGGCCTGCGTTACTGAGTTGGGGAATCCGCAATACATTGGCACCGCGTTGACGATTCAAACATGCATTGGTTTCCTTTTAACTAGCATCTCCATCGAGCTCGTTCCTCGCATGGTCAACGTGTTCGGCTGGCGCTATGCGTTTGTCATTCTGGCGCCCGGTCCGTTGCTTGGTGTTTTAGCCATGCTGCGACTGCGTAGTCTGCCCGAGGCTGTGAAAATTGCGCAGGGGCGCCGCTAATAGCTCAAGCCTTCCTGACTGCAACTGACCCACTACCAATATCCAAGGTCGCTTGCAAAATCCAAAGGGTTTCGCTAGTCTTGCGGGCCTAGGTGATTAACATGCGAATCATCCATTAAGTACTGAGTAAGGGTAAACGTCCCGCACCCACCGTTGCTGTCACAGCCGCAAACGGTGATGCGTCAATGTTCGCAGCCCTTGCGGACCGGACTCTTAGCACTACTCAGGCCTACCTTTCTTTTCCTTATCCCAATCAACTTGGTTTTTGGCGTGACTTCTTTTTTTTTGGCGATCCACTTTTTGAGGTAACTCATGGAATTCCCAGCCATCCAGGTTCGCAATCTGAAGAAAAGCTTTCGCAAGCGCGAGAGCCTCTTCAAGAAATCTCGGCTATGGGCCCTGGAAGACGTGTCATTCGAGGTCCACAAAGGCGAGACCTACGGTTTGCTCGGACCTAACGGCTCAGGCAAGTCGAGCTTAATCCGGATCCTCTCGACTCTGCTTACAGCCGATGGAGGAGAGGTGCGTCTAATGGGTCACTCACTTCCGGAGGAGCAGGAGATTGTGCGTTGGATCATTGGGCGCGTAAGCGTTGACGCTGCCTTTTATAAGAAACTGTCCGCCAGGGAGAATCTGCTCTACACAGCCTTGTTGTATGGCCAGAAGCCAGGCGAGGCGGAGCGTCGCGCGATGGAGATCCTGGAGCAGTTGGGCATGGAGAAAACGAAATTCTCGACCCCACTCGAGGAGATGAGTCGCGGCATGCAGCAGAAGATCAGCATCGCCAGAGCCCTGGTAATAAATCCTCCGCTGCTGCTTCTCGACGAGCCCACAACCGGACTCGACCCGAAGAGTCGTCGTGATGTGCAGTCGTTTCTTGAGGCCCTGCGAGAACGTACCGGAACGACGATCCTGCTCACTACCCACGATATGGCCGAAGCTGAGCGACTTTGTGCCCGCATCGGGTTCCTGGTCCACGGCAAACTCGTGGCCGAGGGTACGGCTGACAAATTGAAACAGCGGGCTGGTGCGGCAACGCTGGATGATGCCTTTATCAAGTTAACCGGCGAAGGACTTTCGAAGGAGGAAGAGCCGCTAGAGGAGATAGCCGTCCTGGAGGGGGTGTAATGGACACGACTATTCGCCAGACATGGGCCTTTATGTTCAGAGGCTATCATCTGACCCGGCGGTACATATCCTGGGTCATTGTATTCAACTTCTACGCGCTGGTGACGTCAGCTACGGTCGCGCTCATCGGCGTGGCGGCGCACGACTATCAACTGACGCTCACACTCGTAGTGGGAGCATTGATGTGGAACTTCATGTCGTCACTCTACAACGAAATCGCTATGTCGATAGCCTACGAGCGCTGGGAGGGCACTCTCGAGTACACATTCATGGCGCCGGTTTCCCGCTTGATTCACCTCACCGGCGTTAGCTTGTTTTCGTTGCTCAACAGCATCGTGCAGACTCTGATCGTGCTGATTGGCTTGTTGCTGTTTACCGATCTGAACCTGCGCGGCGCCAACCTGCCGGGGGTGGCGGTGGTGCTCGGGGTGAGCACCATTGCATTCGTGGGACTAGGATTGATGGCCGCAGCGCTGCCGGTAATGAGTCCGGAGCGAGGCGCTGAGGCGACGCATATTTTCCAGGGCTCATTGTTGTTGGTCTCAGGAGTCTATTACCCGGTAGAGGTCTTGCCCAGGTGGTTGCAGCCGCTGTCTGCGCTGTCGCCGGCAACGTATACTCTGTCGGCCTGTCGTAAACTGGTGGGCATCGGAAACAGCGCATCCGTACCCGGCAATCTAAGGGGCGCGCCACTATCAGCAGTGATGAGGGAATTGATCATACTGGCCTTGATGGGCGCGGTGCTGATGCCTCTGGGTCTTTGGGTTTTCGGGAAGATTGAGATCTGGGCCAAGCGGACGGGCAAGCTGAAGAGGACCGGATGATCCGATCGTGTGCTACTAATTCTCTGCGACGTCGGGGCGCCCACGGAGGGACGCCCCTACAACTGTTACGCGCGATCTAAATTACATTGTAGGGGCGTCCCTCCGTGGGGGCCTCAACGCTGCGCGGCTACATTTCCAGGATGACCACGAAACTCACCAGCCGGAGGAAAACCGAGAGGCCCTCCAAGATCGACCTTAAAGGTTTGAAGGCCCGAACGCAGAAGATCATTCAACTGCTCAAACGTGCTTATCCAGACGCGAAATGCAGTCTGAATCACTCGAATGCATTTGAGTTGCTGATTGCCACTATCCTTTCCGCTCAATGCACCGACGAACGTGTAAATATCGTCACCGCGGATCTTTTTCGAAAGTACCGCAAGCCGGAAGACTATCTGAAGGTTCCAGCAACCGAGTTGCAGAGCGATATCCGCACCACAGGTTTCTTTCGCAACAAGACTAAGTCGATTCAGGGCACGGCGAAAGTTCTTACCGAGCAATATGCAGGCCGAGTGCCTCAAACAATCGAAGAACTGCTCGAGTTGCCCGGTGTTGCTCGCAAGACGGCCAATGTGGTACTGGGCAACGCGTTTGGCGTGGCATCGGGAGTCGTAGTTGATACGCACGTGACCAGGCTATCGAGACGACTTGGTCTGACTCAACAGAAGGACGCTGTGAAAATCGAAAACGATCTGGTGGCAATTGTGCCTAGGAAGGATTGGGTGATCTTTTCGCATCTGCTTATCGCCCATGGTCGGAAGATCTGCAAGGCCCGGAACCCATTGTGCGCCGAGTGTGTTGTCGAAAAACCCTGTCCTTCATCCTACCTCAAGACGGGCACAATGCCGGGAAGTTGACGGCGCGGTGGTTAAGATTTTTACTGCCCGCAATGCCTGCTAGCGCATCCTGGGGAACGCCGTTACAATGGGCCTCGCTCCGTCATCCTGACTTCGATAGGCCGTTTCACCGCATAGAATGCCGGTTAATAAGGATTTCTGCCTTTCGCACTCCATCACGTCATTAGCCCCAGCCCCTGCTCAACGCTCACAAGACGCGGAGAGAGAGGCGGGCGCAGCTTGAGCTACAAGTTTCAGTGGGACCGTCTGACTGACGAGCGTTTGCTCGATATGCGGATTTCGGATCTGCCCATCAAGATCAAGGATTCCTTCCTCGAACCCCATATCAAACGTCTTTACCGTGAGCTAAATGAACGGGGCATCCGCTTCAAGCCCCACGTCTGGCTATCCGAGGAATGGTTCTCACCAGACGGCGTGCCCGGCATTGCAATTCCTTTTTACCTGGCCCATCCGCGCCTGATGAAGTTGGAGCGCAAGCAAATGCTGGAAGTCGAAGGCGGCACCGACCCGGAGTGCATGCGCATTCTGCGTCACGAAGCCGGTCATGCTCTTGATACTGCGTTCCGGCTTCATTTTAAACGTCAATGGCGCGAACTCTTCGGTTCCTTTGCGCAACGTTATCCCGACTTTTACAAGCCCAAACCAAAGAGCCGCAACTACGTCCTGCACCTACCAGCGTGGTACGCCCAGGCACATCCTGCCGAAGATTTTGCGGAAACGTTTGCGGTTTGGCTCACACCACGCTCCCGTTGGCGACGGCGGTATAAAGGGTGGCCGGCACTGCGCAAGCTGGAATACATCGATGACGTCATGCTGGAACTCGCCGGCACCAAACCGCGCAACCGTGCCAGAACTAAAGTGGAGCCACTTTCGAGTTTAAGAATTACCCTGCGGGAGCACTACCGTCGCAAGCGGGAGAAATATGACTTTGATTGGCCGGCTGTTTACGATCGGGACCTGAAGCGGATTTTTTCTGACGATCCGCGGGATCGGTTGCGGCCCAGTGCCGCCAGTTTCCTCCGCAGCGTTCGTCGGGAAGTCCGCCAGATTGTTGCCGACGGGACGGGAGTTCACCAGTACACCATTGATCATGTTTTGCAGAACATGATCGATCGCTGCAAGGAGTTGAAGCTGCGTCTGGTGACCCCGCCAAGCGAAGCTCGACGGAA
This sequence comes from Pyrinomonadaceae bacterium, assembly GCA_023717605.1. Taxonomy (GTDB): domain Bacteria; phylum Acidobacteriota; class Blastocatellia; order Pyrinomonadales; family Pyrinomonadaceae; genus PSRF01. Next base: position 8,523 of record JAMQPH010000530.1, read on the forward strand.
GATGATGATTGTGTTGACAGTCCAGGTAATGAACGTGCTTCATTCCGGTTACCATCGCATAGCCGTATGACCTTCGAACCCAAAAAGAAGCTGCGCATAATTGTCCTGGTGCACCAGGACCTGGTGCCGCCGGATTCGCTCGATGAGCTGAGCGACAAGGACAAACTCGAGGTCAAAACCGAATATGACGTCATCACAACCTTGAAGAAGATGGGCCACGAGGTTTATCCGATTGGGCTCTACAACCAGTTGAACGTAATTGGTAACGCGCTGATGGAGCACAAGCCCCACATTGCCTTCAATCTGCTTGAAGAGTTCCATGGCTACCCGCTCTACGACCAGCACGTCGTCAGCTATCTCGAACTAATGAAGCAAGCGTACACAGGTTGCAATCCGCGAGGTCTGACGCTCGCCCACGACAAGGCACTGACCAAGATGATTCTCGCTTATCATCGTCTGCAAGTGCCAAACTTTGCCGTGTTTCCAATTAATCGAAAGGTGAGACGGCCAAAGCGTCTGAAGTTTCCCTTGCTGGTCAAGTCGATCAGCGAAGAAGGGTCGGTCGGTATTGCCCAAGCTTCACTCGTTCACGATGATGAAAAACTCACTCAGCGTGTGGAGTTCATTCACCGGCAGAACAAGACTGCGGCGATAGCAGAGCAATACATCAAGGGTCGCGAGATTTATGTGGGTCTGATTGGCAACCAGAATATTCAGACGTATGCGCCCTGGGAGTTAGTCATGGAGAAGCTGCCCGAGGGTTCAGAGAATATCGCAACGCTCAAAGTGAAGTGGGATCCCGCCTACCAGGAGAGAGTGGGCTTGGCAACCAGGGCGGCAGGGCTTACTCCCGAGCAGCATAAGACCCTGGAACGTCTTTCCAAGCGAATCTACCGCTACCTTTTCCTCAGCGGTTATGCGCGGCTTGACTACCGGATGACGGAAGAAGGACAGTTTTACTTGCTCGAAGCTAATCCCAACCCCCAAATCGCTCGAGATGAAGATTTTGCCGATTCGGCTGCCCACTCCGGCGTTCCCTACGATCAATTGCTTCAAAAAATAATCACTGTTGGATTGAACTATCAGGGCGCCGGTCAGGTTACATGACTTCAAGAATGCGTTCCTTAAAACTAGTACGGGTTGAGTTGAGGCCCGAAGTTCAGAGTTCGAGCTTTAGCTTGTGTCTTTTCGCGAGCAGCAACCTAAAGGTCGGAACTCTAAACTTTCGGCTCCCTTAAAATTGGGAATAAGCGGGAATTGATTATTTTCTGTTCTTGAACCCCCGGAACCAGAAAATCAACTAGCGAGGCTTGTCCCCAATGATGCTCGCACTCATACTGCTTTTCGCGATCAATCTCTACCGTCACGTTAAACGTGAAGATTATTGATTCGTTGTTGCCTTCAGAGCAGGTGCCTGTGGCACGCGTCTCGCGGCCTGTAAAATCCCATCACATTGACCGTTGTGTTCCGTGATGGAACATTAATCGTGTAGAAATCCGGCGACAACTCTCACTCAAAAACTTTCGGGTGACCTCTTTTGGTTCGCAATAGAGATCCGAAATGTGAGTCGCGACAAAACAGTCACATTGCCTCTTGTTCCATCCATTTGCAGCCGCTATTCTTCGCTTGGCTTTCAGCAGTGCTCTCCTCACTTAAGAAAGAAATAAGAAGAATATTCGAAGAAGGCAGTGCCCCTTCTATGCACTTACAAAGGCTGTTCCCCTATGTGCTGACCTTGATTCTTGTCTTGGTCTGCTCTATTTCGGCGCTGGCCCAAAGTTCCGAGACTCCTGAGCGACAAGTCGAGACTCGCGAACGACAATTCGCACGAAACACCTTAACAAATGATCTGACCCCTATCTCCGCGGATGACCCCATCATCATTTCGGAGGCCTCGCCTGAGGAAATCAAGGCAGCCGCAGCGATCACGTCCGCGAACGGTGGTTTCAAGTTCCAACAACTGATGTCTTCAGCGATTGATCAGAGGCTTGGGGCTCGCTACTCGTGGGGCGCTGACGGACCTTCCAGATTCGATTGTTCCGGGTTCGTCTGGAGTACCTTCCAATCGGTAGGAATCGACTTTGAGCGCAGCAGCGCGCGGACACTTTGGGCACGCTTTGCTCCTGCGGCGCCTGAAGAGAAGTTCAAATTTGGCACGCTGGTCTTTTTCAGTGGGCTCAGCCACATTGGAATTGTAGCTGACGAAAACGGCTTCTATCATGCCTCGCGACGTCACGGCGTTGTCTATTCACCGTTTAGTAGCTATTGGCTGTCTCGCATCGATGGCTTTCGTCGTGTGCCGCTCCCAGAGCAGGTTGAGCCAGCGGTCGACTAACGATTGCAGTTGTTCCCCAATACTTCCCGTAAAGCAGAACGCCGGCGCATCGATTGACGCGCCGGCGTTTCACTTTCTGATTGTGCTGAATCGGCCGCGGATTTACGCGGATCGCGCGGATCAGAACCAAATACAAGTCAGACTGCCTAATGAGTCATCCGTTCCTTTTCAGATCCGCGTTTTCCGCGTAAATCCGCGGCCAAGTCTTGTTCTTAACCCTACGACACAAATCCCGCGCGGTGTTCTTCGTCAGGCGCTTCCCAGACCAGCACGATCTTGTCTATCGCCACGAAGCAGATCTTATTGTCTTCGGAATCTTTCAATTGGACCACGCCGCCCTCCACTTTGATAACCTCGCCCCTGATACTGGTAGCACCCTCACAGCGGAGGTCCACTTTCTTACCAACAAGTCTTGCAAGAACGTCATTCATAAAAACTCATCCACCAGACGGGTATCCTTGTACGCCTTACCGCCCGTTTCCATTCCTGAACGTAATTTGAATCAAAGGCAGAACATCAGGATCGTCCTGTTGCGTGCGTTCAAACTCGAGTAGGTCGAAGTGAGCGCATCTATCGGTGGTAGGAAATTCCCGGCACACAGCCGGCCTGGCGTTGTATATCTTGCACTGGCGGGTTACCGGATTCAAAAAAGTGCAGGATTGTCCCAGCACCGGGTCGGCCTTGCGACGCAGAACCCGTTCGGTAACGTTGTAGGTGCGCGTATAACGCACCAACGCAGTTTCATAGTCCACGCCGAAATGCCTTGCCAGGCGGTTGATATCACGTTTGCTAACCTGAACGCGTTCATAAATTGAGCAACAATATGCCGGGCATTTGGTGCAATCGTAGTTCAACGGGTAACTCGCGCTCGTACTCATAAACACTCAGACCCTTGCCTTCCTAGGATACTGCTGAAATCTAACGCTGATGCGCTTCAGCGGCCGGGACAACTATAGGGCGCCGCATGCTGTCGATAAGAGACATCCTGATTCCGGTCTGCAAGCACTTGTTTGGCGCCCTGAATAACAGAATATTAATCTTTCTTCAAAGCACTTTTCACCGAATCATAAAGCTCTTCAGTTTCCAGGACCATGAACCAGTTTCGCTGCACAAGGAAAAACATTGGACGATTGGAATCAAATCCGTCATTGGGCTTGGGGTTCGGTTGCCCCTGAAAGGAGTAAAGATACCTTCCTGCTTGACGCTGCTCGGTCACTCTAACCTTTTCCGCACCTCTAGGATCTGGAAAGAAGACAACCTCTACCACCCCATTCTCCGTTCTAAAGAATGCTGCCTTTTCAATACCTTGGAAGAAGCCTTCTAACTTAGAACGATGCACGCTTTTGACACTGATACCCGCGCCATTCAGAAAACGAGCAAATTCCATCGCATCTTCATAAGTGCCATGCTCGGGTTTTAGCAGTGACCCGTCTTGAGACTGACTGGATTGTGCGACGTAGCCCAAGGGTTTTTGAGGAGGCACATTACCTAAAGCCCCAAAATTTGTTACGGCAGTTAGACAACATATTAGAAGTGTTCTCATTGCGGAACTCCTTCATCTAAATCAATCAGCGCCTAGCGCCGTTTCGATTTCTTGTATTCAGCAAGCAACAGGGACATGAATTCATCACGACGCTCATAGAGTCGCTTGGGCTCGCGTGGCGCGTGCTGCGCCAAAGCATAAGCTGTAATGATCGGCAGCGCTATGGTGGAATCAACATAACAGACAACTGCATCCGGTAGACGATCAGGATCAACCTTGCCCCATGACACGGCTTCGCCGGGTGTTGCTCCGGAAAGTCCACCGGTATCAGGGCGTGCGTCAGTCACCTGCAGAAAGTAGTCGTGGCCGCGTTCGTCGATTCCCAGAACTTCCTGAATCTGTGGTTCGGTTTGGAGTAAAAAGTTCTTTGGCGACCCGCCCCCCAGGATAAACACCGCTGACTGACCAGGCTTGCCCTTGCGCTGTTTGGTTTTCTTCTTACCAGCATTGCCGGAATTACGTTTGGCCGCGAGCACAATCGCGGCCGTCTCGTTAACGTCAAGCGAGGGATCGAATGCCAGCTTATTGCCCTGCAGAGCTTTTGCAGCCACGTTCATGCCAATGGACGAATCACCAGGCGATGAGGTGTAGATTGGCAGGGCATATTCGTAAGCGACGGCCAGTAGCGATTTGTCCTTCAGCCCCAGTTTTCGCTCACGCTCATGAACGTAACGGCCACACAGGTAATGAAACTCGGCCGTGGACATGGGTTTTTGAAATTCTTTCGCTTCGATGATTTTTCGAAAGAAAGCATCGGTATCCAGAAGAACGGAATAATCGAAGAAGATGTCATAAATGCGCACTACCTCTTCCTCTCTAAGCACTATGTCAGACGTCTGCGCATCGCCCTGGTGCATCGAGAGTCCGATGCCGAAATGAGTATCGTGATAGAGATTGGCTCCCGTGGAAATAATCCAATCAATGAAGCCGGCCTTGATCAGGGGAATCAGAGCTGAGATACACAGACCGGCAGGAGTTAGGGCGCCCGTTAGCGAGAGACCTATGGTAACTTCCGGCTCCAGCATCTTTCGCGTGAAAAGCTGGCAGGCTTCCCGCAGACGCGCCGCGTTGTAAGCCAGAAATGCTTCATCAACAAGACTAGTCAGACTAGTCTTAGAGGTTATTGGAGCGGGATCGATTTTCCGTCCCCGCAGTAATTTGCTTCTAGTCGCCATGGTTACTTCTCGGATGGAACGCGGCATGCTTCAAGGCTCGATGTCACTTGGGCCGTCCGGAGCCCGAAGCGGTTGCCCGCAGGCAGTCGCTACACAGGCAACTGCGATAACGACCCTTGAGTTCAGCGCGTTGCTCATCGCTGAGCTTTATTTCAGAGCACCAGCAACCTGCAAGTGTGGCACCGCAGGTAAACTGGCTGCCACACGCTTCGCAGGTAGATGGCTCGCGCCAGCGCGTGGAAATGACTGCTGCAAATCTCTTGAGTCTAGTGGCCATCAGTTGTTTTGACCTTCGCTCCCATTCTCTTGCGACACACGTTTAAGTCGCAGCCGTCCGATTCGACGCTCGTCGGCTTCCAGGACTTCGACATCGAGGCCGCGAAAAGTTAAGTGCTCGCCAGAACGCGGCACCTTTCCCGATTCGTTGATCACCAGCCCGGCAATGGTCGTAAAGTCGTCGTCTTCTATTTCCACTCCAAACAGTCTCTCGATTTTCCCGATTTCGGTTGATCCGAGCACCTCGTAGGCCCCACCAGGACTTTCGACAATCTCTTCTTCCTCCCCGCCGATATCTTCGTCTTCAATCTCGCCGACAATCTCTTCGAGAATATCCTCAACCGTGACCAACCCCGCCACGCCGCCGTATTCATCAATCACGATTGAAAGTTGGACGTTGGCCTTTTGCATCTCTTCGAGCAACTCCGCAACCGGTTTAGTCTCGGGCACGAAATAGACCGGGCGCACCAGCGGTAAAATCGGTTCATCTTCCTTGCCTTCGGCCCAGCGTTGCATGAGATCGCGAACGTAGATCAGACCCTCTACGTTGTCGATCTGATCGCGATAAACCGGGAGCCGGGAATACTTGGACTCAATCATGATGTCACGAGCCTCGCGGACGGTCGCGCTTTCCGGGATCGCTACAATGTCTGGTCGAGGAGTCATTACTTCGCTTACGCGAGTGTCGCCGAACTCAATGATCGAATGAATCAGTTCGCCTTCTTCTTCTTCCAGAATGCCTTCAGCTTCGCCGACATCGATCAACGCCTGAATGTCGTCGCCGACGTCTTCCTCGTCGTCGTCTTCGCCGCTCTCAGGCGCTAGTTCTTTGCGACGCGTACGATCGAAGAGTTTGTGGAAAGGATCTGCGGCAAAGGCCATCAAAGGCAGCAAGGGCCGAATGACCGGTAACAGGAATAACAGAGTGGCTTCGGGGTCGCGGGTCGAGATAAAGAGCGGAATGAGCTGACGAAACATTCCCGCCAGCAACAGACCGGCAAGCAGCCCCACTAAAACAAAACGTCGTTCCGAAAAGAGTGCGAGTGAGATGGAAGTGATCAGCACCGCCACGACCACCAGCAAAATCTGAATTGTGGCGGAAATGGCGAAACTAAACCGAGGGCGATTTTCCAGGACCTGCTTCAAAAAGTCGGCCGAACGCCCTTTCGATCCTTCTTCTGCCTCACTGATCAGGCGTCTTAGCCCAACATCGCTCAACTGACCAAAAGCCATGTCGACAGTGGCGATTAGGGATAGGACCACGAGAAGTATAAAGGTGAGTACGAATTCAATTTGCATGCGCTACAGGATGGTAAATGGTAAATCGCAAATGGTAAATGGGAGAAAGGCAGTGGTCAGATGTCAGTGGTCCGTTGTCAGTTGTTCGTGCTTTGTACTTGGTGCTTTGTACTTTGACCTTCTCACCCAGCAAGTGGTGCTTCGGCGCAGGCGGCAATCTCAATTACACGTCCAAGTACAAAGCTCCAAGACAAAGTACAAAGTGCAACTATCTCATATGCCCATCTCGCGCCGCAGCCGCAGTTCCAGCCGATTCATCTCGCCTTTATCAGTTTCATGGTCATAGCCACTGAGGTGCAGCAGCCCGTGAAGGATAAGTTGCGCAATTTCTTTTTCAAAAGTGAGACCGTTTTCCACGGCCTGGCTCTCCGCACGCTCGACCGAGATTGCAACGTCGCCCAGGCTCGGCTGTGATGCTACCGCAAACTCCTCGTCACCTGCGGGAAACGACAACACATCGGTTGGGTTGGCCAGTCCTCGGAACCGTTTGTTCAGAATCTTGATCTGCGGGTCCGAGACGAAAGCAATCGTGGCGTGGTGTCCCGCCTTTCCGATAGCCTTTAGAGCCTTTTCGCCGAACACCTGCCAGCGCTCGCAGTCCATCTTCAGTCGGCGTTGCCTGCTCACCACCTCAATCATGTCAATGGTAGAACCTCTGGTCACCCCGTAGGGGTAGGATGTCTATAGCAACCACACGCCGAATTCCTTCAACCGTTCTG
>JAMQPH010000017.1 GCA_023717605.1 Pyrinomonadaceae bacterium
ACCGGGGACATGGGTGACGACATCGGTGTTACCTCTGTAAATGGAGTGGTTCTAAGATTCGAGACAGAGCCCACGACAGCGACGATCACCGGACAGATCAAGACCGGGCAGGGCGCTATTGCTGTTGCGGCAGGGTCTGGAAGTCTTGCCAACTCAAAATTTGACATCAGACAAACAGGCAGGTGGCATCGCTTTGCGTTCCTGTTCACAGGGAACACGGAAGTCTCTGGCGAGAAGGTTAACTTCATACCTGCAGGCGAGCGGTGAAGCTTCCAAGTAACCCGCAGTTCACGCATGCGACATTTCTTCAGAGCATGTATGACCTGATACCGAGGATATGCAATGCCTTCAACCGACTAGAGTCGCGCGGGCTAGAGACTGTGGGGGTGATCGTGATTGACACAGCGACCACGGGTGTTGTGCTCAAAGACACCCAGGGGACTCCCCACTACTGGAGACTGACCGTAAACACGTCTGGTGCCTTGGTGACGACCGACCTTGGCACAACCAAGCCCGTGAGTTGACATGCCTACCCATGCAACGCTGGGTGGGGATGGGAAGGTTCCGCTAGAGCAACTTCCTGATGACATAGGCGGCGGCTCGCAGGGTCCACAGGGTCAAGCGGGGCCGGCAATCTTTCTGCTGTCCGAGGCACAAAACGGAGAACCCGGGCCTCCTGGCACAAAAGGAGTTGATGGGGCAACTGGACCACAAGGCGCACTTGGGGCCGCAATCTTCCTCGCTGCGGAGGATGGCTTAGACGGCGAGCCCGGGGCTCCGGGGGTCACGGGGCTTACGGGGGCAACTGGATCAACCGGAGCGCAGGGCGCCCTAGGGGCGGCAATTTTCCTTGCGGCAGAGAGCGGTCTAGATGGAGAGCCCGGCCCCCCGGGTGCTCGTGGGGTCGATGGCGTCGCAGGAGCGAGCGGGGCACAAGGTGCGCTAGGCGCAGCTATTTTCTTGGCCGCTGAAAATGGAGTGGATGGTGAATGGGGTCCACCGGGGCCAGCCGGTGTTGCCGGTTCTGCCGGAGCTAGCGATCTCGTCTACACGGCGGCCGGAGCGGATACGGCAATCAATAACACGAACGACGTGACCATCGTCACTCGTGACGTGACGAGTGTGGTTGCCGGAGATAAGATCATTGTTGATGTGTGGTTCACCGTGCTGAACAACAGCACAGCGACACGGGTATGCGTTTTCACCGTGGACTTCGATGCCCTATTCGACATCGAGATTTCAACAGGAGCGCTCGCTTTCTCGGCCACGCTCATGCACCCATTTCATATCAATGCAGTGTGCGACATCAGAGCTACCAACCTGGCCTACATGGTGGTAGATGTTCAGGGCCAACTCGCGGCGGGCATCGCATCCGGGACCGACACGACGATGGCGGCGACATCGCTCCAAGGTATGGGCTGGGGAACTTCCGCTTCTAACGCAACCGGCACGACGACGGTTGTCCTGAAGGCTCGCTCCGCCAACGCTACCGCAACGCAGACATTGCGGCTGCATTCGTTCACAATCCGCAAAGTACACGCATAGGAGTTTCCATGGCAGCCAACAAAGCATTCAGGTTCGGTCCACTCGCGTTAACCAACACGCTCACGACCAACATTCTCAATCCACCGACAGCGACAGGTGGTACTAACGGGGGGTCTTCTTCCCAGTACATCATCCTTCGCCACGTTCGAATCTTGAACAAAACGGCCGGGGCGGTGACGTTCAGTCTGTACCTCGGGGCTACGGGCGGCAACGTAGCTGGGACGGAAATCATTGGAACAGCCCTCTCCGTGGCGGCCAATTCCGCTTATGACTGGTACGGCGCACTGAGGCTTGATGCGGCTGACTTCCTGGTGGGCGGGGCGAGTGCCAGCACGAGTTTGACGATTCAGGGAGAAGGGGAAATCGGCGTTGCCGGATAAGATCGTCCACATCCATCAGGCCCACGTAGACAAAGCGTGGTCCGATGGAGCATCGAACTTAGCTGAAGCCTGTAAATGGGCCTCCCGAGAGGTGACGCCAGATCAGCTAAAGATGATGCTAGCTCGTGGCGAAAGGCAACTTTTAGCCCTAGAATCAGAAGGCCAGAAGGTGGCATGGGCGGCTGTACAGGTGCAGCAACTGCCCAACATCCGAATACTCTACGTGTATTCGATCTACGCACCGGGATCAACGAGTCCAGAGGCTTTCGCCCTCTTGAAAGACTTGGCGAGATCCGAAGGCTGCACCACGATCCGAGGAGCCTGCTCAGAGCAGGTGGCCCGATTGTGGGAAAGAAAACTTCAGGCGAAGCGTCTCTACACTACGATGGAAATTGAACTATGAGCGGCGGTTCGGACAACGTAACCCAGCAGAACTTCCCGGATTGGGCGGTTCCATACGCTCAACAGTTCCTCGGGCAGTCTCAGCAGGTAGCTGGTCTTCCGTATCAAGGCTACGGCGGGCAGACGATCGCGCAACTCAATCCCCTCCAAACG
>JAMQPH010000032.1 GCA_023717605.1 Pyrinomonadaceae bacterium
CGCACCCAACTGAGGCGCCACCCTTACATGGCACATTCGCGGGAATGTCATTCCAATTTATATTTCGCCGCCAGATATGCAGCCCGTGGTTGCCGATGTAAGAGGCCTCCAACACGGTGTTCTTCATTACTTCGCGAGAGATGGTCAGATTCCACTGGTAGCTCTCCGGAGGCCTGAAGTCAATATCAACGGCGGCGAAACCTGAGGTATTACTTACACCCTGAATCTGGTTCACCAGATTAGGACCGATGGCATCCATCGTCCGGCAGGTGGGGCAAGTGGCCAGAGTGTCCGCGGCGCCGGACCAACCTGAATCAACCGTTTTGGTCCAGGGAGGATTGCCGGCCATGCGATTGATGTCTTCAATCACATTCGTACGACTCATGTAGCGCCCAAAACCCATGCGGAGCGCTGTCTTCCCATCCCCAAAGACGTCCCAGGCAAGACCCACGCGCGGTTGGAAGCCCATGTTATAGGGTCTCACCAAAGAGCGTGGAAGATCATGGGCGCCGGCGGTAGCAGGCGTAATCAAGGCGCTCGTGTAACTAACGCCATCGAAGAATTGAGGGACAAGGTTAGACATCTGATCGTTGTCCACCCAAGCCGTTGGAAATTGCGAGTACCGCAGACCCAGAGTCAGCGTCACCCTGGGGCGAATCTTCCAAGTGTCATTCGCATAGAATTCTGTATCACGCCAGCGGCCCAGCGCCACCCCGGTATGATCGGTCTCCGCATAATTAGTAAGGGTCAAGTTCCTGTCGAGCAAATCGGCTATTGCGTGGCCGGTTTTGGAGCCGTTCCCAGTGATAAAGGAGGGCGTATTTCCACCACCGCCGCCGCCGAGCTGCTCATTCTTGATGTTGTGACCGTAGAGCACACCGAATTTGAGGTCATGGTTACCGTAAACTTTGGAGAAATCATCCTTCCAAGCCCATAGATCCTCGTGATTCTGCCACGGCGCCTGGTGCCATATGTTGTCGTAGCCACCGCTACCCCACATAACACTAGGCACATTGGCCGTCTGCGGGAACACGGTCGGAAATTTGGAAGCGATATCCTGGACCAGGGCCTCAGATTGCGCGCTGGTTGAAATGAAAATATCGTTTCCGGCACGTGAGAACTGGAACTCGTTTACCGAAGTCGGGCTTAAGGTGTTAGTCAGCTTGATGGAGAAACTATTGCTTGGCTGGTCCCAGTCGTCAGCAAGTGTCGGGAAGGGAACGTCGCCCCACTGCTGCGTGTCCTGACCGTGAGTCCATTTCTCATTAATATAACGAACCATCAGGTTCATGTTACTGGTGAAATTGACATCACCGCGGATGGAATCCTGACGGGTCCTTATGGGCTGGATAGGCGAGGTAACCCAAAGGTTTCCTCCAGCGTTGGGATCGGGATAAATCTTCATCAACGCAAGGCCAGCCGGGCTGAGCCGCGCTGCGGGAATAATATCGCCAGGGTAGCAGGCACTGAAGTCTCCGTTCACAGTACCTTTCGGGTCACAAGCTCCCGGTAGAAAAGGGTCTCTTGGTCGAGGATTTGTTAACGTTCCGCTAAAATTGCCTACCTTCTCTGCCGCGGTGGGGACACGGCCGGAAACCGTCGTACCACGATCCTCATAGCGCCACTCTTCCGACCAGAAGAAAAAGACCTTATTCTTCCAGATGGGGCCACTAAAGTTCCCGCCGAAGTTGTTGTACTTCAAATAGGCTTTGGGCTGATTGGCCTTATTAAGGAAGAAATTGTTCGCATTCAGCGAGTCGTTGCGAAGGAACTCGAAGAGAGAGCCGTGAAAATTATTACTGCCGCCTTTGGTGATCAGGTTGATCACAGCGCCCTGTGCCTGCCCATATTCAGCGCTGAAGCTATTTCGCATCACGCGAAATTCAGCTATTGAATCTATCGACGGGAAAACCAGCAGCGTGCGGTTCGATCCAACGTCCATGTTGTTGACACCGTCAACAGTCCACAAGTTTTGATTCGAGCCGTTGCCGTTTACCGACATGTCAACGCCGCCGTCGAGTCCGGTACCTCGGGCAGCGAAACTCCCATTCGTTGCCGGCGAAACACCGGGAACCAACAAAGCCAATTGCGAATAGTTGCGGCCATTCAGCGGCAACTCGGTAATTTGCTTCTCAGAAACAAGGCTGCTGACATCCCCGCTGCGGGTCTCGACGGGTGCGGCATCGCTTGTGATGTTGACGGTTTCGCTCACCTGGCCGACTTGAAGTTCAAGGTTCAGAACTTTGTTCTCACCCACGTGGACTTCGACCCCAGCGGCAACCGTTCGCTTGAAGCCCTGGGGAGACGTACTTACCGTGTATACCCCTGCCGCCAAACTTGAAGCCACATAGTACCCATCGTCGTTTGCGGTTGCTGTACGTGTAGCGCCG
>JAMQPH010000060.1 GCA_023717605.1 Pyrinomonadaceae bacterium
AGGGCAGCGAGCCCGCTAACGGCGGGGCGTTCCAAGCAGGATTTGAGACTTCGGATCTGAGACTTTGGAGCGACGACAAGTGCAACAGAGAACAGACCAGCCCGCTTGTAGGCACCGGTTGGAGACCGCTTCGGCGGTGGACGCCGAAAAGCTGCGACGGGTGATGGGTGAAACGGTGCGGCCCGCAAGGGCTTAATGTAAGAGCGCACCGGCGCGTGTGGTGACATGCGCGGCCAGGCAAACTCCTCGCAGTGCAAGACCAAATAGGGAGGCGTCAAAAGGGCTGCCCGCCCGAAGCAGGAAAGCTGCTACGACCTCCGGGTAGGTCGCTCGATCCAGCTGGCAACAGCTGGACTAGATGAATGATCGCTACTCCGATCTTAGATCTGAGATTTTAGATTACAGATTTTAAATCTGAATCAAGTTTCCAGATCTGAGATCGGAGCACAGAATTCGGCTTACAGACCTGTTCTTATTGCATTGGCATTAACGAGCGTTTCCCAGCACTCCCACATTCTGCTTATTAACCCGAAGGAGAGGCCGAGATGGCAAATCGGAAGGGCGTCTTCATTGGCGCGTACGTACCAAATCATTGGAAGGAGTCGCTGAAACGGCGCGCCGCCGCCGAGCAGCGCACTCTCTCCCAAGAGATCACGCGAATATTGGAAGAAGCCGTGCACGGACGCGGCTTGCCAGCTGGAAGTGTCGACCGGAGGAATAGGGAAACTACACCGCGTCGGCGCGCAACGGATCCCGCACCCAGGCGCCGTGCTATTGATGTAGCCTATGTGCCCTCTGGCAAGTCTGGTGATGAGGATGATTAGAAGCTCAAGAATTCTCTTGTTTGCCCAGAATTCCCAGCTATATGAATCTGAAATGAAGACCCTTTCATTCAAGCTAAAGCTTGCCGTTTAGAAGAAGTGTTGAAGTATCTAATCATCGGCGCCCTGCTCGCCTTAGTCTTTCTGCTTGTCTACTCCCGTCTGCAACCGTACATTGAGTTGCTGCGAAAAGTTTCTTCCGCACTTAAAGGCACGCTGGACTCGAATTCTTCTCCCGCGACGCGCAGCGGATCTACCAAGGCTGAGAATAAACTGGTGCGCTGCGTAGCTTGTGGCACGTGGATCCCAGCTGAGCGTGCGATCGGCGCTGGTTCAAATATGTCCGAGTATTGTTCGCGGGAGTGCCTTGAGAAAGCCGCGTCGGGAAAGGAAAGAAAGCTCGCGGGTTAAATCCGATTATTTTTCATTTGTCATTTGACAGGTTTCATTTGGCCATTTTTCTGAATCTCATTTCGTGGTGCTTCGTGTTACTTCGTGGATCGTGACCTTCGCTACTCTGCTTTGGCCACTTCTTCGGGGAGGAGATTGCCGGCGTCGTGGATTGCTCGGTCCGTGTCTGTTAAGTAAAGGACTATGGTTCCAACTACGAACAGAATTATCAGCGACAGCAAAGCTTGCCGATAGGAATTCGTAGCGGCCACTACCGCCCCGAACAGTAATGGACCGAGCCAGGAAGTGCCTCGTTCCGAAACTTCGTAGAGGCCGAAAAATGAGGCCTCGCGACCTTTGGGAATCATACGCGAGAAAAGTGACCGCGAGAGGGCTTGCGAGCCACCGAGAACGATCGCAATCACCGCTGCCATCGCCCAGGCGTCAGTCGTAGTCTTGAGGAATCCATACACGTAGATCACGACTCCACACCATAAGACGAGGGAGACCAGAATCGCCCTTTTCGTCGTGATTAGGTAGGCGAGGCGTTCGAAGATCAAGGCGCCAAAGATGGCGACGAACTGCACCATCAAAAATATTCCCAACAGAAACGACTGGTCAGTTTCGAGGCCTTTGGCGATGAAGAGCTCCTGAGCCAACAGAACCGAGGACATGCTGATCACTGTCTGGATTCCATCGTTATAAAACAGATAACCGATCAGATACCGCAGAGTGTGGCGCAGTCGTGCGAGTTCTCTAAACGTGCGTCCCAATTCAGCAAAACCCACCGTCAGGTAAGACTTTCCGCGCGGCAGCGACTTCTCCGGAGCTCGCGATTTCAAACTCACGAAGGCGAAGATAGCAAACCCACCCCACCAGATCCCGGCGGCCAGTAGTGAGAGGCGCACTGCCATAAGCGTGTCCAACCCAAACCGCGTAGCGCTATTGACCAGCACAAAACTCAAACCCAACAAGAGTCCGCCACCGAGATAGCCATATGCGAATCCCCTACTCGACACTTTGTCGCGCTGATCCTCAGTCGTGATGTCGTTGAGAAAGCTGTTGTAAAAAACCACCGACGCCCCAAATCCCAGATTTGCAATTATGAACAGCAGGCCGCCCAGCCAGTAGATTTGCTCGGTAACGAAAAACATCAGGCAGGTGGCTGCGACTCCGATATAACAGAAGACGGCCATCATTTTCTTTTTGAGATTAGAGTAGTCGGCGACTGAACCCAGAATCGGCAGTAGAAACACCTGCAGAAAGACGGCCACAGAAACGGAGGTTGGGAAGAAGGACTTTGCTGTTATCGCACCCAGGGGTCCGAGCTCGAGTACGACTCCGTTTTCGCCCACCACGCGCTGAGTTATTTCCGTCACGTAGGGCCCATAAAGAGCTCCCACGATCACTGTGGAAAAAGCAGAGTTGGCCCAGTCGTACATCTTCCAACCGAAGATCTCGCGGGGATTGTTTTTAAGCTTAGCTGCGGCGTGTGATTCAGTTGGCGGAGCAGATTTTCGCGAAGTCATCCCGAGGCTGTCGCTTTCTCCGTCAAACTTTCGACGATTGCTGGTGTGATATCAGCGAGACTCTTTATTCGACTGGCGATGCTGTCACGGTTCGCGCCCCAGACCATGGTAGGCACTTCATTCAGCGTATGGTTGTGCGAGGATAAGTCTTCAATGTTTCCGTGATCGCTGGTGAGTATAACGGATGTGCGTGCCAAATCAACATGTGCCAGCATTTGCCGGATTAGCAATGCCAGGTTTTGCAGAACGGCTCTGGCCGCCTCCATGTCCTGGGCGTGTCCGATCTTATCGGTGATGAAATACTCATAGAGTGTGAACTCGCTTTGGTTCGCGATGGCTGCGAGCACCTCCGCGGCTTCATGGGCCGTTCTTAAAGGCACATCTTCGCCCCACTCGATAAGTATTCTGTTCGTGAAATCCTGAAAGACGGCTCGACCGTTTCGTAAATCATCTACGGTGCGGAATGTTAGCCCCGCCGCCTCAACGGCAGCGGTCGTCGCTGAGACCCACCGGGGCCGGTCTGCAAAAAAGCGCTTGGTGTAAGCATTGGCGAAAGTGATTGGGGCGACGCCGGCGTTCTTGAGTTTCAAGAAAAGAGAATGCTCGCGGATGATCTCCAACAAAGCTCTGTTCGGGAAACCCTGTTTGTGATAACCAAGCAGCGCCGGGGCGTTAACGCCGGTGAGGATAGTAGTTTGGCCGGATGCACTCTGAGGGCGGCCTTCAATCCCGAGACAGGCATCCGTTGGCACCACCACTCCATCGAGCCCATCGAGCATCGACGGCGCTTCATTTTTGAACACAGCCAGTGGCGCAGAGTTTGCGAGTCCGTCGAAAGGATTAGCAATCCCACGCGAACCAATGCCCAGGCCATCAATAAAAAAGAGAACAACCGACATCAGTCGATGAATAGCACCGGCACGGGTTCGGGTGCAAGGTCTCCGTTCAGCAATCTTCGTCACGCCTGCTGACTAACGCGCAGAGTTACCGCCCTCCTTATATAGTTAGACTGTCGGCGTGGTTATCAACCTCTCAACCTCTACACGCTCTCTGAACCACCACACGACAAAGGCGGCAATCACGCCCAGCACTATTCCACTCGTCGACGTAATCCAATCATGCCAGACGAAGTACTTCAAATAGATGACTTGAAGCAGCACAATTGCAGCCGTAACTCGTGGAACTTTCGAGCGAGTGCCTAAGAGGCAATAGGTTAGAAATAGCGTGTGCCCTGAGACGAACGGCACATTGCCTATAACACGCCCTATGGCAATTCCAATAACCAGCGCGTCAACCACAAATTGTAAGATGCTGGCCTGGCGAAATCTCTCTGCACGATCGAAGAGAAACGCCACAGCGGGAATTATGATTGGAACAACATAAAACAAGTAACCAGGAAGCTGATTCCCTGAAACGCGCGAAGCGGCATAAAAAACGTATGAAGATGCGCAAATGAGCGAGAAGAAGAGAACGACGACTGGATGAAAGATCAAACGTCGGGCTGACACGACTGGTCCTAAAGATGGTGGCTCTACGCTATTCACATACGTCTCGATCGGCGCCGCTGAGCCCGAGCTGCGCTACCGCGCCAAACGAGTGTCATCGATTCCCCAACCGCGAGTTTCGACCATATCGCGCTGACCGCGTCGAATTCACGACACACTCGCTTGATATCCTCGGGTGATACAACTTCAACCCGAGTCGCTTCAGAAACGTCCTTGTTCCATGCTCGGCAGGCGAGATAAACAGCCTTCTCGGAAAGCATCGCGTCACCACGGTTAGCCGCAGCAATTCGCTTCCCTCGTTTGGCGACCCTACGGCTTGCCTGCTCTGTTGGATGAAATGTGCGCGCATGCCCACCACCGGCAAGCTGGCCGAATATTCCCCCCGTAATACCCAGTTCGTTTTCCACGACAAAGTGGGCCATGTCGTGTGGAAGGCGGGCGTCGTAGCCCGGGGCTGGTTCCATCCACGACGATACAACACCCGGACCCTCAACAGACACCCGGTAGCGGCGCCCGCCTGTTCTTGTGAAGGTGACCTTCATGTCGGCCCGACAGCTGTTCTTCTTTACTTCCTCTCGTACCCCCAACCCCGCGCTAGCGAGTCCCTGCAGCTATGCGCGAGGGTCAAGGACATTTGCTCCAATTCCCGCTTGCCAGCTTCACCACTTTCATACAGTTCAAGCGTGTTTTTGAAACGCACCATTGCGCCTTCTACCAATTCATCCTCGACAACTGAGAGCTCACCCCAAAACAGATGGTAAAACCGCTTGCGTGCAGCATCTCTTTCTGCCCCGCCCTCCAATGTGGCTAGCTTCGAGGCAGCAGAAGCCGCTTCAAAGTAGAGGGTTTGTTGACGCTCCAGGAAAGGCTTTCTCGCCTCTCTCGAAGCCGCTTCTACCTCTTTATTTCTTTGCGCTGCCTCAAGGACTCTTTTATCCTCGCGCTCCTGCTGCTCTTTTTTCAGCGTATTGACGTACTGGTAAAAAGGTATGGCGATTCCTATTAACAGGACAAGTAAACTTACATACTTAGCGACAACTTCCGTTTTCTTGATACGTAAGTCGGCCTTTTTAAGGTCCAGCTCTAACATGTTTACTTCATTAGCAGACAGAGACATATCATTTTCCATGCGTCTCAATTCAAGTGAAGATAGCAGAATGTACTATGTAAGCGGACGGCCGATCTCCCAGTGATGGCCGAATGGATCGACCACGCGGCCCAGGCGCCAGCCATACGCTTCCTCCACCGCGACGATCTCTCGGGCACCTGCCGCAAGTGCCTTCGCGAACATCGCGTCAGGATCCGGCACGGTCAAAATCATGCGAACAGAACCACCACCCAGAGACTCTGGACTGAAGTTGGCATGTTCAGGGGACTCGTCAGCCAGCCAAAACTCCCCACCATCAACGGACAGTCGAGACACCACCGAACCGCCAGGGTCTTCTACACGGTAGACCTCGATCGCCCCGAATGCCGACTTGTAGAACTCAACCGCTCGTGCGCCATTTCGGACCGACAGCATGGGCGCGACCGATACCGCGACGGAAGTCTCCGTAACTGCGTCTGTACTCATCCATCCCTCCCGGATGTATCAGTCGTCATGGAGCAGACCACGCTCACGATAGAGATTGAGTTTGTTGTGCAGGGTCTTCAGACTGATTCCCAGGAGCACCGCGGCGCGGGTCTTGTTGTTCTTGGTCTTTTGCAGGGTACGCATGATCATCTGCCGCTCAAGCTCTTCCAGCGGAGTGCCAACGGGCAAGGTAATCGTGTCTTCATTCCGCAGCCGCACGCGTTGTTCAATGGGATAGGGCGCGAAGTGGTGTCTCTCAATCTGTTCGCCCGAACAGATGACCACAGCCCGCTCAATCACGTTTCTCAACTCGCGGACATTCCCAGGCCAGGCGTGATATTGCAAAGCTGCGATAGCTCCCGAACTAAGAAAGCGCGCAGGCCGGTTGTGCTTCTCAGCCAGTTGAGTCACCAGATGCTGCGCGAGCAGTGGCAGATCTTCTTTGCGGTCCCTTAGCGGGGGCAAGCCGATTCTAAAAACGTTCAGACGATAGAGCAGATCCTCTCTCAGACTGCCGCCTTGAACAGCTTCTTCCGGATTGCGATTGGTCGCCGCCAGCAAACGCACGTCGACACTAATCTCTTTGCGACTCCCCAGGCGTCTAACGGAGCGTTCTTCAATCACACGGAGCAGTTTGGCCTGCAGCATGGCCGGCATCTCCGCGATTTCATCTAGCAATAGCGTGCCGGTGTCGGCAAGCTCAAAGCAGCCCTGTCTGCGAGAGGCTGCGCCAGTGAAGGCGCCTTTCTCATGTCCGAAGAGTTCGGATTCCATCAGCGTCTCCGGAATTGCGGAGCAGTTAATGGCCACAAAAGGCTTGTCTCGGCGAGGACTCTTTTGATGGAGTGTGCGGGCCACCAACTCCTTGCCCGTTCCCGAATCGCCGGTGAGTAACACTGAAGCGGAGGAGGGAGCTACCTGCTCTATCAGCGAGTAGATGGCCCGCATCGACTCCGACTTGCCCACTAACTCACCGAAGGCGCCGCGATCCTGCAGTTGGCGCCGGAGCAGTTCGTTCTCACGCTTGGCCTCTGTTAGTTCAACTGCGCGGTCAAGGATTATCCGCAGTTTGTCAGCGTCAACCGGTTTTTCGAAATAGTGGTATGCCCCCTCCTGCTGAATCGCATTTAGAGCCATCTCAATGGAGCCTTGATCCGTAACCAAAACGACAGGCGTGTCCGGGTATAAGGCGCGGATCTCACGTAAGAGACTAAAACCGTTCGAGGTTGAAACGTCGCTACCCGCGACTATTACCGACGGCGTCGTGTTTCCAAAATGCGTCAGACCCTGAGCATTGTTCTGAGCCAGAACTACATTGAAGTTCCAGCCGGCAACCAATTCGCGGAGCGCCGCGCCACTCTGTGGATCGCGATCGATAATCAATATGGGGCGAGATGACATCGCTGATCAGTTTAGCACGAAGTAGGACGCTCAAAATGCCTGGCAATTGCGCGCGCTAACTCCGGAATGGTGAATTGGTCGGGCTGGATTTCCGTGTTTAATCCGTGTTCAGCGGCAGTCTGGGCAGTCACGTCCCCGATGCAAGCTACGGCGACTCCTTCAAGAACCATACTCAAGTCATGGGTGTCAAAGAGTTGGGCGAGATTTCGAACAGTTGAGGAACTGGTAAAAGCGATGCAGTCCGCGCCCCCGGCGAGCATTGCAGAAATTCGGCCGCGGTCCTGCTGATCCGGAAGTATGGTGCGATACGCCGGAACGACATCCACGCGCGCTCCGGCCCCTTCCAAAGCCTTCGGCAAAAAGTCTCGTGCGACTGCCGCACGCGGAATCAGAAAATTTAAACCCCTCAGTGCTTCCTGCCCGCCTGCGAATTGGGTAAGTGCTTCAAACACCCCTTCCGCCTTGAACTCATGAGGGATGACATCGACGTGGAGCTGCGCCTCTCTCAATCTTTCCGCAGTCGCGTCGCCGATAGCACAGACTCTTAGGTCATCGATTTCGCTAACCTCATGTCCGATAGCTTTGAAGCGTCTGAGAAAATGGTCGACTCCGTTAACGCTTGTAAATACCAGCCAGTCATAGCCGTACAAATGGCTAATAGCCTCATCCAGACGTTCAAAACTCTCAGGATCATCAATTTGAATTGTGGGACAGATGATCACCCTCGCGCCAAACTGTTCCAACTCGGCCACAAACTCATCCGCTTGTGCTCGCGCTCGTGTGATAACGACGGTGCGACCGCTAAGCGGCTTACTATTGGCCCATTGAGTT
Source organism: Pyrinomonadaceae bacterium (assembly GCA_023717605.1). Lineage (GTDB taxonomy): Bacteria > Acidobacteriota > Blastocatellia > Pyrinomonadales > Pyrinomonadaceae > PSRF01. The sequence goes on from JAMQPH010000060.1 coordinate 8,051, forward strand.
GCCTCAGTTGTTTTGCTGACGGGCATTGCGAGAATCCTGCTGGTTCACAACTATAACGACAAATCGTGTCCCGCAGCAGAGCGGCCAAATGTTTATAGTTCAGGTTGCCGGAAAGGCTTTTTAGCTCCGTAGGAGCGCAATGTACCTCTCAGCGAAGCCAAATATTTCGCTCCTCCGGAGCTCAAAAGTCTTGAGGGATCCAAGGTTCTATAAACATTTGGTCACTCTAGGACCGAGTACCAGAACGTGCGCGCCTACTGCGCGGCTAACAACCTATCCCCGCCGCGCCTCAACAACTGGTGCGCCAATCGCGAGCCGAGTTCTTCCGCTTCCGCAGTTGAGCCGGTTAGCTTACCTCTCACGATCTCCTGACCAAACGGATCTGCAACCAGACCCTCAAGCACAATTTCATTGGTAGAGGCGACTGCATAGCCGGCAATAGGCAATTGGCACCCCCCGCCCAAAGCGCGCAGGAAGGCCCTCTCAGACGCGCAAGCAAGCTGTGTTGCTGTATGGTTAAGAGAGCTTACAAGTGCAATGGTGGAATTGTCATCAGCGCGGGTCTCGACCGCCAGCGCTCCCTGGCCCACCGCGGGCAACATCTCGCCAGTTTCTATTAGCGCACTGATGCGACTCTCCAATCCCAAACGACGAAGCCCGGCTGCAGCTAGAAGAAGCGCGTCATAATCTCCGTCATCGAGTTTACGCAGTCTCGTATCGACATTACCTCTAATGTCCTTGATGAGAATATCGCGGCGCAAGTATTTCAGCTGAGCAAGCCGCCGTTGGCTCGATGTGCCTACCATCGCGCCCCGAGGCAAGTCGTTCACCGATCGTAAGGTTTGTTCCTCTCTGAGGACAATAGCGTCGCGCGCATCCTCACGCTGACAGATTGCCGCGATAGTAAGCAGCTCTGGGAGGACTGTCGGCAAGTCTTTTAGTGAATGAACTGCAAGGTCAATTCGGCCGGCGAGTAATGCGTCTTCCAGTTCTTTGGTGAAAACACCTTTGCCACCGATTACTGAGAGGGGCGCCGTCTTTACGTCTCCCGTTGTCTTGATTATCTCAATTTCGGCGGTGACTTCCGGGTGCAAACGCGAAATAAGTGCCCGGATGCTTTGCGCCTGCCAGAGCGCAAGCTTCGAACCACGAGAGCCGATTACCAGGAGATTTTTCATTTACCGGAGAGGTACAGAGCCCTCTCTAAGGGTGGGCCGGCACCTGCAAGATTAATCTTCAAGATCGAATACGTCACGCCAAGTCTGGATGCCCTCGTTGTCGCTGGCGTCGAGGGAGCGTCGCATCCGGTCAATTAGGGGATGAGATATCTTATTGACCGCCGATAGCAAGAGAGCTTCGACCGCGCTTTCCTGTTCTGGCGTTAAGGGGCCCAGCCGATTGCGTTGTCGGACCAACTCAGAGCGAGCAATGTCCTGAAACTTTTGACGCAGAGCGCCAATCGAAGGTCCGATCTCCATCATTCGCAAGCTTTGCTGGAACTGCATTACTTCGGAGTCAACAATCAATTCCGCTCGCTCAGCCTCGCGTTCCCGCTCTCTGATATTCGAAGAGATCACCGATTCGAGATCGTCGATGTCAAAAACGAAAACATTGGGAAGGCCGCCTATGGCGGGATCGAGATTTCTGGGCACGCTGATATCTATAAAGAACGCGGGACGATTACGTCTGCGATTGAGCGCCTCGCGGGCCATGTTTGCCGTTACAACATATTCACCTGCGCCTGTTGAGCATATGACTATGTCCGCATCAGGAAGATAATCTGCGAGTTGTTCAAGATTCACCGCCTCGCCGCCAAACTCCTTCGCCAGGCGTTCGGACGACTCTTTCGTTCGGTTCGCGATCAGCACCCTCGAGACTCCCGCATTAATAAGGTGACGAGCTGAGAGTTCGGCCATCTCACCGGCTCCGATCAGAAGTACTGACTGTCCTTTTAGTGAACCAAAGATCTTCTTGCCAAGCTCAACTGCCATGTAGCTGATAGAAACGGCGTTGGCAGCTATTCCCGTCTCAGTCCTTACACGCTTGGCCACGCGAAAAGTCTGGTTTATTAGTCGGTTGAGAACGCGCCCGGCGGTGCCCGCTTCAAGTGCAACTGAATAAGCTTGTCTCACTTGCCCCAGCACCTGCGGCTCCCCAACAACCATTGAATCGAGCGAAGAGGCCACGCGGAAAATGTGGCGCACCGCTTGGTCGTCGATGTGGCTATATGAATGCTCTCTAAATAGATCTGAAGGCAGACTGCGCGACTGGCTTAAGAAGTTGTTTATCCGTTCGCAGCTTTGTGATATTTGCTCGCTGGTAGTGGCCGTTAGCACTTCCACTCGGTTGCAGGTTGAGACGATCAATCCTTCGCGAACTACCTCGCCGTCGACGAGCGCGCGCAGACCCTCGGCGCAATCTGCTTCCGAGAACGCGAGCAGTTCCCGCACCTCGACGGGAGCGCTCTTGTGATTAACTCCTACCAGGACTATTGACATGGCGTTCAGCCGAACACGTGATAGCCGCCCATCCATCTTGCGCCAAAAAAGGTGAATAAAACGAGCACAAACCCGGCCACTCCCAGCCAGGCTGCGCTTCGGCCCCGCCAATGAGCCGTTGAGCGATATACGATAAGCAAGAGATAGAGCAACCAGGTCAGGACGGCGAAGATCTCTTTCGGATCATTGTGCCACAAAATGCCGTACCGTGACGACGACCAGAGCATGCCGGTTGCAATTCCGATCGTCAATAATGCCAGGCCAATGGCGGCGCCACTTGTGGCGATTTCGTTGAGAGTGGTGAGCGATGGCAGCCGATGAAAGATCGCGCTGAAGGTCTTTAGTTTCAGCTCTCTCTCCTGGAGCAGGTACATCACACTAGTGACAAACACAACGAAGAACGCAGCGTAGGCAAACAGCAGGAGAGTCGTGTGAACGGGAAACAGCCACGTGCCGGAGAAGCCGGTCACCTTCGTGGGACCTGGCGAACCAATTAGAAGGGCCAGAAAAACTAAAAATGAAACCTCAGGCAGCGTAAAAGTACCTAGGGCGTGGGCGCCATACCGATACCTCACCAGCGTGTAACCACCGACCATAGTCCAGGCCAGAAACGAGAGAACTTCGGGGAAAGAGAAGAGTGGATAGTGACCGTCTACAATCCAATCGGCAGCCAGGGCTCCAGTATGAAGCGCGAACCCGATCGCCATCGCCCAATCAGACACCCGCTGCAGCACCCGTCGCTTGTTAACGAAGGCGAGCACTGAATGGATTGCCGATACTACGTAAGCTGCTAGGACTGCGAGTAAAAGTGATCTCATCCCGGTTGAAGGGTCCGCGACTTATTATTCTAGTTCATCGACTGGCGGGCATCAAAGCTGCGCGGATATGAGCACCCAAGTCACAGAACCGCTTGCCGTAGCCAGCGGATGCTACCTCTAACATTATCGAAACTGCTCAAAACCCGACTATGGTAAGACTTGGTCGTAGGGCATCAGATCAACCGCGGGTAATGCTAAAGTGAGTGCTAGCACCCGCTGGCTACAGCAAGCGGTTCTGTGACTTGAGTGCTCGTATCCGCGCCGCTACGACTACCCACCCGCTCCCGAAGTTGTGTGAAAAAATTAGAATCACTCCCCAAGACCCCTCAACACACAAAAATTCGCAGGTCGGGAAGGCGGACCCTGTCCCCGCCTCAATCTTGAAGCCACTCAACGCAAGAGCGGGGACAGGGTCCGCCTTCCCGACCTGCAAATTACCCAGGCCGATCTCTTGGACTCT
>JAMQPH010000143.1 GCA_023717605.1 Pyrinomonadaceae bacterium
TAAGAGGTGACCAATCCCAGTGCCCACATGATCAAAAGAATCACAAAGATCGTCCAAAGCATGTTTCAACTCCTTCTTATAGAGAGAACCACCTTGTCGGATTTCCTACCCCCCCAATGTTTCTCGTCTTTCTTCATGGTAGGCCTGCTCTTCGGCCTCCGTATGGGTATCGACCGCGTCGCATTGATGGCCCATAAACTTCCTTCCTTTTTCGACCACCGCTTCGGCACTCTCGCGCAGCTTTCCCGCATGCTGATTCAGGTAATCAAGGGTCTTACTGCTGCGCTCACGCAGCAATTCGCGCGTTTCTTTGCGCGCGAGCAGCGCAAACATTAGCCCACCGATGGCTCCCAGACCCAAACCCAGACCGATAAACAAGTACGAAAATTTGGATTCGCCATTCGTTGTCATAAATTTCCCCTTTTTTGAATACAATAACCTTGAAACAGTTTACCTCTAGTGCTTGATGACTTGCAGGTTATTGACTACCTGTTTGACGCCGCCCACCTGGGACGCAAGAGATCCACTGCGGGACTTCTGCTCGGCGGTCTCCACTTCGCCGGTGAGATAAACGATACCATTGTTTGTCTCGACTCCCACACGTGACAGACTGACAAGCTTGTCTGACGCGAGCTTGCTCTTCACATATGACGTAAGAGTGCCATCATCGATGTTCTGTCCCATGGTCGCACCGGTCATGGCCTGGCAGCCGGTCATCAAGAACAGAACTACTAACGTAACAATCAACGTTTTGAATGCCCGAACCATAAACACCTCCATACTGTTTGTTAGAGATCTCTTTCCTCTTCTCATCCCTGGCCTGTGTCCGATTTTCTCAACGCGTCGATTCTGTCTTCGGTTGCCGGGTGCGTAGACAAGAAACCGCCCCCACTGTCGCCTCCTGAGGTCTGCAGCAGCCACGTCAGCGTGTCAATCATGACCTCTTTGGAATAACCAGCCCGACGCAAGATCTCGACACCGTGACTGTCCGCTTCGAGCTCCTCTGAGCGGCTGTAGCTATTTGCAATGAGCGCGCCCGCGATCGGGGTAACCGCGCTACTGCCCGGTATGAACTGTTCGAGCAGAATCACGCCGATGTTGAGACCTATACCCAAAGTCTGTGCTTTCGCCACATGGCCAAGATCATCGTGAGCAATCTCGTGCGCCAGCACCCCTCTTAAGTGCTCATCGTTGGCCTTTTGAAGAAGGCCGGTCGTCACTTGAAACTCACCGCCTCCCGCATTAGCAGCGTTGATGTTTGGATCGTCAATAACGCGGACTCGTATCTCGTTTAAACGGCGCGGGTTATTCGTCGCACGAATCAGCGGCATCATGATTCGCTGTAATCGCTCCGTCTGCTGCGCATCCAGCGGGCGGCTGGTCGAAGAGCGTGGTGTCTCCTGTGGGGCGGGCCGGCGCGGTGAAGCGGTCTCCAGCGCGCAGCCGCTTGGCAATCCAACGAGGATCAAAATTGCTATAGTCCGAAGGAATCTCATCGCTTCTCCGTCATCAGCCAACCAACGCCGATGGTGAATCTGTGACTCTGACGCAATCGCCCTAAAATAGCTAACGATACGCTGACGAGTTAGAGAATACTGTCTAATAAGAGACCAATTAGAAAAGAAATGTCGTGAGGCCAGGACTCCTGCGAAGGGGGCTCTTCCACCGATATCTCTGGCCGTATTCAGCATCGGCACTACAATTTCTTCTTCACGGCGTCCGCGGCGTCCTGAGTCTTTTCGCCCGCCCGCTCAACGTCTTGCCCTAAACCGTGAACCGTGTTGCAAGCGACGTTCGTGCCCACGAGGACCAACATCAGTAGCGTTGCGAAGATTATTTGGCGCATAGTTGTATCTCCTGTTTTCGGATTTTATTTCTAACACCGAGTTAGGTAGAGCACTATCTGTGCCAAACCTTGCGATGAGGGAAAGGCTGTGTTTCCGATAGCTTCTTAGGCTGTCAGAGTGAAATGAAGAGATGGCTCGTTAAAAGCGTCGAAACTCTCGACCAAAAGGTCGGCTGCGTGAATGGTGGTTCAGCGGCTGAAAGATACGGTGCGACATCTCAGGCAAGGGAAAGCCCGTCTTCGTCGATGCCGCCACAGACTATTGATCTCGAACTGGTCATTCGTAATCTATGTATCCTTATTCTTCAGGTATAGTGTTTACTCAGGAGCGAAATTCAGCGGCAAGCTTTTCGTCAGGAGGAGAGAAAGGAGCTGCCGTCGCCCCGGACTGAGCTTCGGAGTGGGGGCTGATTTGGCACAATTGAATCATCTGTTCGCGCGTCTCAATCATGGTAATCCCGACCTTATCAGCACCCGCGAGCAGGATACTGTTACTATCTTCGCTTCCTATACCCCATCGCCCGACCGCGATCTTGAGATTGGGAAAGCGGGCCCGCAGCCGCTTGCAGAGGTAGCGTGTCTGGGCCAGTCCGCCGGGCGGTAGAGCGGCGATACAAATCATAGCCGGACTCTTCTCGCCAATCCGAGCAACAACCTCGGCCGTGAGTATGGTGTCGGACATAATTTCGACTTCATATCTGGTGCAATCAAGCAGCTGTCGGAACATGAGGAGTGCCAGTTCGTCCGCTTCGTCGTGGGCAGGACATCCCAAGATGCGAACTTTCGGAAGGATAACCGGGGAGTTTTCGTCGATCGTCGCAGGTTGTGAAGAGTCTGATACTTCCGACGAACTTTCGGGCTTCAAACTGTTCAGGTCCTCGAGTATCTCCCTTGTCGCTCGGAAAACAAATTGTTCGCCATCTTCCGTCAGCCGGCCAAGTTCCCGGTCCCTCCGGGCGTAGTTCAACGCCGGAAGCAGCACTCCATCGAAGAGCTGTTCTTGCGGGTGGGTCTTGAGATGCTCTTCCACGATTTCCGCCGCTTCGGCCTGGT
>JAMQPH010000151.1 GCA_023717605.1 Pyrinomonadaceae bacterium
TCCCCGTTTATCGGCCGCGAGAAAGAACAAGCTGAGCTGCAGAAGCGACTCAATACCGCCATAAGTGGCGAATGCCAATTTGTGGTGGTCTCCGGCGAGCCCGGCGCCGGCAAGACACGACTCCTTGACGAGATTGAGAACCTGGCCAAAGCCCGCAAACTGCTTGTGCTCCATGGCCGCTCAATTGAGCAAGATGGCGCTTTCCCTTATCAGGGATTTTGCGAAGCCATTCAGGAATACTTCCGCCAGAAAGATGGTTCAAGCTCTCCCGACAACAGAATAGAGCTTTCAGACGTTGCCCCTGATCTGGTGTCGCTGTTTCCCATGCTCACCGAAATCAGCGAGATTCGCGCCGCGGCATCAGGCGATTCAAAGTTAACGCACATTGGCTCGCAAGGGCCTGAAAATCGAACGCAAATTTTCGAACTACTGGCTCGCACACTCACACGCCTGGCAGCAGGTAAGCCGCTCATTCTCTTTCTCGAAGATTTACATGCGGCGGAGATTTCTATCGAAGCACTGCAGTACATCGTTCGGCGACTAGGACCAACACCTACACTTATTGTTGGTACCTATCGTTCAAGCGAAGTAGACCGCTCTCATCCGTTGCCTCGCATGCTTGACAGTTTCCGCGGTGATCGCCGCTTTTCGGCAATCGTGCTTGAGCCGTTCTCACCGGCAGAACATCGACTTTTTCTCGAAACCTTGATTGGCGGACCTAAACTATCGGACAGCCTGGTGAAGAAGCTCTATGAGGGAACTGAGGGCAACCCATTCTTCACGAAAGAACTGGTCCGCTCGTTGCTCGATTCAGGCGGCATTGCAAAGGACCAAACAGGCGCCTGGAGTCTGGGTGCGGCCACTGATCTCTCAACTGGAGACATGCCGGCCACAATTCAACAGGCAGTTGAAAAACGAATTGAGCGCTTGCCGGAAGAACTGCGCGAAGTTCTATCAATTGCTTCTGTCATGGGTAAGGCCTTTGACTTCCGCGATTTGGAAATGCTGGCCGGTACCAAGGGTGTTGAAGATGCGATCGACCGCCTCGTGGAAGAGGGACTGCTCGAAGAAGAACGCGAGTCGCGTGGAGATCGGCTGACTTTCTCGAGTGGTGTCGTTCGCGACGTGCTGTATGGCGCAATTTCGCGTCGCAAACGAAGATCTTTACATCGTAAATATGCTGAGGAGATCGAGAAGCGACATGGCGGAAGGCTCGAGCGAGTATATCCACAACTGGTCCACCACTTCTCTCAGGGCGACGTACCCGACAAGACAGTTGAGTATGGCTTACGCATGGCCAAGGCGGCCCTCGATGCTTTCAGCAGTGAGGAAGCAGCCAGAGCCGCGAAAACTGTACTCGAGTTTCTTGATGACGAATGGGAAGGTGATCGTGCGCTCGAAGGAGATGCACGAATGCTGTTGGCCCAGGCATTTCGCATGACTGGAGACGTAGATGCCGCGCTGAGAGAAGCAGAGACTGCGGGACGGATCTTAGGGCGGGAGAACCACCAGGCCCGCGCTGTTACGGCACTGCTCTTCGCCGCAGAAACAGCCTGGCAGGCCAGAAAGGTTGAGGAAACTACCCGCCTGGTTCAGCAAGTAATGGAAAGTGCACGCACAACGGGCGATAAGGAAAGCCTTCGGCACGTCCTATCGTTGGCTGCCACTCTCGCCAACCTGCGTGGAGAGTATGAAAAGGCAAACGATTACCTTGAGGAATCTGGCTCGCTCGCTCCGGCGCCAAAAGAAACCGAACTCCAGGAAGAGGTACCACGAGGGGGAAGACTTGTTGTAGCTATGGCGACTCCGCTCGGCGACATCGATCCCGTGAACATGGAGCTGGTGGAAGAGCAGGAGATTTTGGCGAACGTCTTTGAGACCCTCCTGGTCACTGATCTCGAAGGCAATCTGGTTCCGGCTCTCTGCGAGAAATGGGAAGTGTCTGACGACGGCACTTCAGTCTTCTTTACATTGAGAGAAAGCGCTCGTTTCCAGAATGGCGAGGCCTTGACCGCTCAAGCTATCAAGCGTTCCTTCGAACGAAGCATTCATGTGGCTCGCGAGCTACCTCCTGGTCTGGCAGCCATTCGCGGCGCAGCGGAATTCGCCAAAGGGGTTGACCAGGAACTGGCTGGAATTCTCGTCCATTCAGATTACAAATTGGAAATACAATTGCCCGAACCGCTATCCATCTATCCTGCGCTGCTAACCGATTACAAGACCGGCATTACGCTGCAAGGTGATAAAGGAAAGACCGATTCTATTCTGGTCGCAACGGGTCCATTTCGCATTGCCTCCTATAGGCCTGACCGCATCGTGCTTGAGCGCAATGACAACTACTGGAAGGGTTCTTCAGCGCATCTTGATGAGGTGGAATTTTGTGCCGGGTTAAGTGCTTCAGAGATCGCGTCGGGTTTGCGGTCAGGTGCAATTGACCTCGCACGCGATCTGTCACCACAGGATCTGGAAGAGTTTCTTCGCGACCAGCGATTTCGTGGTGGGTTAGTTGAGTCTCCGCGCAAGAACACATACTTCCTCATTTTCAACTCTACAAGTGGTTCAGCAGTCGAGAATCCTGACTTTCGTCGCGCACTCTCGGGGGTTGTGCGAACGCACGACTTGGTTTGGCAAACATTAGGACGCTTCGCGCAACCTGCCGTCTGCCTCATACCGCCTGGAATGCTTGGATATGATCCCGGCAGACGACGGCAAACACTCACTCGCGACGAAGCCGCCGCTATGTTGCGTGCAGCCGGTATCAACGATTCGAGCAGCCTGAGGGCAGCTGTCCATCCGCTGTTCCTGGATCGGTACAAGTCTCTGCTGACAAGTTTGCTCTCAATCTGGTCGGAACTTGGAGTAAAAGTGGAAGTGGCAACTCCGACCATGGCCTCCTATTTAGAATCTTTCCAAAACAGTACCGGAATTGATCTGTTCATTGGCAGATGGAATGCCGACTATGACGACCCGGACGACTTTACCTATGGTCTTTTCCATTCGCGTCTAGGCCTCTATCGACCTTATATTTCGTCGCCTGATGGGGACCAGACTCTCGAAGAGGCTCGCACCGAAAGCCGACCCGCCGTTAGAGCCACACTCTACCGGAAGTACGAGAGTTTCTTGCAGGAGTCAGGAATGGTGTTGCCGTTGTTTCACGACGTCGATTATCGCCTGGCTAACTCGAAGGTTGTGGGCCTTCAGCTTCGTGGTAGCGCACCGTATGTAAACTACGCGGAAGTAGGCAAATTGGAATCTGCAGCCACTGCGTCCGAAGCGCTGAGAGCCGGCGGTGGAACTTTGGAAATACCGATTACCGGAACTCTGTACCACCTCGATCCTTCGCTGGCGGGCACTGTAGAAGACACTGAGGTGTTACCGAGCATCTTCGAGACACTGACTCGCGATGTCGGCGGCGCAAGGATTGCTCCCTGGCTAGCTGCTGAGTTCAAAGCTGAACAAGGTGGCAAACGATATCGGTTCCGCCTCCGCGATGATGTTCGCTTTCATGATGGACGCAAACTGACAGCGCGCGATGTTCGCTACTCGTTTGAAAGGATGCTACTCAACCCCGACAGCCTGGGCCGATTCTTCTATTCACCTATTCGCGGCGCCAAGGCGCTTCTCAACGGAGAGGAGTCGGACCTGAAAGGTTTCCGCATTCATTCTACGGACGAATTTACAATTGAGTTAGATGAACCTGTCTCATTCTTTCCGGCACTCATTTCTTACCACGTGGCAGCCATCGTTCCGGAAGGCAGTGAGAAGTTTGGTCCGAGCTGGCAAGAAGGATCTGTGGGAACGGGACCTTTTCGCGTGGTGAAGTTTGAACCCGGCGGTCGCCTCGAACTCGAACGAAATAAGACTTACTGGCGCAAAGGGTATCCTAAGGCTGAACGACTAAACTTCGACTTCGATGTAGCGCCGGCTGATATCCTCTCTCAGTTTCGCTCTGGTCGATTTTCGTTGGCGTCCGATCTGTTGCCCGGGGACGCAGAGGCCTTACGACGCGAACCTGAGTTTGCTTCGGGTTACCATGAAATTCCCAACCTGCTAACTTACTACGCAGCCTTCAACTGTCATCACGGGCCATTAAAGGACAAACGCCTGCGACAGAGGCTGGTGCGGTCTGTCGACGTTGCGAGTATTGTACGTCAGACGTTGGGACGCCTCGCCGTACCGGCGCACGGGCTTATTCCTCCGGGTCTGCTCGGACATGACTCGGCCTACACTTCGAGAGTGCCTCTGCCATCCACTTCAGCGTTGGAGCAGACAAACGAGGAGATTGAATTAACGGCCGCCGTGAACCCGGTGTTCTTTGGGGAGTATGCAGCTCTGGCGCGGGAGATAGCGCGATCTGGTAGCGATCAGAAGATAAAAATCCGTACCGTAAACAAGACCATGGAAGGATTGTTGGACGCGCTTGCGCAGAGTTCTGTCGACGTGGTTCTGGGGCGCTGGGGCGCCGATTATCCCGATGCTGATACTTTCGCTAACATCCTGAGCACTAAGAATGGGTTGTTGGGAAAGCTATGCGGTTCAGCGGAGTTGGACCGCCTGATAGCACGGGGTCGGTCAGAAACATCCCCGGCGGCACGGCATGGAATCTATCGCCAGATCGAAGAGATCATCGTGCGTGATAGTTTGCTGCTTCCACTCTTCCACGAGCAGAGCTACCGTTTTGCGAGACCCGAAGTACAGGACCTCTCCTTGTCATACGGTGCAATAACAGTTGACTACGCCAGCCTGCGCATTTCCGGAGCAGTCGACCGACCCTGAGGGAATTTCGACTTTCGAATTGGAAAGTTCGAAATTAGGAGGGGATATCCACAAGAGAGATGAGTAACGATGTCTAGCGGGGCATGGGATCAGCAACCAGTACCAGTTACGAGGGTAGAGATGTAGGTTGAGAAAGTGAGAGATTCAACGTAGCGTCCTCGTGTTACGAAATCTCGACCGTGACCCGCGGCGCAGATCATAATGGGATTTCGGATCTGCCAGAAGAGGGAAGTTTAGAGTTCAAACTTTAGTTTGTTGTTGGGAAACCGGCAACCTGAAGGTTGAACTCTAAACTTCCGGAATCTGTCGCAGCGCGCAACTTGGAATCGACAGTAAGAGCGGGGACAGGGTCCGCCTTCCTGACTTGTAAATTTCCGAAGCTTGAATGGTGCGGCGAAGAGCCGTGGCCGTGAAAGCGACGGGCGGACACGGAGGTCCGCCCCTACAACTCCATTTGGACTAGTGGACTATGGGATCTGCAATTGATTCGTCGCAGCCGATGGTGAGAGCCAGGGCGCGGATTGCAGTTCGGGCGGCTTGTTGTTGTTCGTCGTCGAGTAAGGACCAGGCAAGAGAGATGGGACACTCAACGTCGTGACCCAGGGTCTTGCGGCACACAGGACACGGGTCGGGCGAGAACTCTAATACGATGTAGAGTTTCGCGAGCATCACGATGATGATCTCGGCGCGCTTTCTCTCGTCCTCAGTTTCGAACATGACTCAACAGAATTTCGGATTTCGGATTTCGGATTGCGAAATTACAAGTCAAGAGTCAAAGACCCGATACCAAGTCTCAAGACCCAAGACCAAAGGCCAAAGGCCAAAGACCAAAGACCAACCCAGATCCAAAGACCAAAGATCGATCACGAATACTGGAGCGTCTTCTCCCACTTCACTCTCTTCAGGAGGGCGAAATCGGAAAGCATCTTACCGGCGCCCAGCACCACAGAGGTGAGCGGGTCGTCCGCGACGGATACCGGCAGACCAGTCTCAGCCGTAAGTCTCTTATCAAGATTCTTCAGCAACGCTCCACCTCCGGTCAGGACGATGCCACGATCGATGATGTCAGCTGACAGTTCTGGTGGCGTGCGTTCGAGCGCGATCCGCACCGCACTGACTATTGAACTCACCGCAGGATCCAACGCTTCACGCACTTCCTTATCTGTGACGGTGATTGTCTTCGGGACGCCTTCGATCAGATTGCGACCTCGTACTTCCATAGTAAGCCCCTCAGCAAACGGGAAAGCGCTGCCAAGCTGAATCTTGATGTCCTCTGCCGTGCGCTCTCCGATCAACAGGTTGTACTTTCGCTTGACGAAATCGGTAAGGGCCTCGTCCATGGCATCACCGGCAGTGCGTACTGCCCGTGAGTAGACGATTCCGCCCAGGCTGATGACAGCAATATCAGTCGTGCCTCCGCCAATATCGACAACGATGTTGCCATGCGGCTCTGTAATCGGAAGCCCGGCACCTATCGCCGCGGCCACCGCCTCTTCGACCAAATAGACTTCCGAGGCTTTGGCCCGATAGGCCGAGTCTTCGACGGCTCGGCGTTCTACCTGCGTAATCTCGCTGGGAATGCCGATGACAACCCGCGGGCTCACCCAGCTCCTTCCGTTATGTGCCTTCCGGATGAAATGCTGAAGCATCTTCTCGGTCACTTCGAAATTGGCGATCACGCCGTCTCTCATCGGCCGGATGGCGACAATGTTGCCCGGCGTGCGACCAAGCATCTCCTTGGCGTCCGTACCGACGGCTTCGACCTGATTTGTGGCCTTATTTATGGCGACGATGGAGGGTTCACTGACTACGACGCCGCGCCCTTTGGCGTAAACCAACGTGTTCGCCGTTCCCAGGTCAATAGCCAAATCGCTGGAACCAAATCCGGAAAGTAGGGGAAAAGACATAGTGGTACCTCAGTCGGGTTGGATTGTGATGAATCGTTCTCTTCGAGAGAAGATCAGGAAGGAAACTGACTGTCTTCGTCGGGTTACAAAGACCACTATTATTTAAGATATTGCGGACGCCAGTGTCAAGAAAAAAGTTAGGAGGATAGTGATGCCGGTTCGGGGAGAACAGAAACTGCATCGATCCGCGAAAAATGCACGAGCGAACACGAAGTGGCATAGACTTCAGTCTGTGATCTCGAGGAAACATACACAGACTAAAGTCTATGCTACTCACCCACCCGCTACCGAAGCTGTGAAAAAATCAGAGAAAGAGTTACTTGAATAGTTCTCAGGAG
>JAMQPH010000155.1 GCA_023717605.1 Pyrinomonadaceae bacterium
GCCGACAAGTTGAGCGATGAGGATCGCACAACGGTCATTGAAATCGCCCGCCACTCGCTCGTCAGTTTCCAGCTTAAGCCGGGATCAAAACCTGAACCCAAAGGCGAACCCACGTCTGATGTGCACGCCAAACCGAAGCCCAAGCCGGCGACTACACCGAAGCCAAAGGCAGAGGCCGAGGAGAAGTCATGAGCGATACGACGACGAGCCTACGGCGGAAGATCAGCAGTGCCGGCGATCTCCAATCCGTCGTTCGCACAATGAAAGCCCTGGCCGCTTCGAATATCGGCCAATACGAGCAATCAGTGCGTGCGTTGGCCGACTACTATCGGACTGTGGAGCTGGGGTTGAGCATTTGTTTTCGAAAAGGTGCGTCGGCTGCGCTGTTGGCAGAAGGTAAGGGACGCACCGATGAGGCCTCCGTCGGTGCGGTTGTATTCGGTTCCGATCAGGGGCTGGTGGGGCAGTTCAATGACGTGGTGGCCGATTTTGCGGTGAAAACTCTGGCCGCTCTTCCCGGCAAACATCAGATTTGGGCGGTCGGGGAACGTGTGCACGGGCACTTGTCGGACGCGGGGCTGCCGTTGGTCGGACTCTTCGCTGTGCCGAATTCCGTCAAGGCTATCACCCAGCTCGTCAGGCAGATTCTCGTCGAGAGCGAGACCCGCCACAGCCAGGGTGACGTCACCGAACTCCATCTCTTCTACAATCGTCCCACCGCCGGGGCAGTGTATGCGCCCGTCAGTCAGCGACTGCTACCGCTGGACGAGACCTGGCGACGCAAGCTGGCTGCATTTCCTTGGCCGACGGGAAACTTGCCTGAGGTCATGGGTGGTGGCACCGCGACCTTGCGGGCGCTCATCCGCGAATATCTGTTCGTCTCGCTCTTCCGGGCCTGCGCCGAATCCCTCGCGAGCGAGAACGCGAGCCGCCTCGCGGCAATGCAACGCGCTGACAAAAATATCGCCGAATTACTGGAGCACCTCAACGGGACATTCCATCGTTTGCGCCAGAGTGGCATCGACGAGGAACTGTTCGACGTCATCTCCGGTTTCGAGGCGCTTACAAAAGTGAAGACGCCTCGGAGCGCGGAGGGATTGAGCAGGGTCAAATCATGAAGATGAAAATCAATTCCAATGATTTTCGTGTGCCGGCGAGGAAAGAGCTCAACCTCACAAAGTGGCCGAAGTCCCACGCGTGACTCACGCTCCCAACTCGGGGCAGGTGGCTTTCCAGCAAGACGGTGCCGTTTACCATGGACCAACCGGAAAGGGCGATGGTCATATGACGTTCAATCCGCCGGTTGCGGATCTCACGTCGGCGAAGGTGCGTACGCAACTCGCTCCCCAGCTGATTCGCACGGTGCATAAGGGACGGGCCAACAGTGCGATGGGAAAGTGGGAGAACGTCCTGTCCGATCAGGATATCGAGGATGTGGTCGCCTATATTCGCAGCCTGAGGGACTAGGAGGCTATCAAAGATTTGTTGTGTCGAAATGGTTTTCTCGCAGCCCGGAAGTGTCTCCTCTCTGTGGCGTCTTGCGACAGTGACCAGATACTCGGCGGGGTCTTTCTCGCCACTTGCGGCGATCTGATTGCGTCGCCCCCTGGCCCCCTCTCCTAACACATTGTATGTGCGGAGGTTTAGCCGCGCAGATTTCCACGCATGTCTGGCATCTTGCTCGCAGGGTATTCCCGTCCATAGGACGGAAGTGGCGTCCGACTCTAAGGAGGCAAAGCGATGAAAGCTGTACTTGTCGGAGTCGCGCTGTTGGCGTTTGCCGGAGGCGCAAGCCTGAAGGGCTTGAACGTGTCTCAGCCGGAGCGTGATGTGCTCAGTGGCAGAGTCATCTATTCGACGATCTGCATCCGTTGTCATGGGGTCGACGGGAAGGGAGATGGACAGATGAAGTTTACTCCTCCGGTCGCCGACCTCACATCCCCGGCGGTTCAAGGGAAGCTGGATGCAAGGCTATTTAAGAGCGTGCATGACGGCAAGCCGAATACGGCGATGGGAGCCTGGAGGGAAGCACTTTCAGACGACGAGATTTGGGATGCACTCGCCTATGTTCGAACGCTGGCTCCCGAACAAGCTGGCGGCATGGGCAGCGGGCTCCGATGAGATCGACGCTTTGCTGGATCACGTTGGGGCTAGGACTTGCGCGCCGCGCGCTTGAAAGTCCGTATGGCTGAACAACGGGGCACGCAGGCGGCGAGAAGTTTGTGCGATCAACTGCAGATCACAGCAGAGGAGCTGCAGACCAGGCTGGCGTTTCTCTCCTTTGGTGAACAAGACGAGCGGAATCTCGTCGAGATCCGCGAGGTGATCTCTTCCGGTGTCGAGGAGCTGATCGGAAGAGTCTACGACCACCTGCTGCAATTCGAGGAATTGCGAGGGATCTTGTCCGACCCGATGCTCGTGGAGCGACTCAAGGGGTCACAGCGTCAGTACTTGCTCAGTCTTGGGCAACTCGGCGATGACGTCGAGTATGCGGAGGCACGGCTTCGGATTGGACTCACTCACGAACGAGTCGGGCTCGAGCAGAAGTGGTACTTGAGCGCGTACCACAAGCTATTCGAGTTGATTTTGCAACGGCTCGCGGTTCGCTATTCGGGGGACGCGTGCAGACTGTCATCATTGGTCCTCACGTTGAACAAGGTGCTCAGGCTCGATGAGATCTTTGTCGTGGAGATGTATTACCATGCGACGACGCAGCGTCAGGAAGACAGCTTCTGTCAACTGAAGGACGCCCATCGGCAGCTGGAAGGCCTATCCCGACAGGATTCTCTCACGTTGGTGAACAACCGGCGCGCACTAATGGAGGAGCTGGCCCTGGAATTTCAGAGGAGCCGCCGCTATCAGCACCCGTTCGCGCTGTTGTTTCTCGACATCGATCATTTCAAAGAGATCAATGACCGGCACGGGCACGCGTTCGGCGATCAGGTGTTGCTTCATGTGGTGCAGTTGGCCAGGGGAATGATTCGTCCAGCCGATATCATCGGCCGCTACGGGGGTGAGGAGTTTGTGATCGGTTTGGTGGAGTGCGAGCAAGCCGGCGCCCTGCAGATTGCCGAGCGCATCAGGCTGAAAATCTCGCAGGACCAGTTCGCGTGGGAACATCATGTCACCTCGGTGACGGTCAGCATCGGGGTCGTGATGTTATCTCCAGAAATTGACCAAGTCGAGACGTTCGTCACACGTGCGGATCAAGCCATGTATCACGCCAAGCGCAGGGGTCGGAACCGAGTCGAGCTGTACAACGAAGAGTGCGCGTCGATGAACCAGCCGGAATGAACCGCGGCACCCTATGCTGCTGCCCTTTGCCTTGACCGACAAGGCGAACCCACCCGACATCAGTCTTGTCCCGATGCCGGATTGGTATTTCCTCATGTCGATACTGAGTGAGCGAAACTTCAATTGATCGCCTCATCCTAAACTTCATCCCAACAGCCTCCTTCTGTGGCTTCCCGCAACAATTACAGTGCTGGCGCTGTGGCATTTCGCTCCAGGGCGATCTGAATCTGACGGCAATCGTCTGATTTGACCGGTGAAATGATAGGCGGGTTGTCCCATTAGTGGCATGGTCTTGGCACAAGGGAAGGGCATGATGTGGCTGTTGTCAGCAATTTTTGGAGCGGTCCTACTCTCGAGCTGTTCAGGCGAGAATACTCGGGTCCAGACCGAGGAGCCTCTTGGGGTCGCCCAAACCGGCAGCGCGGCGATAGAATTCGCTCCGCCCTCCCCGGAAACTATTCCAGGGAGCCAACTTGGTGAACAGATCCGGCTTGGTTATCTGATTGTTGTCAATACACAGGAGTATGGCCAACCTTATGTCGGCAATCGCCTCAACTGTACCAACTGTCATCTCGATGGCGGGCTCAATCCGAACGCTGCCTCATTCGTCGGTCTTGCCGCGGTCTATCCCGAGTACCGTCCCCGCAGCGCGAGGGTGAATACGCTCGCTGATCTTGTCAACGAGTGCTTCGAGCGGAGCCTCAACGGGCGAGCGCTTCCGCCGGACAGTTCCAAGCTGCAAGCCATCGTGGCCTATATCACCTGGCTCTCGCGCGGAGTACCGAGTGGTGCGACATTGCCTTGGCGGGGC
>JAMQPH010000158.1 GCA_023717605.1 Pyrinomonadaceae bacterium
GGCGATGGGGTGCCCACGGAGGGACACCCCTACAGAATTGGACCACCCGGAATGCTGGAATTGTAGCCGCGTTGGTAGAACGTTCAGGAATCTTCTAGGCAGGTTCGAAAAGGGGCGCCTTGTAGCCCCTTTCCAATGTCAGTATTCAATTGCGGGAATGTCAGTACTCAATTCCCAGCAGCTTAATTTTGGAATTCAGAGTCGTGGGTTTGATTTGCAGTAGCTTGGCGGCCTTGGCCTGGCATCCGTGAGTTCGATCCAGGGCGAGCCTGATCAACTCAATTTCGAAGCGCTCGACCTCCTTATAGAAGTCGATACCCTCCGCCACGTTGAGGCTCTTCAAATGAGCCGACGCTTCGGTAAAGGCTTTATCGCGGGCGAGGTTTGGGGCCTCATTCAGGAGCGACAGGGCAAGGGTAACCAGCCGCTGGACGCGGTCGCGCACCGGATGTTCAGCAATTCTCAGTTGCACCGGTGAGCTGGAGGAGGATGACGATTCTCGCAATCTTGGACTAACAGGATCGACAGCGGCCGCACGTTCAAAGCTCATGTTTTCACCTCTTGAAAGTTACTTCTAAATCCCGCTCTCAGTAGCAAAACACCGCACCCCAGCCTCTTGTGACATATTTATTCTTATAAAGGAACGCTGGGCGCCAAACATAGTTCCCTAAATTTATGACGAAAAAAGCGAGCCCTCATTAACAGGCTCGCGTCACTCCGGGTCAGATTTTTGGTGCGGATGAGAGGACTTGAACCTCCACGATGTCTCCATCACAGGCTTCTGAGACCTGCGCGTCTGCCAGTTCCGCCACATCCGCAAAGTGGAGGTTCATTATGCGAAGGCAGTTGGAGGGTGTCAAGAAAGCAGAAGTTGCTCTCTCGACACCCTCCATGGGCTAACAGGCAATGGCGTTTAGAAACAGCCGCTTAACCTCGGGCTCTCCGGAACCTGGCGGTGTTGGTTCGATTGATTTCACGCGCGTCAAACTGTCGGTTATTCCGGTTGTGGAACCGCGACTGTCTTCGATCCCACCGATCGTGGCGGTCGGAGCGGCTCCAGTCTCGTCGATTCCAGTCTCGTCGATTCCAGTCTCTTCCATTCCAGTCTCGTCGATTCCAGTCTCGTCCATCCCGGTCTCGTCGATCCCAGTCTCTCCGCGGCCCTCTGCCGTCCCAGCGGCCGTCGCGAGCATCATGGCAATTAACAAACTTGCCACACTTGCGGTCGCGCTTGTCTTGGTCGCGATCGTGCCCCTTGTCGCGCTTAACAGCAAAGGCGGTCCCAGGTAGGGCCAGCGTGAGCAGCAGCGCCAGCATCGCAATCGATACGAGGTTTTGTCTGTTCTTAGGAAGTCTCATACAATCCTCCAGATTTGTAGGTTAAGTCTGCAACTCGCAATCAGATGTCAGCCAAGCTAAGAGTCTGTCGGGGGGCATGATCACAGTCATCAATCATCGTGCCAGCTAATAAATTGTTGGAAGATGGTGACTGGGGTTCCGTTTTCTACACCATAAGGTGGAATCAGGAACCGTCATCGGGTGGACACAGCGAAGACCGCTGCGATTGGATGGCTCGGACTGTTGCGGATTCCTTTCAATTTCATTGGTGAGATGCGAATGGCCAAACCAATTGAAGCTGCTGCCGGTCTTCGTGAACGCCTTGACGAGGTTCGCGAAAGGATTGCTACTGTAGCCAGGCGATGCGGTCGCGATCCAAAAGAGATCACCCTGGTGGCCGTTACCAAAACGCATCCGGTCGCAGTTGTGAGAGAAGCATTGGCTGCCGGTGCGACTGACTTTGGTGAGAATCGTGTTCAGGAAGCTGAGTCGAAGATCCCTGCGCTAGGAAAACAGGCGGCGCGCTGGCATCTTATAGGTC
The DNA here is from genome assembly GCA_023717605.1 of Pyrinomonadaceae bacterium. Lineage (GTDB taxonomy): Bacteria > Acidobacteriota > Blastocatellia > Pyrinomonadales > Pyrinomonadaceae > PSRF01. Next base: position 1,880 of record JAMQPH010000158.1, read on the forward strand.
ATTTGCAGGCCAACAAAGCACGCCGCGCAGTCAGGCTGTTTGACATAGTCCATACCCTTGATTCAGTCTCAATGGCACATCGCCTGGATCGCTCCTGTGCCGAAGAAGGGCGTGCGGAGTTGCCGGTTCTCATTCAAGTTGATCTTGCCGGCGAGGCGACGAAGTCCGGCGTGTCGGCAAATGACCTAACTGAGTTGGCAGGAATTGTGAATCAGTGTTCGCGACTTCGGTTCCAGGGCTTGATGACGTTGCCCCCTTACTTTGAGGATTCAGAACTGGTTCGCCCGTTTTTCAGAAGATTGCGTGAGCTACGCGATGAACTTAAGGTGTCAGGGAATCTCGGCGAGCAACAGGGCGAGCTCTCGATGGGAATGAGTCATGATTTCGAGGTGGCGATTGAAGAAGGGGCCACGATTGTGCGGGTGGGAACCGCAATCTTCGGTGAACGTAATCCATAAGCCATGATAGTTATTGATCTGATTTGGCTCCTCGTTTGGTACGTCATAATCGGTGCGATTGCCGGCGTCATTCTGCTGGTGCTCGCTCGGGTCATAGTGAATTACGCTGATATGAATCCATTCAGCCGCACGGCTCTTAACGTGCGGCAATTCAGTGATCCCCTGGTGAACCCGGTGCGTCGAATTTTGATCTCGTACGGGCTTGATCAAAAGATTGCTCCCTTTGTGACGATACTGATTGCGATTCTGATCGGGTGGCTTCTCCTGGAGGCGGCAGGCTCTGTAGTTTTCACAGTACGCGGCGTCCTTACCAGTTTGCAGCGCGGAGCGATTCGGCCCTTGATTGGTTATGTCCTGTTTGGAATGCTTGCCGTCTACACCCTGTGCATAGTGGCGCGGATCATCCTGTCCTGGGGCGTGAGTTATGGAAACCGCACCATGCGTTTCCTTGTGCGAGTAACTGAACCAATTCTTGGTCCTTTTCGCAGGATCATTCCGCCATTGGGTATGTTCGACATATCTCCGATCATCGTCTTATTGATCCTGCAACTGTTTCAACGGGCCATCTCCGGAACTTTGATCGGCTAAGCGCCGGCTGTTCCCTACAGTGATCCCATACACCAAAAGCGGCGATGCGTTAGTTTTTAGAGTGCAAGTGGTGCCCCGTGCCTCGCGCAGCGAGATTGTGGGTGAGCACAACGGTTCGTTGCGTGTACGGATCGCTGCGGCGCCGGTTAATGACGCAGCCAACGAAGAGCTTGTGAGACTGCTTGCGCGCGCTCTCCACGTGCCTCGAAACACTGTTGAGATCACCGCGGGGCACTCGGCAAAACTCAAAACCGTACGGGTGGTCGGGCTTGAATCATCCGCATTGAGGAACGTATGCGCCCTCAAGGTCCAAAGCGCTCAAAGTATTCGATCGAGTCGAGGAACGCTCTGACCATTTCGGCGTCAACAAAGTTGCCATTGAACTCGTTGAGCTTGTCGAGCCAGAACTTCCAGCCGCCGAAGCTAATGTCTGGAGCGTCGTCCGGGTTTCTCCGCAAATACCCGAAGTACTGCATCAGCACGAACGCCCTACGAAGCTCGGCGGCTTTCAATGTTTGATCTTCGGCCACGGCCCTGAGCACCTGCGCCCGCGTCATCGTGCCGGCGGCGAGAGCGTCTCTGAGACTGTCACGCTCCGATGGGGAAAGCGCTCCGCCGGCGTTTGTGTTCAATTGGTTAACAAACTGATCAGGGATCAGCGAGAGCGGAAACGCCGTAAGGAACCGCTGCCGCACCACGAACTCTGCGGCGTATGCGTTCTTGTTGTCTTCCAGTTGCTGTTGCCAGTTTCCGATGCCGACCGCAACGCCCTGCCCGATCCGCTGCGAGTCAGGCAGAAACTCCTGAACGCGGATAACGGGCACCGTGCCGGGGACGCCCGGCGAGGTCGAGTCACCGAAGGCCGCCTTGTACATACGGTAGGCGAGGTAACCCGTCTCCTGAAACTCTATCGACAGGAAGAATGCCGCGCTGACGTTGATCTGACACACGCGCGGGTTCGGGTTGCCGCAAGCGGTCGTCTGCCCTACCCAGTGGTTGATACCGGCTAAGTCCGGATCGCGGTTCAAAAAGTCGAGATAGTTTTGACGGACGAAGAACTGAGCGTTGAAGCTAGCCGGCTTGACCGGATTGACACCCGTCGTGGCGTCGTTGCTGTTGATAGTGAGCACCGCTGTTGCGGTCGGGCCGAGCGCCGTTCCCACAGGGTTGCTCAATAAAAGGTTTACAGTCTCCGGCGATTCCTGAAAGACGTCGTCGGTGATAAAAACGATAAAGGTCTTGGTCGTTTCGCCGGGCCCGAACCGAAGTGTGCCAAGCGTCTGGGTGTAGTCTTTGCGCGATTCTGCGCTGCCATTCGACGTGCCGTAATCGACGCTGGCGGCACTCGGAACGTCGCTAGAACGTTGCACCGTGATGGTGCGGAAGCCCGTTCCCTCGAAACCCAGGCCATTGGCGTCCACTCCTTCCGAGACGGAGAACGGCGCTCCGCTAAACGAAACACTGTCGCTGCAGGGGGTTGCCCCTGCCGCCCTATTGCGCGGATTTGGAGTTCCGGTAGCAAAATCTACACTATTATTGTGAGTGTCCGTGCAGCCGTTACCAACTCTGAGGTCGGCACTGGTATTGGCTGGAGCGGAAGCAGGCTGCCCCTCAAAGCAGTTAGCAGTGGGTCCATACCCAACGGTGTCGACGACCGCAGAGGGGAACCCGGGACAGGCGCTAGAGAAAGGCGTGCTGTTAAAGGAAAGCACGACTTTACCACCGGCGGGGTTCATTGCAATGTCGCTGACGGAATCAGGTGTGGGTAAACTGGCTCCGTTGGCGCCGGCCGAAGCTAATTGCAGTAGGTAATGTTGGCCGGGAAGAAGCGTAACGCCGGCGAGGTTGGCGACCTGCCAGGTAGTACCAATGGAGCTCGAGAATTGAACCGACCATCCCGTTAGGTCGACGTTTGTACCCCCACGGTTGAACAACTCAACGAAATCGTTTCTGAAGGTCGCCCCAGCCTCACCGCCGCCAGTGTAGAGCTGGCTGATGACGACAAGCGGAAGGACCCTAAAATCTGAAGATGACTGATGAATACAGAGAGTGGGTGACGGAACAAAAGTTTTCGATTGGGGTGTGAATACCAACCCAGCCTTTGAGGGTTCAACTTTGGCAGAGTTCGGGCAGCCTAAATCTCCAGAATCGTAATTGCCGGTAGCGTCAGTGAACTTAGTCGTCGTTTCGATGGTTCCCATCTGATTTACCGTAGTAAAGGTCATCGTGACGTCGCGAACAGGGGTACCATTCACTTCTGTTACTCGACCGGAAATTCTGAGCGTGCCCTGTTGACTGTTGACTGCTAATGGGCCTCCGGCCAAAGCAGAAGTGATCGAAGAGGTGACTATTAGCGCTAAGATTACAAGAGCGGCGTTTGCGCTCAGCGGCTGGGGGAAGACTCTCATTTTGAACTCCTGCTGAAGAGAAACGATGTTAGCCAGGGATCGAATGGTCTCGGGGAGAGAACTCGTGAGCAAGTGAAGGTCGCCCATTTTGTGAAGCTTGTCAACCTGTTCGAACATGTCCCTGTCGGGGTGGGGCAAACACCGTTTTACCTAAGGTTCCGCTTCGATCGCTCCACCCCAGGTTATATGCTGTCGCCACGCTTCACGGGCTCTAAATCGGGTCTGTTCCAGCTTCGCGGTCATGAGTGGTATCCCCTCTCACTGCCAAACTACCCACTACCGGCTGCCTCGAAGATTGAGAGGATCCTGAGGATGGTGATATATTCCGTTGCCAAACTAGCCCGCAATTTAATCTCAAAAGGAACCGTCTCTTAGACATGTCCGGACACTCAAAGTGGCATAGTATCAAGCACAAAAAAGGCGCGCTCGATGCCAAGCGCGGCAAATTGTTTACGAAATTCATCAAGGAAATAACCGTGGCGGCGCGTTCCGGAGGCGGTGATCCGGACGGGAATGCCCGTCTGCGCAAGGCAATCCTCGACGCCAAGGCCGGTAACATGCCCAATGAAACGATTGACCGTGCAGTTCGTCGCGGCACTGGCGAAGAGGAGGGTGTGAACTACGAAGAGATCATTTACGAGGGATATGGGCCAGGCGGCGCGGCGCTGTTGATTGAGTCGGTGACTGATAACCGCAACCGCACCGTGGCCGAGATTCGTCATGCGTTTTCCAAGAATGGCGGTAACCTGGCTGCTGCCGGGGCAGTGGCCTGGATGTTTGAGAAGAAGGGTTACATCGTAGTCGACAAGGCTGCGAAATCAGAGGACGAGCTGTTTGAAATTATCACTGACGCGGGAGCAGAAGACCTGCGCGATGACGAAGACAATTTCGAAATCATCACTGCCCCCGCCGACTTCGATCGCGTCTTGGAGGCGGTTAAGAAATCGGGTGTTGAGCCACAGATGGCGGAGGTTGAAATGGTGGCCAAAGAGTACAAGAAACTCGAAGGAGCCGAGGCCAAACAGATGCTCAAGCTAATGGAAGCATTGGAAGATCACGACGATGTGCAGAAGGTCTCCGCCAATTTCGATATCAGTGAAGCGGACATGGCCGCGGCAGGTTGAGTGGCAACTGACTTAGATCCAGAAACCCCATTTTCCATTTCTCATTTTTCATTTCTCATTTGGTCATTTTAGGATTCCCGGACTTCTTGTTCGTGTCCCTTCGTGTGACTTCGTGGATCGTTTTCATCTCTTGACCAAGCAGAAGGTCCACGAAGTCACACGAAGCACCACGAAACAGAATCAGAAAATGACCAAATGAGAAATGAAAAATGAGAAATGGAAAATAAAATCTCTCCCACTCTCTATCCAATCACTTTCTCCGCGCGATAGACTTCCGGAAGGTCGCTGTTGGCTGGCCCCTGAATTACGTGACCGGAAGCGTCGTACCGCGAACCGTGGCACGGACAGTCCCAGGTACTCTCCAAAGTGTTCCAGCCGACAACGCAACCGAGATGGCGACAGATTGCTGAGCGTTCGTGAACCGCGCCTGCGTCGTCCTTATAAACCGCTACTTTCGTCAGGCCGCGGCGAATAATGGCTCCCCGTCCCGGCTTGATCTCAGTAACGGAATCTACTTCGCCGGGTGTTACTAACTCGGTGTATTCCATGGCGACGTTCAGGTTTTCTCGTGCGAATTCAGGCAGCGCTTGGAGAGTCTTGCGAGAAGGCTCATATAAGTCGGCCCACTCATTCTCGCGCTCCATAATCAGATCCGTAATGAGAATGCCGGCGATCGTCCCGTGGGTCATTCCGTTTCCTGAGTCGCCTGTGGCTATGAAGACGTTGGGTTCGTCCATAGGGTTGCGACCGATGAAAGCCAACCCGTCTATCGGTTCGAGCACTTCACCCGACCAGCGATACTCAATACTCTCGACCATGGGAAACCGCAGGCGCGTCCAACGTTCAAGAATCCCGAATCGACGATTGGCGTCATCTTCCTGTCCGGTCTTGTGGTCTTCTCCGCCTACAATCAGCACGTCATAAGCGCTTGCTCCCGTCCCGATGGTTTCAATTCGCAAGTAGTGGTAAGGATCAGGTGTGTCCCAGTAAAGCGCCTTGTTTACGGACCCTCGTGGCACGCGGGCACCAATTACATAGGTTTGATAGGCCGCCTGTTTTGTGTGAATGGCGAACAGATCGTTCACGGGTGAGTTGGTCGCGACAACTACTGCCTCTGCTGTGACTAACGCTCCCGCGCTCGTTTCGATGACCGCACGGTCGCCACCTTCTATTTTGCCGGCATGTGTTTCAGTATGAATGCGGCCGCCACTCTTCTTGATGGCTTGGGCGAGGCCGGCGAGGTATTTGAGCGGATGAAACTGTGCTTGATGCGGAAAGCGCAAGGCTGCCCCGGTGTCATAGCAATCAATCGGTGCGCGCGCAACCTTTTCGAGTTTTAATCCCGCACGCAGCGCTGCCTCTACTTCATCATCCAGGACACTCTTCGGGTCGCCGGGAGGAACAAACAGATATCCATCAAGTCGCTCAAACTCGCAATCAATCCTTTCGCTCTTGACGATAGCTTCCACACGATCGATTGCCGCTGTGTGACTTTCCGCCGCCAGGCGAGCACCTTTTTCCCCGTGAAGACGTTCCAGTTCGAAGTAGCGATCGTCGAGCGCGTTGACGAGGTGAGCTGTCGTTCGTCCAGTCATGCCGCCGCCAATGGGTCCATCGTCCAGCACGATTACAGACTTGCCCTCTTTTGATAACAGATAAGCCGTAGTCATTCCCGCAATGCCTGCGCCTACGATGCATACGTCGGCTCGGGCATCTTTACTTAGCGGCGACTCTTTCAGCAGTGGCCCAGTATCCATCCAGATCGAGACAGTTTGTTTAGTATTGTCTCCCATCAACTTGTCCTTTCCGCCAGTTCTTGATTCGGTGCGTGGTGCCCGTTGCCGCTTTCTCTGAAGGCGAAATACGCAAGACCCGCGCCCGCGAGCAACAGTCCACCGGCAATCAGTGGATGCAAGGATGCTTTCGTATACAGGCTGCTTTCCGAGACGTGGCCTTCATATCCTCCACGCTCGGCGTACGGACCCGAAGGCTGGTACAGAGCGTTATGCTCAGGATTCCTGGCGGGTTCATCAGTCTGCTGCAGACCAAACATGGTCCACTCCATGACTTTGTCAGTTATTTCAGGTGCGTAGTGACCGGCTACAGAAATGCCTTTTCCGCCGGCGCCCACAAAGACATCGCGCTCCGGATTTTCAGCACAGTACAAGATCGCTTCCGCTACGACTTCCGGTGCATATACAGGCGGCGGGTTCTGCGGCTCGACCGTCAAATAGTTCTTGGCGTGGTCTTTGTAAGGAGTGTCGATCGCGGCCGGTTTGATGAGGGTCACCGAGATGGGAATCTCTTCGTGCTCAAGCTCCATGCGCAACGCGTCAGTGAATCCCTTCACTGCATGTTTCGAAGCGCAATAGGCGCCCTGCACCGGAATCGCCCGGTCTGACAAAGCGCTGCCGATGTTGATAAGGGCGCCGCCTCGTTGCCTTAAGTGCTCGACGGCAACGAGCGAACCATGGACCACTCCCCAGTAGTTGGTTTCGAAGAGGCGCCGGTGATCTACCAGCGAAACGTCAGTCAGATTTCCGTAAATGGAAACTCCGGCATTGTTCACCCATGTATCAAAGGCTCCGAAGCGCTGCCTGGCTGTAGCTGCAATTCGACGTACGTCTTCTTCGTTGGCGACGTCCGCAACCGCATGGACTGCTTCGCCGCCTGCGTCGTTAATTTCATCCGCCAGGAATTTCAATGCCCCCTCATTACGCGAGGCCAAAACGAGACGAGCCCGCTTTGCGGCTGCCCGTCTTGCCGTTACCAGGCCGATTCCACTGGTGGCGCCTGTAATGACGACGACTTGTGTTTCGAGAGGTTTCAGTATTAGTTTCATGTGCTTTCCTCCGACATTAGTGGCTCGGAACTAAAACGCGACCTGCGGACTATGTAGCCTTCCGGTACAAAGATTTCCCCGCGTGTCCTTTATTTGGGCACACAGAAGACGCGATGCGCTACATTGAGTTGTCTCGGAAATTAAGGTAGCAAAGAAGGGGCCGCGTTAGTTGAAGGGGGCCCGCGGGGGAGTGCAGACGATGAGCCTACCGATCAAACCGCCTTTTCCTCCCATGGAAGCATTGCTGGTGAAGGAGATTCCTACCGGCACCGGGTGGCAGTATGAACCCAAGTGGGACGGCTTTCGCTGCCTCGCATTTCGCGACGGCAAGACTGTGGAGCTGCAATCGAAATCTGGTCAGTCCCTGGGCCGCTACTTTCCGGAAATTGTTGAGGCAGTACTAAAGGTAAAGGCCACACGCTTTGTTATCGATGGTGAGCTGATAATCACGATCAAGGGCGAACCTTCCTTTGATGACTTGTTGCAGAGAATCCATCCGGCAGCCACCCGGGTGACAAAACTCTCGCGCGATACGCCGGCACGACTGATTGTTTTTGACCTGTTGGTTGATGAAGTTGGCAAATCAATACTCGATCAGCCACTGCGGAAGCGTCGTCAAAAGCTTGAGAGCTTTGCGAAAAAGTATCTTGCCGGCAACCCTTCGATCGAACTCTCACCAGAAACCCCGGACGCTTCCATGGCTCTCAAGTGGCTTTCTGATCCCAGTGTCAGGCTCGATGGGGTGATCGCGAAGAGAGTTGATCTCCCTTACCGGTCGGGCGAGCGGGACGGTATGCAGAAAGTTAAGAACTTGCGCACAGCTGATTGTGTAATCGGTGGCTTTCGCTACGCCTCCAAGAGCAAAGTTGTGGGATCGTTGCTCCTGGGTTTGTATGACGACGACGGGTTGCTACATCACGTTGGTTTTACCTCCAGCTTTAACGCCGCAGAAAAGAAAGAGCTAACGAAGAGGTTGGAAGCGATGGTAAAGCCGCCGGGGTTCACCGGCAATAAACCCGGAGGGCCGAGTCGCTGGAGTACTGAGAAGACAAGTCAATGGGAGCCGCTAGCGACAAAGCTGGTAGCTGAAATTCAGTATGATCACTTTACCGGCGGTCGCTTCCGTCATGGAACCAGATTCTTGCGATGGCGGCCGGATAAGAAGCCGAAGCAATGCGGCTTCGATCAATTGAAGTAGGCGGCTTTGCCTCAAAACTCCTGCGGAGGCCATCTGGAATGTATTGCAGCACCAGTTCGTAGAAATCAGTCAACGCACAGAACCGCTTGCCGTAGCCAGCGGATGCTAAGTTCAAGACTAATGGTTAAAGTCAATCAATTAAGCATCTGTACCGCACAAAACCATCTACGAGGCGTTGATTGAGCTTAGCATCCGCTGGCTACTGCAAGCGGTTCTGTGCGTTGAGTTACTCCTCAGTTCTTGAACCTTCTCGCTGGCAGTCGAACGAGGCTGCTGCGTCAAATGACTTTTAGGTCAAAGCCAAGTAAGCCGTGTAGTATAATGCCGACCGCTCACCAGAGGTTTAACGTCCGTTCGTTTTGCTAATCATGCGCGTTCTAGGAATCGATCCAGGCAGCGATGCGACCGGATGGGGTGTCATCGAAGGAGACGGCCGGCATTACCGTCTGCTCGAGTATGGCACGATCCAATCTTCACCGCGCCAGAAGTTTCCCAATCGCCTGCTGCAAATCTCCAACGGAATCGAAGAGGTAATCGCACGTCACCACCCTGAGGCTTGCGCCCTTGAAGATGGATTCCTGGCCACGAATGTGAGGGTTACATTGAAACTCGGCCAGGTCCGTGGCGTGGCGATGTTGGTAGCTGAACGAGCTGCGCTGGAAACTTACGAATACTCTCCGCGTCTCGTGAAACAGACGGTGGTGGGTTACGGCAATGCTGAAAAACATCAAGTGCAGGAGATGGTGCGCATACTGCTCTCACTAACCAGTGCGCCGGAGCCGCAAGACGCTGCCGACGCGCTAGCTGTGGCTATTTGCCATTTTCATCATGCGGGTCTAACTCAACGCATCGTCGCCGCGGAAGCGCGAACGAAGCTCGCTGCTTCAGCTGCAATTCGCCGTCGCGTCCCTCGGTAACCGCGACCGCGCAGTCGTTCCAAGGGTGTCTCTGCGCGTTGGCCGGCGTCTTCTAGTAAACCTCACCTTGCTAAGGAGGCAAGATCATGAACACCTGTTCCTCACATCCCAGACTCTTCTCGATCTTTCTGCTTACAATTAGTTTCGTAAACGTTTTCTATAACCCGGCTCATGCCCAGGGACGAGCGCCCGGGCGGCACGTTGGTATTGTGGTTGACGAAAGGCTCTCAGTACTTCGCGCCTCGCCGGATCTCTCCGGCAAATTGCTCCGTCGAATTGGCCGAGGCCGAACTGTCCGCATTACCGGTCAGAGTCGTAGTCGTGACGGAGTTCTGTTTTACTCAGTAGTCGTTACCAGGCGCACCCGAGGCTGGCTGCAAAAGGAGGCTGTTATCGTCTCGCGCCGCGCAGGTGATGACGAACGCCTGGTGCGCCTCATAAATGCTTCTGCGGACTTCGATCGAGTGGCGCGGGCGCGGATTTTTCTCGATGCATTTCCGCACTCACCCTTGCGTGCACGGGTGCTTTTGCTCTTTGGAGACGCCGCCGAACACGCTGCCGTTAAGCTTTCGCATGACGCTTCGCGAAGACTCGATGCCGAGGAGATGCAGGCCAACGCAGCTCCCGTCTTTAGCTACTCCTTGAACTATGCCGGACTCGACCGCTATAACCGGCAAGGGGTCGGGTTTGTTTTTGATCGCGACCAGCGGAAGTTTCATTACGAAGGCGCAAGTTGGCGAGAGATCATCCGACGTTATCCACGCAGCCCCGAGGCCGCGCAGGCCCGCACTCGACTCAGACCGAGCGTTACTGAGACTAATTAAGGCGCAGGCTCAAGCGACAGAAATTCGCAGGTTGGGAAGGGCGGTTTACCCCCGCTCAAGATTAGCAGCTACTCAGTCTGGAATTGCTAGTACACTGGTGAGCCACAGCTAATCTTGAGCGGGGGTAAACCGCCCTTCCCAACCTGCAAATTTGTTGAACTTGAATTAGTAATTTCAGGGCGAGTAGCTGCGAGTCTTGAGCGGGGGTAAACAGCACTTCCCAGCCTGCGACTTCTCTGTATTGATCTCTCGATAATCTCCTTGCCTGACTTTGGAATCTCCCATACACTGCGGCAACTTCAAAAAGCTTTCGGGGAAGGCGACCGCCAACGATGACCCTGAGGACACCGATAAGACTCCATCTCGTAACCACCATTCTCGCTTTGTTGGTCTTGGCAAGCTGCCATATCAACAGGAGAGACTCACACACTCGATCGAAGTCGTCGGACGATGAAGTTTCCTGGGATGCATACGTCAATCAGTTCCTCGACGCGCATTTTGCTGCGAATCCCGACTTTGCTGTGCGTTCGGGACGCCACGAGTTTGACGGCAAACTACCCGACTGGAGCAGCGCAGGAATCAAGAAAGAGATTGAGCGTTTGCGTGCGGAGAAGACCCGGGTCACCAAGTTCGAGGATTCGCATCTGGATGAGCGTCAAGAATTCGAGCGGAACTACATGATGGGCGTCATCGACGCTGAACTTTTCTGGCTGGAATCAGCGGAGTGGCCGTATCGTAATCCGCAGTTTTATGCCGACTCGATCGATCCGGACGTTTACGTCGCCCGTCCCTACGCACCACTTGACCAGCGTTTGCGTGCCTATACCAGTTATGCAAGAGCGATTCCCACCGCACTCGAACAGATTCGCAAGAACCTGCGCACGCCTCTGCCGAAAACCTACGTGCAAATAGGTAAGACTACATTCGGCGGTCTCGTCTCTTTTTATGAAAAGGACGTGCCTGCAGTTTTTGCTTCGGTCAAAGACCCACAGCTGCAAAGAGATTTTAGCGAGGCCAACACTGCCGCTATCAAAGCGATGAGGGAACTGGATGCCTGGTTTCAGTCGCAACAAGCAACGGCAACTGACAGCTTCGCTATCGGCGCCGGGAAGTTTAGCGAGATGTTACGCAAGACTGAGGGCGTCGAGGTCAGGCTGGACGAACTCGAGGGCGTCGGTCGTCGAGATCTGGAACGAAATCTGGCAGCATTGCGCGAGGCTTGCGCCTCCTACGCGCCCGCACAGAGCCTGGCTCAGTGTGTCGATAAGGCAGAAGCCCACAAGCCCACTGGCGGATCAGTAGAGATGGCGCGCAAGCAACTTACTGATCTGAAGGCTTTCCTGGTTGAAAAGAACATAGTCACTATTCCAGGCACTGAAGAGGCGCTGGTTGCTGAGGCGCCTGCCTATCAGCGTTGGAACTTTGCCTACATCAACATCCCCGGACCATACGAGAAGAATCTTCCTTCCACCTACTACATCGCGCCGCCCGATTCATCCTGGTCGCAGCAGGAGAAGGACGCTTATATCCCCGGCCAGGCAAACCTGCTTTTCACGTCCGTGCACGAGGTTTGGCCCGGCCATTTCCTGCAATTCCTACACGCGAACCGTGCCCAGTCGAAGTTTGGGCAGGTGTTTGTTGGTTATGCCTTTGCCGAAGGCTGGGCTCACTATACTGAAGAAATGATGTGGGAAGCCGGTCTCGGAAACGGCGATCCCGAGACACACATCGGGCAACTCCTGAACGCGATGCAACGCAACGTACGCTTTCTCTCGGCCATTGGCATGCACACTGGCACGATGACAGTTCAGGAGTCTGAACAGATGTTTCGCGAGCAAGGATTTCAGGATGCGGGAACTGCACGGCAACAGGCGGCGCGCGGCACTTTCGATCCGGCTTATCTCAACTACACCATGGGGAAGTTGATGATTAAGAAATTGCGGGAAGACTGGACGGCCTCACGTGGCGGAAAGCAGGCCTGGCAGAAATTCCATGACGAATTTCTGGAGTACGGTGGTCCACCGATTCCGCTGGTCCGTAGGGCGATGCTCGGAGAGGAGAAGGGATCGGTGTTTTAGTGGCATAGACTTTAGTCTGTAGTTGTCGATCGAGTTGTAGGTGTGACAGATAGCCCAGGCTGGTTTGAGATCACAGACTGAAGTCTGTGCCACATGAGTTTATGGCTGAATCAAGAACCGCAATGTCGCGCAGTCTTTTCGGCCGAACCATGCGTCGCGATGCGTGGTGGATCGAATTAGTCCCGGTCGTTTTGGTGCTGGGTGCGTTCAGTGTCTACGCCACTTGGCGAGCTTTCGAAAACCAATACTACGAATGGGGTCCCTATCTCTCTCCGTTCTATTCTCCACTTATTAAAATCAGTTGGTGGCCCCTGTCTCCCGCGCTATTAATCCTCTGGGCGCCCCTGGGATTCCGCGCTACCTGTTACTACTATCGAAAGGCTTACTACCGCGCGTTCTTTCTTGATCCCCCTGCCTGCGCAGTTGGTGAATCTCGGTCACACAAGTATCGCGGCGAGACTGCGTTTCCTTTCATACTGCAGAATCTGCACCGCTATTTTCTCTACGTTGCACTCATCTTCCTGATTATTCTCTGGTATGACGCGATCCGGGCCTTTTGGTTCAATGGACGCTTTGGCATCGGTATCGGCTCGCTCGTCTTGATTGCCAACATAGTTCTGCTCTCGTTTTATACCTTCTCCTGTCATTCGTTGAGACACATCGTCGGCGGCAAGGTCGACTGTTTTTCCTGCGTGTCGTTTGGCCGGGCGCGACATTCGGCCTGGCAAGGCGCCAGTTTTCTCAATGAGCACCACATGCTGTTTGCCTGGATGAGCCTGGTCTCGGTGGGTCTGAGCGATCTGTACATCAGGTTACTTGCCAGCGGCGCGATTCAGGACTTGAGATTGCTGTGAACGAAAAGTTCGAGACTCACGAACACGATGTGTTGATCATTGGGGCGGGGGGCGCCGGCCTCCGCGCTGCGATTGAGGCACTGGGCCAGGGCGCCACAGTTGCCGTCGTTTGCAAGTCATTGCTGGGCAAAGCGCACACCGTCATGGCCGAAGGCGGCATCGCGGCGGCCATGGCTAATGTCGACGAGGCGGACGATTGGCGCACGCATTTTCGCGACACGATGCGTGGCGGGAAGTTTCTAAACAACTGGCGTATGGCTCAGATACATGCCCAGGAATCTCCCGAGCGAGTTCGCGAGTTGGAGCAATGGGGCGCATTGTTTGATCGCACCAGTTCTGGAGACATCCTTCAGCGAGCTTTTGGAGGCCATACCTTCAAACGTCTCTGTCACGTGGGTGATCGCACCGGGCTGGAGCTGATCAGGACGTTACAAGACAGGGGTGTCAACTTGGGCATCGATGTCTACATGGAATGCGCCATCACCCGTTTACTCAGGGATGGTGAGCGCGTTTCCGGCGCCTTTGGCTACTGGCGTGAGACCGGTCGTTTTGTAGTCTTCAAAGCCAAATCGATCGTCATCGCCACCGGCGGTATCGGAAAAGCCTGGAGCATCACTTCAAACTCGTGGGAGTACACCGGCGACGGTATGGCTCTGGCCTACGACGCCGGCGCCGAATTGGTGGACATGGAGTTTGTGCAATTTCATCCCACGGGAATGGTCTGGCCACCGGGTGTCCAAGGCATTCTGGTGACTGAGGCGGTGCGCGGTGAAGGCGGCGTGCTGCGCAATAAGGATGGCGAACGGTTCATGGAACGCTACGACCCCGAGAAGATGGAACTCTCGACGCGGGACGTAGTTGCCCGGGCAATCTATACGGAGGTGCGTGAAGGGCGCGGTACCGAACATGGTGGAGCGTATCTCGATATTTCGCATAAACCGGCGGAGTATGTGAAACGAAAACTGCCCAGTATGTATCACCAGTTTCGCGAACTGGCGGACGTGGACATTACCCAGGGACCGATGGAAGTCGGGCCAACGTGTCATTACATGATGGGCGGCATCCGAGTGGAGGCTGAAACCGCGCAAGCGACCGTGCCCGGACTGTTTGCCGCCGGCGAAGCTGCCGCAGGACTACATGGCGCAAATCGTTTGGGTGGCAATTCGCTCTCAGATCTGTTGGTTTTTGGGAGGCGCGCGGGGTTGGGCGCAGCGGAACATGCAAACCAAAGCGATCCGGTGACGATAGATGCACAAGACGTATTGGAAGCAACGCGGGAGATGCTCGAGCCTTTTGAGCGACCGGCCGGCGAGAGTCCTTACGATATCCACCGGGATTTGCAGGAAGCCATGCAAAACTACGTCGGCATCTTTCGCACCGAGGATGATCTTAAGAAAGGTTTGAGCGAACTCGATTCGCTGAAAGCACGAGCAGAGGGCGTGCGTGTTGAAGGGTCGCGACTATTTAATCCGGGCTGGCACCTGGCACGTGATCTGAAAGCAATGCTGACCGTTTCGGAAGCAGTGGCGCGGAGCGCTTTGGAGCGCAAAGAAAGCCGTGGTGCGCACAGCAGGATTGATTACCCGAACTACGACGAAGAGTGGAGTAAGCAGAACAACATCATCCTGAGAGAGGGCGTTGAGATGAAATTAGAGCAAAGGCCGACCCAGGAGATGCCGGGGGAACTGGAACGGATACTTGAGGGTCAGTAGTCAGTTGTCAGTGGCCTTTGGCCTTTGGTCT
>JAMQPH010000186.1 GCA_023717605.1 Pyrinomonadaceae bacterium
CCGGCTTAACACCTCAGTAAGAAGACGCAAGTCTCGCCCTGGACCAGCGACGCCACTGATAACCCGATTGACCGGCGCTCGTAGACTAAAGTTGAATACTTGTTCCAGGAGCAATACCGCAAGAAACGGAAGCCACCCGAAGCCAGCGATCCACAAACCGAGGGTTAACAGTGCGAGCAAGGCCAGGGCCTTTGCGGTTAGGCGCGTGGCGCTCGAGATGTTCCAGGGCAAAGCGGCCGCCCATTCTGTGAGTGCCCGCGCATCTGATCCAGTATGGATACCTTCGCCGAGCAGCGCCAGATCCTCGCGCAGGTCAAGTCGAGGACGAAGCTCAACCACGGCTGATTGGCGAGCGCGTATTGCGTCAGGCGCTGCAGGTTCGAGCAGCCATTGAGCAAGAGTTTCTTCACCTACACGGGTGCGCGCACTGGAGAGCAGTTCGAAGAGTGAACCGGTGCCGAAAAGGTCCAGGTCTTCCGCATAAGCGTGCGAGCCGGTGACAAAACGTTCACCCGTCGCTCCCTTCCCTGCCCAATGATCATCGAGCCGAGCCAGCCCTTGCTGGTAAAGAGCTGCCCCACGCTCGCAGCGACGCCGGGCTTCAGTTATGTTCTGCTGCACTGGGGCCAGGGCCAGGAAGCCTATCACCGGAAGAAGCAACCACCAGGCCGAGAGCCCACTCAATGCAAACCAGCCCAGTACCGGCAATACAGCAAGAATCGAGAGGCGCACGATCCCTACCCGGCGAAAACTCTGCATGTGCCTCGCGGCTTCCGCCCGCCGCGCTTCGATGCGGCTGGTATATTCAACGCGCGGCTCGGTCGTTTGATTTTCCGTCAATTTCACCTACTGAGTGCGAGAGAAGCCGTGTGGAAAGCCTACTTCGGAAATGATCGGGCGTTGCTGGATAAGTTAATTCCGGAAGAAGCAATCGCGATCGACGATGGCGCGGAGGCCTGGTCCGACCGAGCAGTTATCATGGCGGGGGCCCAAAGATTCGCCGACAGCGGCGGGAAACTAGTGAGATTGGAATTTCCGAGGACCGAGATGCAGGTTTACGGAAATACCATCATCATCTACACGACCTACATTTGTGAAACCGAGGCGAACGGAAAACGCACGACCATGAGCGGTCGCGCCACGGAAATGTTTGTCCGCCGCGGAAATGAGCTCGTCAATGTGGGCTGGCATCTCGACTCCGGGAAGTGAAACGATACGCTGGAACAACGTACCCTGCGCGACGCTCAACAATCGTTGAGCGTCGCGCCGCCCCCCTTTTCACGCGCTACTCCGAAGGAATGGTCAGTTTCTGACCGACCTGAATGTGATCCGGATCGCGAAGCTTGTCACGGTTAGCGTAGTAGATCCGCATGTACTCGTCGGCATCACCATAGAACTGCTTGCTGATCTTCGAGAGGTTGTCACCAGACTTGACCTCATAGGTTTGACCCCCCGTGCCCTGTCCGCCACCTGCTGCGGCCGCGGCGGCCAGGGCTGCATCAAACCCGATATCGCAAGTCAGGTCCTTGTCGTAACCCGCATCCACCAGCTTTATTTGATTCCAGACCTCATCCTTAGCATCCGGAGACGGTGCCGTTCCTTTGATGAACAGCTTGTTGTCCTGCACGTGCAGATTCTGCAACTGCACTTGTTGCTGGTCTATTAAGTTAAGTACTGATTGATACTTCAATTTCAGTTCGTTGAAGCGTTGTTGTGCGTTGGGTTGTCCCTGCGCCGCTGAAGCCCCGCGGCCGAACATTTTGTCGAAAAGTCCCATCTTCTCTGTCCTCCTTAAGATTTACAATTTGTTGGTTGAACTCGTAACCCGTCCCTCGTCACTTAAAATAGTTCCCGGCGATGCGCGCCAGATCGTCCGTCACGTTGCCGTCCTGGTTCGAGTCCAGCAACGAACCCAGCATCCCCATCATTCCGGGCGCGGCGGTCTGTTGCTGCTGCTCACCGAGGTATTGGGCCAGACCTGATGAGTCAAGACCGCTCTGCTGCTGCGTTCGCCCGACGGCGCCCATAACCAGCGGCGCAACTAACTCCATCAAACTTCCCGCCGAGCCCTGGTCCAGGCCTGTAGCCTGGGCCAGGTTGCTCTCTACTGCCCCGCGCTGCCCCCCTAACACGTGTCCCAAAATGCCCGCGCCATTTGCGCTTTCCGGGTTCCCGAGGTAGCCCATCAGATTGTCGAGGATGCTCCCGTCGTGATCATTGGCGACAGCCTGATGCAAGGCCTGTGCTCCTTCGGGCTGTGTGGCGTTGCGTGCCAGTGCCGCCAAAATAAGCGGGACTGCTACCTGGACCGCCATGTTCGCGGTGCTCTCGCTAACGCCCAGCCTGGATGCGATCTGCTGGCTGGCCGACCCGGCCAACTGCTGTGTGATGATTTGTGAAATCGCGTTCATCTCGTCTACTCTTTCCTGATTGGTCCTTACTTCTGTTCAGGCCTTGCGCCCGTTTGGTCTTAGCGCCTGCCCTGCGGTCTCAGTTATTCAATTTTTCACCGTTTGATTCCGTCGGCGTGAGGCTCCTCCACAAACATTGTCTAGCTAGAAACATTGTGACGTCACAGCGCGAGCATCAACGCGTGAACTAGCGCCAAAAGAAACACTGCCATGACAGTGAGCATTAAATTTCGTGTTGCGGTAATGATCATCTCTCTTCCTCTCCCGGCTCTGGTTGAAGGCCGTTAACTGCGTCCTTGAATTCCTTGCCCGACGATCATTCGTCAGAATTTTAGAGTCGGGGTCCGTGACGGGAGTACAGGCTAGCAGGGATGACGTGCGCTGAATATTGTACTTTAGGGCAAAGTCCTTGGACTCTGGTGCAACTCCGGACTTGATGGCGGCGACACGCGTGCTGATGACTTTGGTCGAGGGATTTGCCGGTGGCTCAGCCTTGGGAGTGTCTTGATTCGCCGCCCAAAACTGCGAGCCAGAGCGAAGCAAGCAAGAGTATTGGATTGGGCGACGACCGCCGACCTAGGCGGCCACTATCGAGCTCCTGATTGCAAACTGGATCAGTTCTGCACTGGTTCGGAGTCTGAGATGCTCCATCATGGTGTACTTGTGAAAGGCAACTGTTCGTGGGGTGACGTTCAGGATAAACGCCGCCTCCTTCATCGAGCGACCTTCTGCTAATAATTGAAGCACCTCCTTTTGACGCAAGGTCAGCTGGTTGGGGTTCTTCCGGTGGATGTCCTGAATAAAGGATCCAACCTTGCCCTTTGTCATTAACGGCGTAATGTAAGATCGACCGCGCAAGACTTCGCGGATGCCGTGAACTAGTTCCGTGGCTGCTGAATTCTTTACCACGTAACCCGAGGCACCCAGACGAAAAGCCTCCGCAGCCAGGTCCGGATCCAAATTCATCGTCAAGTAAACCAACTTAACTTTCGGCAGCATCTGCTTGATGCGCTGGCCTGCGCACAGGCCATTCATCTTCGGCATGCCGATGTCCAGCACGATCACATCCGGGTCTAGCTCTAGC
Source organism: Pyrinomonadaceae bacterium (assembly GCA_023717605.1). Classification (GTDB taxonomy): domain Bacteria; phylum Acidobacteriota; class Blastocatellia; order Pyrinomonadales; family Pyrinomonadaceae; genus PSRF01. The sequence continues at coordinate 3,496 of JAMQPH010000186.1, forward strand.
GCACTATTCAGCAAAGCATGCCCGTCATGAAACGTTCCTACTATTTCAAATTCAGGCTCGAGCAGATTCTTGATGGCGTCCAACAACAAGACGTGATCGTCCGCCAGTATGATGCGTGTTCGTTTCATGACTTTCTCCATTGATGCAAAGCAATAACGGACCAGGTTGGTTTACCAGCTAACCGTGGTTGTGTCCTGTTCCTTCATTTGTTTCCCGCGTACGGACGACAGCTCGTTGTCGGCTATTCAGAGGAACCAGGACGGCAATGTGTGTACCTCGCGACGGTTGGGATCGAATTGAAATATGTCCCCCCACCAGCCGAAGGCGCTCTCTCATGCTGACGAATCCAAGACCTTTTGTACTTTCGGGGGACTCAATGTCAAAGCCGCACCCACTATCCGAGACACGGAGATGTATGGCCTGGGTAGTCTTTTTCAACACCACTCGAGCATCACGTGCTCCGCTGTGTTTTATGACATTTCGCAGAGATTCCTGAACGATGCGGAAAACGCACAACGTGATGTCTTGCGGAAGAATTGCTGGAAACCCGTGCTGCTGGAATTCGATCTCAATCTCCTGGTGTTGAGAAAGCTCTTCGCAGAGACTCTCCAACGCGGCAGCTAGCCCCAGGTGATCTAGTTTGGAAGGATGAAGTCGATAGGAGAGCTGGTGGATCTCTGAAGAAATTTCCTGGACGTTGGTCCAAAGCTGTTCGACATGGACGGTCAAGGCAGCTTGGGATTTGGGTATTTTCTGCCGCAGTTGATCCAGTTCGATCGCCAGAATTGCCATTCGCTGACTCAGGTTGTCATGAAGCTCTCTCGCGACCCGGCTTCGCTCTTCCTCCTGGGCCTTTATAAGACGACCGCCGAGATTGCGTAGCTCTTCTTCTGCCTGCCGGCGTCTGGTGGTGTCTTCTCGCGTGAGCAGAATCCTAAAACCACCCGACTCCGGGAGGTCTAGTCGTGCCGCATGCACCAGAAACCATCTTGCGCCACGAGAGCCGCTGCACGAGTATTCCCGATGAAATTCTCTCTGACGGTTGTCGAGGATCCGCCGGATATCCTCGGCCAGTGCATCTGTCTGAGGAAAAACAGTAACTGACGATTCACTGTCTGTGCCAAAGTGTTTAAGACCCAGGCCGTCCGGATTCTCTGACAAAGCATTTTGCTCTCCGGATACTCGCCAGGCCCTGCTCGCGTAGAGGATTTTTCCTGACTCATCAAGAACTGCAAGATTAGAGGCACAGGCTTCAACCATGCGTTGGAGAAAAACATCGGTCTTAAACGCAGCGTCCTTAGATGCGTTGGGTGGCATACCCAAGCTGACTTGAGACGTTACTACTACTGATTTGTGAATCATATTAAGTGATTCTCTTGACAGTGATATGCGCAAGAGATGCTACTCCTCAAAATTCAGAGTTCCCGATTAGGTCTACTTCATCAATGTCTACTTCGATGGCCGAAAGCAATTTGAAGTCAATACTCGCGGGACTGCTGAGAACAGTAATCGCCCCCCGCAGGACAGCATAGCCCCGAGATCGCAAGTGGTTCGACCAATCCTCTTTCGTATCCCATTCGCCGATTAACATCGACGAGTTTTCATCCACCGCGTCGACATAGAAGCGATACGCTCGACACCCTTTTTCTCGTCTGATCGGAGCAAGCAGGGGCCAAATTGTTTGAAAGAGTTCGGTGCGGTTCTCCGGCCGCACGGTAATCCTCGTCGTGTTGACAATCACGTCTGCTCCCTGTTTTCTGTCCACTTAAGTTCCTGAGCCTCAAAAGTGAATGAACTGAGCGAGGTTCGCTGCGGGGCTCCAATCGACAAGCTGTCCGAAAAGGTTCAGGCATCTCCTAGTGCAAGTAGCGTGCAGCGGAGGTTCAGTGCGGCAGCCGAGATGTTAAGTGCTTCGATTACACGCCTTGCGGTTGCAGCAGCAGTTTATTAACACACCGGTGTAATCGTCTTAGCGCCGTTGTATTCCGCAGTTCCGCGCTATTCCGCAGCGGAGGCTTGGTCCAGGATCTGAAGCAAGTCTGAAATCGAGGGTTATTCAACGTCAGGTGAAACCGTTCTACTACTATGGGTGACTTGAGAGCGGAGACGCGCAATGGACTACGCTGATGGGGCGTCAGCTTGTTGCTTTCGAACTCCCAGCGACTGCGCGGATGTTCTTCTGTAATCCCAGTTTGACCAACCTGGTTCGCAGAGTGCTCGGATTGAGGCCGAGAATCCTGGCCGCTCCATCGGGACCATCAATTCTCCAGGCGGTCTGGTCGAGGATGCCGCTGATGTATTGCTTTTCCATTTCTTCGAGAGTTTTGGTTGAATCTGGCAATTCCTCTGGGTGAGGTTGTTCGAAATGGTCAGCTATGTGCAGAACGGGTCCCTGCACGGTGACTACTGCGCGTTCAATGACGTTCGCCAACTCCCTGACATTCCCCGGCCACGAATAATCCTGGAGCTTTTTCAGCGTAACCGGGGAAATGGAAGTTATCTTTTTCCCCAGTTTCTTTGACAAACTACCCACAAAGTGTTCGACCATTTGGGGAATGTCTTCCTTGCGCTGCCTGAGCGGCGGCACTGTGATCGGGAAGACATTGAGGCGGTACCAAAGGTCTTCGCGGAAGGTTCCCTTCTCGACTTCTCCTTTGAGGTGGCGATTGGTTGCCGCAATAATGCGCACGTCCACCTTGATGGTCTTCGAGCTGCCGAGCCGTTCGATTTCCCCTTCCTGAATCACCCGCAACAATTTCGGTTGCAATTCGAGGGGCAATTCGCCTATTTCATCGAGGAATAACGTTGCCCCGTCTGCCAACTCGAATCGCCCGATCTTGCGTGCGACCGCTCCGGTAAAAGCACCTTTCTCGTGCCCGAACAATTCGCTTTCAATCAAGCTCGCCGACAAGGCAGCACAGTTCACTTTCACGAGCGGCCGATCCTTGCGAATGCTTTGACTGTGAATGGCCCGAGCAACCAGTTCTTTGCCGGTACCAGTCTCGCCAAGAATGAGCACCGTGGTGTCCGTCTTGGCCACCTGCTCAGTTTTGAACAGCACGTATTTGATCGCATTGCTTTCGCCGACTATTTCGTCCACATGGTGTGCAAGTCTTATTTCCTCCTGAAGATAAATGTTTTCTGCCTGAAGTTGGTTCTTTAGCTTGTTTACCTCTTCGTGCGCATTTTGCAACGCCTCTTCCGCTTCTTTGCGATCAGCAATGTCAATGCATGAACCGATGTACCCCAGGAATTCTCCCTCTGAAGAAAAGCGGGGTGTGCCCGAGGTGTAGACCCAACGGAAGACTCCATCGGCCCTCCGCAACCTGTACTCAACCTTAAACGCCTCTCTGCGATCGAAAGCTGAATCCAAAATCTCCCAGCATCGAGCGTAGTCCTCACTGAAAATTCCTTCCGCCCAGCCGTTGCCGAGTTCCTGCTCAATGGTCCGACCAGTGAATTCCAGCCAACCCTGGTTGACATAACTACAAAGCTTGTCCAGACCGCAGGTCCAGATCAAAAGAGGAGCACTATCAGCCATAGTCTGAAAGCGCGTTTCGCTCGATCGCAACGCCTCTTCGGCCTCGCGCCGCTTGGTGATGTCACGACCAATTCCCTGCAACTCGATGCCGTGTCCGTTTGCCTCAACTACGTGGTCGATCCACTCCTGCCATCCCCTCTTACCGTTTTGCAGAACGACCTCGTGCTCGTATGGTTCAGCGCGAGGATTCCTAATGAGCGATGTCACGTGGTCTAGAGCGGCATCTCGAGCATGTTCCGGAATTAGATCGACAAACTTCGTCCCAATTAACTGTTCGCGGGTTTTACCGAAATGACGACAGTACGCGTCGTTAACAAATGTCAGTGTTGTGTCGTGTAGAAAGCGACAGATGAGTTCCGTTTGGGTCTCTACCACATTGCGGTATCGCTGCTCGCTGGCCCTGGAATCTGCTTCTGCCTGACGGCGTCTTGATTGACTAATCAACAACCAGGCGATTAGCAGCGCCTCCACGATGCAAAGCGAAACAACTCCGACGATGCGCCACTTGTACTGTTCCCAAAAGGTGGGCTCTACAAACAACAGAAATCTTCCAAGCGCCAATGTCAGCCCGATTTTGGCTAATCGTATGAGCAACGTCCCCCCACCTTCTGTCGATTAGAAACGCATTACAAAGCGACCTGCAACTGCCGAGACGAATCAGAATCGCCGGTCGGGAAGCGTGCGTTTTCGCCTGAGGACTTATTCGGGTGGAGTCCAGCAATAGGAAAGCGTTTTTCGAACCCCTGGGTTTGCCTTAAACTTGGGCAGGCTGGACCGAAATCCTTGCCCTGGTAATGACTGGACGTCCTTCCATGCACCTTCATCACAGAACAAGGCCATCCCGACACGACCCAGAAGCTGCGAAGCAAACGAAGAGTACTGCGGAAAATCTACACCGGCGCGCAGGGGGCCACAATACGTAATACTACTGATCTATCCTACCGTAAATAGCTTAGGGCAACGGTTGAACTGGTTTGCTTTAAATGGTGGGTTTCAGTGCGAATCAGGGCCAAAGCAAGGCCAATACCTCGGTTAGAAAGCCTCGCCTATTCCGATTGTGAGCGTGTGCCCTTCGCGGCCAATGGCCCAGTCGATGCGATAGTTGATGTTGTTCTTCTTGTCGAGCGTGAATCTCAGCCCCGCGCCGGCGGCAGGCAAAAATTTATCCGAGCGGAACTCATTCCACCTTTGAGCAATACTGCCAATGCCGCCAAACGCCACGAAGCCAAGTCTCTTTTTCTGGTAATAGACGAGTTTGCCCGCCGGACTCGATTTCTGTCTTGGCCACCCTGGATCCTGAGCGAAACTGACAGTTACAAACGTCAGAATGAGCATCGAGATCTTGATTGACTTCCTCATGGTGTCTCCTTATCGCGAATTCGCCCTGGCGCTAGTCTCTTTATCCCACGTCGTGGACGAGACGGCTTCATAGCGACCAAGGTATTCCCGCGAACTTATGAAAAGTTTATCGAGATGACCTACACTTGGGTAACTGTCACTATTGACAGGCAGGTTGAGGAAAACTGACAGGGCCGCTGTGGGGACAATTCAAGCTCAGGCAATTTGCAGGGCTTCGCAGAACCATTTGCGGGTAGCCAATGGATCCCATCACTCAACACGAGCAGAAGCCACTCAGCACGAGGCAGCAACCGCTCAGCCGGTGTTGAGAGCTGGGATCCATTGGCTACCGCAAATGGTTCTGTGTGCTGGGTGGCTCTTGCCAGTGTGGAGGGCTGGGAATGCTCGAATATTGCTAATGAGGGTGACGAGGATCATCTTCTTGAACCTACCGTACTACTTTCCTTTAGCAATCTTTCGTTTGGTGCTCAGCCTGGAGCGCACGCGTCCCTGCTCCAGCGTAGCTATGACCCGGGCTACCTCGCCCGTCGGAACGTTCAGCTTCTCCACTGTGTTGGCTTTGACATCAGAAAACACAGAAGAACCAATATGAATAGCGAAGCCACATCGGCTAGAGCTACGCCTACAAAACGGTTCTGGGGCAAGAAACTCAAGAACGGCCTAATGAAACTCGTGAGGGCGCCCCCAATAAGAACGATGAGGTATACGCAACAAAACAGCGGGAACAGCGCCAGCAACCCGCCAATCAATGTGGTCTTCAAGAACGCGGCAAGTTGTTTCATGCGGCCGCAGCCTGCCAGGAGAAAGGAGACCGGCTTGCCTGGCTACCTTTGGCGGACATCAACCAGTTTCCAGGCATTCTGGAGTAGTTCGATTTCGATATGGTTTTCCTTATCGAGTTTGAACTGGCAGGCTGGGAGCAAAGTGCCTGAGTTTTTCTTTTTGTCGGGGCTCATAATGACTTCCACGCCAGACAAGTTGTAGTCCATCGACCGGCTATCCGACCAGGCTTCGCCAAAAGTAATGGGTCGATTCGTCACGAGTCGGTATTTCGTGCTTCCATCAGGCATGGAAAACTGTCGGATGTAGGTCACCTCATATCCGAGCGTACCGGTAATCGCAATTCGACCCTTGCTCTTCATCTTCGACAAGGCGTTAACCACGCCTTCGTTCTTCTTCTCGGTGAACGCAGCAAGCAGGGCCTTCTGGTCATCCGGGGTCGAGAATTCGTCAATCATGATGTTGACGCTAAAGTTCTGCCCCAATTGGGTCGACTGACCCATCGCTTGAGCTTGAATAAAAATGGTCTTATCCAATTTTTGTGGAGAAGCGCTTGGGCTTGTTAGCAGGATGAGGCTCACGAGACCGACCACCGCGAACAACACTTTTTCTACGTTGCGCATTACTTATCCTCCTTCGGTTAGTTAGGGAGAGTCCCTATTGTCCAGACGTGGGCGGAAACTTCTGAAACATCTTGGTCAGTGCTTTTTCGATTTTTTTGGCATTCTTCTGAGGATCGCCACTGACGGTATCGGTGGCCGTACCTCGCCAGAGGAACTGTTTCGCTTTGTAGTCAGCAAGGTCGACTTTTAATTGGCCGGTGACTACCGTATCAACCTGCGCCGACCCCATCCCTCCAAAACGACCCCATCCTCCCATGTTGCTCCAATTAAGCGATTTCTGCTTGTCAGTTGCAGCGTGGTAGAGGACTACCAGGTCCGGGTCACTGTCGACCTTCTTCAACCCTTTCGCTGCGAGCTGCGCGTCGATGCCTGCGACGATTCTTTGTCCGACTATCGGGTCCTCCGCTGGTGTTCCTTCTCCCCAGGAATAGGTGTGATACTTGGACCAATCCGTACCAGGAACTGAGTCGGTGGTCACCTTCTGTCCAAAGGCACTGGTTGCCATTAACAGTAGACTGAAACCTAAAATGATTCGCGCTATTCTCATGCTCTCCTCCTCGAAAGTTCTCCAACTCGTCACGGTCGGAGGTAGTTACTGCATAATCCGGGCGGCATCGACTGCCGACCTAAGGATCCAAGTCCATGGTGCGATTTTCGTCCTAAATTCTATGGTAGGAAAAATATCCACGTAACTGTCAGTTTTGACAGTCAGGCCAACAGCAATGCCGAATGATATATGAAGAATGGTCACCTCCTAAAGTAGAGATTTAGCGTCACGCCAAAAACATTCAAAGGGTCCTGGCTGCATGTGGTGCAGTTTTGCCGGAGATAGTACGTGTCGAGCATAAGGCGTTTTTTGTAGGGAAACTGCACTCCAAAGGCGTACTGGTTCTGATTCCAGGAATGGTGGTTGCGATCGAAGAACAGTTCGCCAGCAGCGTAGGGTGTCAACCGCAATTTGCCTATCCGAGAGGTGCGATCGACCGTCAACTCATTCCTGTAGCGCGCATCGTAAACACCGTTGACCCAGCGAAATTCGACCCGATTCCGATCCTGCACGAGAAAACCGGCGCCGAGCTTATGACGAGGTGTGGACTGGAGCATGATTCGGTTTTCGCGTTTGGTTTGACCATTCTGGGTCGTCTGCAGATACTCGTAACCAACAGCCACCCCCAGGTGGTATTTGTTCTCATTATCGATTTCGTCTTCACGAGGTTTTAAGATTCGCTTCATGCGGTAGCTGATCAAGGCTCCAGTTTTCCACTGGATGAAAGGGAACTCTTCGCCATTCTCTGCCTCGACAAACACTTGCAGGTTTAGCGTCTGTTCCAATTCAAAATTAACTTTCACCGCCGGCCAGACTTCCTTTGCCGTTCCGGCATTCTGTCCCACCGCGCTGCCACTCGTCAGGAAAAGTAGAACGATAAGAATCAGAAGGTCGTTTGGTGGTGTGAATCTCATAAGGGCTTCGTGAGACGCGAACCTCACACCCAACGGGCGTCAATCTCGCTATTCCCAACTTAACGATGGAGGATGAATTCTCGCACCACGTTTAGGCCGAATCCTGCCGCCAACGAGTAAGTACCCAGCCTCAATCCGTCCTTATAACTGTTCATTTTCATTCCTAATCTGCGTAATCTGTGGATGCTGTCAGCCTCGCCGAAGAATGACGAAAAGTTTGCGGCCTGGCAGAGCGTGTTGGTTCGTGTAATTTCGTGGATCGTCCTCTATAAAACTCGCCAAATGACACACCGATCCAAGCTTTGGCGGAGCCTCATCAGCCCAGTTGATGAGACTCCGCCGCAACGCAAATCAGTTTTCTATTTCGCCCTCTCTAGCGGCGGGGCGGTCCACTTGCCGTCCGTCGCTTCTTCTTTCGGCCAGTAGAGGCGCATGTACATCGCGAAAGGCCCCTTCGGCGCGGGTAACCAGTTGGCTTCCTTGTCCTTGCCGGGGGATTCGTTCTGGATCAGCAACGTTAACCCACCGTCGGCGTCCTTCTTCATCTGCGGCAGCATCGGCGAATTGATGAGGTAACGATTGATGGGATTGGCCACGAGCAGACTTGCCGGCAGTTCATACATCGTCAGCGACCAGAAGGCGTTGACGGGCGGTAATTGGCCCGGCGCAAAGCGCAACGTGTAGCGATTGGCACCGTTCAACTTCTGCTTATCGGCATCGACGAAATAAATCGGATATATCGCCTCCTGCTTTGAGTTGCCCCAGATGCCGATAGTGGCGACCATGCGATACAAATAATTGCCCTTCATGTACTCGCGCGTACCGACGTTGAGGTCACTTGAGGAAATCTTCCCGGCATTAAGTTCTTTCAGCACTCCGTCGAAGTCAGCCCAAGCATCGGTCACGCCCTGCTCGATGGCCGTCTTCATTTCCGGCGACAGCTTGCTGGGATCGAAGGTCTTTCCCGCACCGACGCCGATCTTCGCAAAACGCGCCATCAGTGCCGTCTCGGAAGGGTCTGTCGGGCAGAACTTCAAAATAAAGT
>JAMQPH010000199.1 GCA_023717605.1 Pyrinomonadaceae bacterium
CGTCGATAAAATCCTCAAGGGAACGAAACCTGCTGACCTGCCGGTCGAGCAACTGACGAAGTTTGAATTCGTGATCAACCTGAAAGCGGCCAGGCAAATCGGCCTGACGATTCCTCCGAATGTGCTGGTGCGGGCGGATAGGGTCATCAAGTGAAGAGGACATTAGCATAGGATTTAGAATTTTGGATTGAGGAAAACAGACAGAGGCAGAGATCGAGACAGAGAAGGAAGAATATTGCGCGGGGCTAAGGTGCGTGGTACGGTTTCGGACATGAGCGCAGACGCCGTCAAAAGGATCATTGACTCTTTTCTCACCCATGGGATCTGTAAAGATGAGGCCGAGGCATTGACGATGCTGGCCAAGGATTATGTCCAGCGGCAGGTCAGTAAATATCAGGAGCGAGTGGAGCATTTTCGCTCTTTCTACCAAACGTCCGCTGAAAAGTTTGCCAAGCAGGTGGCTGCCGTTTGCCAGGGAATCGAGACGATCCCTGCATTGGGCCATCTGAACAAACAACAACAGATATTGCAGGCCGAGGATGATTTAGAGGAGTGGCAGGCGGCGGAGCAGTTCCTCGTCCGGTGGCAGGCAGTGGACGCAGACTTGCGGAATGCTCCCACTCCTTGAGACTCTCTTACGGGCTTCTTCTAGGGTTAAATCTTTTGTTATCATCGATAACGACCCCCTCGATGAGGAGACCTTCCTCTTTAAGATCCGCTGTGAGCTGACATCTGGGCAAACCCTTCAGATAAGGCTCCGAGCAGTTTCCGGCAGCATCCGATATTCATATCAGGAACTCTCAGACAAACCCTTGCGGCGCTGGGATAACGCGCCCCATTTTCCCAATCTCCCGAACTTTCCACACCATCACCACGACTTACAAGGCACTATTACGCAGTCATCGCTGACGGGTGACCCGACTGTGGATCTCCTTCAGGTGCTAAACGCACTTTAGCAATCGTTCCGATCCGGATTCTGTTCATTGAGCTCCCGGCCGAGCCTTTTTCGCAATCCAAAAAAGGACTCGCGGCTTGCCACGAGGTTGACATATCAGCTCCTTACTGAATACGCTGTCATTCATTATTGGAAGGGCGATCCACGTGACAGTCTAGTTGGAGACTGTCTGTGACGCGATCGACATTTCATTTGCACCCATGTCCTACCGGCCAAACTTGGGCGATCCGTGGTGGCGTGTCGTAACGTGCGCAGATAAAATTTTCAAAGGCATGAAGCCCGCCGATCGCCCCTTGGAGCAGCCGACGAAGTTCGAGTTGATCATCAACTTGAAAGCGGCCAAGCAGATCCGTCTGACGATTCCGCCTAACGTGCTGGTGAGAGCGGATCGGGTCATCAAATGACAGCGAACAGTGAGCGGTTAGCAGTGAGCAGTCAACGAACCAGAGAGCAACGCAGGATCAAAAATGTTTTTGTTTTTATCTGCTCACTGCTTACCGGTTGGGAAACTGAGTGCTATTCAACGGCTTGATCCAAGTAGACGATTTACGAATAAAGTTGGCGACGAAGACAACATCGCGGTCCTGCATTGAGACTTTCAATGGGGTTGGGTAGGATGATTCACGTCAATCGCGGAGGTGTCGACCATTATGGGTACGCACAAATCGGAACAACTCCCAGAGCGGCTCAGGCAACTTCTTACAGAGGCCTACCTCGCAAATGAGAAAGTCTATTGGCAGCAGCGGGAGCAGCTCGTGCAGAGATTAGCGAACAAGTGGGTGGCGGTGCACAACGGTCAAGTGGTAACCATCGGTGAGGATATGGCGACGGTTATGGATGAGGTAGGGAAACGAGGACTTTGTGATGCCTATATTGAAAAGGTTGGTGGAGAATCCGACACGGTTTTTACAATCCGGCAGCGGAGAGAGATTGGGTTCGCCTACGATAGCTCCTATCCCCCGCCTATTCCGCGCATAGAGGTTAAGTTTTTGAACTTTCAGCAAAGCCATCACGCAACCTATGCCGATGTCATCCCAGATACTGGCGCAGACAATACCGTGTTGCCATTCGAGAATTGCGCGGCCGTCTCCATTTTTTCTTCGCCGATTTATAGCTCTTTTTCTCGCGGTATCGACTCAGCGCCTACTCCTACACTACTTTACCGTTGTTTCGCAGAAATTGGTGGGCATCTGTCCGCCGCTCTCATTGAACCCCATCCCACCTTTGACGGGCGTTTACTTGGACGCGATGTATTGAATACCTTTGTGACGATCTTTGACGGGCCACTTCGCACGACAACTTTTCAATTCTAATTGCAATGAAAGTCTCTGCGCGTGTTGTTGGCCTCTCTGCTGATAACTATCGGCTTCTGACTGACGCGCGGATAGAACACAAGACGGTAAAGAGCCGGCTCCCGGCGATAT
>JAMQPH010000201.1 GCA_023717605.1 Pyrinomonadaceae bacterium
AGTACCCATGAAAACAATGCGCATAGTTTGAACTCAAAAAGAGATACAGGTGACAGTGCCCCCAGCCTCCTGTCACCTGTGCATCCTTCGCAATCAAAACCTGGTCAGTTCATTTCATCCGGCGGTTCCCATTTCAGCTTTCTTGCTCACGGTGGCTCCCGTTCGCTCAGCCCAGACTTTTGCCTGCAAAAACAGCGCAAGGTAGTCGTGACTTCCGGCTTTTGAATCGGTGCCCGACATATTGAAGCCCCCAAACGGGTGGACCCCTACCAAAGCTCCGGTGCACTTGCGATTGAGATACAGGTTGCCGACATGAAACTCACGTCGCGCGCGATTGAGTCTGTCTTCGTCAGCGCTGTAGACTGCACCGGTCAGGCCAAACTGCGTATCATTGGCGATCTTCAGCGCATCATCGAAGTCATTGGCTTTGATCACGGCCAGTACCGGCCCAAATATTTCTTCCTGCTCGATAGTGGACAGTGGCTTTACGTCAGCGATGACCGTCGGCTCAATAAAAAATCCCTGCTCGCCATCCGAACCGCCTCCGGCCACCAGGCGTCCGCCCTCTGCCCGACCCTTCTCGATATAAGAGTTAATGGTCTTGAAGGCCTTTTCGTTGATGACGGCGCTCATACTGGTTTTAGGGTCGCGCGGATCGCCTACTTTGATTTGCTGTGTTCGCTGGGCAATTTTTTCCAGCATTGGCTCGTAGACTTTCGCATCAATGATCGCGCGTGAGCACGCCGAGCATTTTTGTCCTTGAAAGCCGAATGCGGCTTGAACAACTCCGGTTGCCGCGTCGTCAAGATTGGCATCATCGGCGACGATGATTGCGTCCTTCCCACCCATCTCGGCAACCACGCGCTTAATCCAAATCTGTCCTTCGTTGACCTTGGCCGCACGCTCGTTTACCCGCAGACCAACCTCCTTCGAACCGGTAAACGCCACGTAACGTGTCTTTGGATGGTCTACCACGACGTCGCCCACTTCGGCGCCGGATCCAGTCATGAAGTTCACAACTCCCGGAGGCACTCCTACCTCTTCAAGTAGCTCGAAGAACTTGTACGCGATGGTCGGCGCATCCGACGAAGGTTTGAGCACCACAGTATTTCCGGTGACCACCGAAGCAACAGTCATTCCCGCCATAATTGCCAATGGGAAGTTCCAGGGTGGGATGACGGCACCGACGCCGAGCGGAATGTATTCAAGTCGATTCTCTTCACCTGGGATCTTCGTGAGCGATGGAGGGCTGGCATAGCGCAGCATCTCACGGCTGTAGAACTCGCAAAAATCTATCGCCTCAGCGGTGTCTCCATCAGCTTCGGCCCAACTCTTAGCAACCTCGTGGATCATCCACGCAGACATTTCATGCTTCCGTTCACGCAAGAGTCCAGCGAGACGAAACAGCAGGTCTGCGCGATCTGAAGGGCTAGTCTTCTTCCAGGATTGAAACGCTTCGTACGCCCCCTCGACGGCCCGATTCGCCAGGTCTTTGGTCGCCTTCTGGAAGCGGCCCACTACCTGAGTTCGGTTAGCCGGGTTAATACTCTCCAATTTGCCCTCTGTCTTGATCCGCTCGCCTCCAATCACGAGTGGGTACTCGCGGCCCAACTCGCTTTGCACCTTGGCTAACGCCTCCCGCATCGCCTGGGCATTTTCTTCTTTGTTGAAATCAGTAAACGGCTCGTTACGGAATTCTGTCGGCATATGCAGCTCCTTCACTACCACTTTCCTGCTTTTTGCAGCTTCCGGATCTTGCGTTTCACAAGTTCTCGTTTGAGTGGACTCATCTTGTCGATGAAAACAATACCGTCACAGTGGTCAGTCTCGTGCAACATGCATCGGGCAGTAAGCTCCGTATCATCAAGTTCAAACTCGTTGCCGTTGATATCATGGGCGCGCACGACCGCTCGCAGACTGCGTTCGACTGGTGTAAAGATTCCCGGAAAAGACAGGCAGCCCTCTTCCCCATTTTGTTCACCCTCGACGTGCAGGACCTCGGGATTAACCATTACGACACGCTGGTCAGGATCTTTACCACCCGAGCAATCCATAACAAACAGTCTCTTGGGTACACCCACCTGGACTGCGGCCAGACCAACTCCCGGCGCCGCATACATGGTCTCAAACATGTCGCCAATCAGTTTTTTGAGATCGTCGCCGAACTCAGTGACCTGCTCTCCCGGCGCATCAAGTATTGGATTCGGCCACGTCACTATTTCCAATAATGCCATTCTAAATTCCCTGTTTATCTATATGCGCAGTCACGATTTCAGACCGCTTTCGATGTCGATACTACGACGAACGATGCTCGATGCGCTAGCGAACCGATAAAGTCTGGTGGCCAGGCACCCCGGTGAATTAATGGATTCCTAAGGAGACTCAGAGTTTCGGATTGCAGATTTTGCATTTCAGATTTAGATTGTTGCTGCTGCCATTTGCCATCATCTTGTTAGGCGATTGCCGAACTGAAGTTCATCCCGGCCAGCGCTTGTCGAGCCTGAAACGCTATCGCACCACAAGGCAATGCCCTGTGAAAATTCGTGCACAAGACGGTCTGGAATGAGTGGTGAAAAAGCTCCCAGCCAATAACGACGCTCTGCTTGAACCCCTATTGCTGGCGGCCACTGACGAACAGGTTGACAGGTTCCTATCCCAACTTATCACTCATGTCGAGCCGGTGATTAAAGGTGTAATCCACTACAAACTCCACTTCAACTCTCAGCACGCTGTGGAAGAGGCCGAAGCCGATGACATTCGTCAGGAAGTCACGGTGCAACTGCTGGCGGCGTTGCAGAAACTCCATCAGCAGCCCCAGGCGCATTCGATCAGTGACGTGCGCGGGTTAGCAGCGGTAATTGCGCATCGCGCTTGTTCCCACTGGATGCGACGCCAGTTTCCCGAACGCCACGCGCTCAAGAATCGTCTTTACTATCTGCTCACGCGCCAGACTGGTTTTGCGCTCTGGAAAAATGAAAACCAAAAACTTATGGCCGGCTTTGCAGTGTGGCGTGGACAAAAGGGAACGGCAACCAAAGGACGACTGAAATCACTAGAAGATGATGAAAGGCTGTTGGCCCAAATCAGGATGCTCCAGACCGGCAGGCAGCAGGCAGAGTCAAGCGACATTCTGGCGGCGATATTCAATCATCTCGGGGATCCGATTGAATTCGATGAACTGATCAGTGCCCTGGCTGCGTTGCTGTCCATCCGGGATCAGCCTGTTCAGTCAACTGATCAGAACGAAGATGCCATCGCGTTGACAGCTGCGGGTGGAGAAAGAGATACAGCGTGGCAGGTCGAGAAACGGATCTTTTTGCAGAGGCTGTGGGAAGAAGTACGCCAGCTTCCGCTGAATCAGCGCGCAGCCTTGCTGCTCAATCTAAAAGACGCTGATGGACGCGGTTGCATTGCTCTCTTTCCGGCGGCTGGAATCGCGACTGTTCGGCAGTTGGCTGAAATGCTCGGCATGAGTGCGGAAGAATTTGCTGAGTTGTGGAACGAGTTGCCGCTTGAAGACGCAAAGATTGCTGAGCGGTTACAATTGACGCGACAACAGGTGATTAATGCCCGCAAATCAGCGCGTGAACGATTGAAGCGGCGCTTAAAGGGATTTACCTGAGACGCCGGTAATAACCGGCGCTTTTCAGCAACTTATGGGTCTGAGAACTGCGAGGGCCCAGAGCTGTGGGGGGGACAAAAACTTGCTCGGGCATCTTACCGAGAATCAAATTGAAGACTACGGCCGACGAAGTCTATCAGCCACAGAACTGCTATCAGTGGCCGATCACCTGGGAGTGTGCGAATCGTGCCGTAGGCAGGTCGAAAGGGCGCTGAGCGGCGACGCGGCATTCTTGGCTCTGCGTTTCGAGGTGTTTGATCCGCCGGCCGGGATTGCTTCCTCCGCAAGGGTGTGGACGCATCCGACTGTTGAGCAGATCGCTGAATATGTTGATGGGATGCCGACAGGCGAGGAACTGCAAGTAGTCCAAGATCATTTAACCATTTGCGAGCAGTGTGCCCTGGCGGTTACCGATTTGCGAGCTTTCAAAAGTCAGGTCGCACCGAGACTCAACCGCGAATATCATCCGGCACCTGTTCGCGCGACGTTCCAAAGCTGGCGGCATCGTTTGCTTGCGTTCCTGCCTTCTCCCTTGCTGAGATCTCCCTTGGCTTTCAGCTCGGCGCTGGCTGTCCTTTTGCTCATGGTGATTGGCTGGCTGATTTGGCAAGCCCAACAGAAAAAAGAGAGGGAGGTCGTGATCGCCACTCCGCCAACATCCTTCACTCCTCCATCCACACCGTCTGTGATGCCTACGCCCTCACCTATTCCTGCGCCGGAAGCTGCACCCGTGATTGCTGAGCTCAATGATGGCGAAGGTCGGGTAGTGCTGGATCGGGCTGGCAAGCTTTCAGGTGTTGATAACTTGCCGCCCGCATATCAACGAATGGTGAGGGAATCGCTTACCAATCAACGGCTCACTCAATCGTCACTGCTGGTGGGACTAAATCGGCCAACGAGCTCACTAATGGGCGGCGACGAACAGGGTAATAAGTTTTCCGTGACTGAGCCGGTCGGGAAAGTGATGCTATCTGATCGTCCGACTTTCCGCTGGTCGCAATTGGAGGGCGCGACAGGCTACATCATTGAAGTCTATGACAAGAAGTTCAACCTTGTGACTGGTAGTTCACCGCTTACCGATAAGTCGTGGACAGCGCCGCAGCCGCTCAAACGCGGCGAAATTTATTCCTGGCAAGTGAAAGCTATCAAAGACGGGCAGGAATTCAGATCTCCCCGTCCGCCGGCGACGCAGGCGAAGTTTCGCATTCTCGATCAGCGGAAAGCGAATGAGCTTACGCAAGCGCAGGGAGCTTACGGCTCCTCGCATCTGACGCTGGGACTGCTGTATGCGGAAGCAGGGCTGCTGGATCAAGCCGAGAAGGAATTTCAGGCCTTGCAAAAAGCCAACCCCGATTCGGAACTGGTGCGGCGGTTGCTGAGTCAGCTGCAGAAATTGGGACGCTGAAATACAGTGGGGTGCTTCACTCAGTATGAATGAGCCGACTGCACTCTCTGGGTGTAAACCTTTGATGGCCTCATC
>JAMQPH010000256.1 GCA_023717605.1 Pyrinomonadaceae bacterium
GCAGCAGTAAAATTTGCTGAAGTTAAGTTTTTCTCTCGTCGGTCATCCCTGCGAAGGACAGTATTGGAACAACGTTATTAGCAACCTGGGCAAACCTCGGCGCATCCCCGTGAGCTTACACGCCGGGGAAACAAGCACCGCGATGAAAATGGAGTTATAGAGTTTTTTCTTATCCGGATCGGCGTAGAACCTTGAGCGGCGGCAGCACTGAACGCAGTTTGAGCAGACCGCCGCAGTTTGGACAGGTGTTGGGACGACGGGGCTCGATATCAGGAACGGGCAAATCGACAGCGAAACCGTAGCTTAATTCGATCAGGCCGCGAATCCGATCGAGGGAGACCGCACAGTTGGGATTGATGAAACCGTAGTAGCGGATTTTCATAAACCCGGTAGGCAGGACATGCTGCAAGAAGCGGCGGATGAATTCCATGCCTCGGCGTCAAACGTCGGTTGCCGAAGGGTATTTTCATGAAACCGACCGGGTATCTCAAAGCTCAGGCGCACTGAGCGGCGGCAATGATGCGGTCCCCCAAAGCGGGCTTGCGGACCAGCCGTTTATCGAGCGTGCTGAGCGATGCGGTTTCAATAATTGTGTGATGCGCGATATCTGCGGCGATAGAGCGTGATCGGTTGGCGGCATCGAGTTCGGCGAACGCGGCCGCAAGACGGTCGAGCGAACCACAAACAATACTGACGTAGTCGGCGTGCCTGAGGTTGGCCGCCAGCGCAGCCGCGGGTGGAAGGGACTCGAAGTCCTGGGTCAGGATTTTGCGTCCGCTGCGGCGGCGTTCGCCATGTTTGATCGTGTGGAAAAACGATTCCAAGTCATTGTTGGTGCGCTCAACGAGCCGAACGCCTCCGCCAACGCGTTTGGGAAGCGTGATGGCGTGTCCCCAAAGGTGGGGACCATGGCGATCCAGGTGCGACAGGATGAGGTCAATGGCTTGACGGGTGTCTTTAGCGGGGCCTCTTTGGGGACGGTCCTTTCGCAGAGATGCGGTGAGGGTTTGGACGGCAGCTCGAACATCGTTGAGGTTCTTAACGGTCCGCTGGGGATGGATTGCGGCAGTGGCGTGCTTGTCTTGGAGCCGGAGAGCGGATCGAAGCCGGCTAAAGAACTCGGCGCGTTTGGCAAGAGACGCGCCGATGGAGGTGAAGGGAGGCACGTCAGATTGGAGGGGGCGAAGAATCCGGCGGAGCTTTTCGAGCGATTTGCGGGCTTTGGCATCTCTGGGAAGCTCGCGCAGGAATGTCTCACTTGCGGCGCAGAGCTGAAGGCAACGGCAGTAGAGATCCAGCCAGGGAAGGTCGAAAGGAAAACCCTGACCGTGACCGTCGGCGCGGTAGTCCAATAGCCACTGAGCCAGACTCCGGACCGTGGTGATCCCGCCGGCGCCATCCGGGATCGGGCGAGCCTGATCGGGTTGGGCAAGCCAGAGGGCGAGAGCATCCCGGCCCAACCCGATGGACTCTCCCAGATTGCGGCCCTGCTGGCGAACGAAGGCGCGAAGCTGAGGCAGCAGTTTAATGTTGCGGAACAAATCGCGTATCTGGTTGTGCCCGTTTTCGAGCAAATCCTCGCCGATATCTGACAAGAAGTGGAGATGGCAGGCCAGGATCGGGATTGGCTTTTCCAGCGATTGGACATACTCGGCGGCGGCCTCGGTCATTGCACGGCCAAGGTCGCGCATGATGGCGCAAGGCGGGCCGAAGGCTGCGGTGGCGCGCTGGATTCCGGGAAGGATGAACTCGGCGCGCTCGGTCGGCGCTTTCCAGGCGTTCAAGACCCAGCCCCGCCAACCGGCAAAGGCGGCCACCATCGTGCCACGGCCATCTTCGCCCGTCGCGTCGATGTGAAGCGGCCAGCCGCCATCGCTGTTGAGAACCTCGCCTAATGCGGGAGCCGATCTCCAGTGCAGCGCCTCCAGATAAATGAGAAAGCGGCGGCCGAGCCCGCTGATTTCGCCAGTTGATACAGTGATCCCGTGCCGCGTTTGGAGATCGGTCCGGATCTCCTCGCGTTGACGGCAGTGAACAAAGCGCTCCAGCCCGACGTGAACCATGACGTCATAACCGACCGTGCTCTTGGGCAACAGGAGCTTGGCCAGACGGGAGGACCGCGCGGTCACCAGCTTGCCTCCCTGCTTGCATCTGGAAGCGCAGACATAGACCGTTTCACGGCTGCGAAACGAACCGTGAGCCAGGGTCAAGCCAGTGTGCTGAACCGTCTTTTGCACCTTCATGCGGACCCCGCAGACCGCGCACGCTCCCGCAGGCTCGGCAACGGTGATGGGAACATTCTTGAGATCGTGTGCCTGTTCCCGATACCGATCTTGCAAGCAATGGACTTCCACTCTCAACGTCTCCAGCGCCGTTAGTGAGAGCGCCCCGTTTTTTTTAGATCGTAACGAAGGAAAATGGCTTCGGTCTCTTCGGCGGTCACCGTGTGTCCCAAGGCCCGCAATCTCCTCGCTACCGCGCTGGCATCGTCGGAGGGATGACGGATCAAATCGACGAGAACATCAATGACCCGGGACGGTTCCAACTCCGCGGGGGAAGCGGCGGCGGCGAGTTGTTGCCGCCCGGCCCATTGCGCGGAAGCCCGCCTCGGTTTTGCGCTGAGGTAAACATAGGTGTCCTTGAATGGCCTCCTGCTCAGCGTCTGACCGTGGACGAGAAGACGAAGCGTATCGTGCACACGCAGATGCAGCAACTCTTGAAGCTCGCTGTGAGTCTGGCCTGCGGGCGATTTCTCGACCAAGTCGGTGACCGCCGCCCGTAATGTTCCATGCACGGAGAAGCCGATGCCGCGATGCCGCCAGATTCCACGGTTGTCGAACTTGGGGATGCGCTTGAGCGTGTAATAACGGCCCGCATGGCTATAGCTGGTCCGATAGCCAGCAGCGCTGAGAACGCGGAAGATCGTCGTCCGCGACTGCGTGTGGAGCGCTTCGCGAAGATCGTCGAGAAGCGCCACCCGTTTGGTCCGGTACAACGCGTTGAGCGCGGATATGGTTTCAGCATCGATCGGCACAAACCCTCCTGACACAATTACGACTAATGCTACCATATAAGTCGTAATTGTTCCAGAAATGGCGATTTCTTCTGCACCGCTTGCCAGTCTGTTTTTACCGTGATGGGATATCGCGCCGCTAATGGCGCAGGAATCACACGCTGCTCGAAAGGCCTAATTACGGCCTTCTCGATAACATCTCAGGTGGAGCTACCGAGCTGAATGCCTCAAGCCCTGCCTCACATTCAGACCCGCTTGCATTCAGGGCCGGAAACGGGGAGTGATACAATTACGACTCCAAGGGGAATTCGCCCGGATAGAACTCATGAATAATCAGCCGCTTGCGACACCCAACCGACGTTTGACGCTGTGG
>JAMQPH010000270.1 GCA_023717605.1 Pyrinomonadaceae bacterium
AACCGCGATGGAGACTGTTAGACGAGTCCTGTCCGGTCGAAGTCCATCCGGAGTTTCTAGGGGATGCCTATTGCTATGCAAAAGTGAAGGAAGATGAGTTGGTCCAAGACTATGGCAAAAGGTACGGGGTTCCCTATGTCATCGTCAGGCCCGGGTCCGTTTACGGACCTGGTAAGAACCAGATTACAGGGCGAATTGGGGTCGATACTTTCGGTGTGTTTCTGCACCTAGGGGGCGGTAATCGGATCCCCTTTACATACGTGGACAACTGTGCAGATGCTATCGTTCTGGCAGGCTTGAAGCCGGGTGTTGAAGGCGAAGTGTTCAACGTGGTCGATGACGATCTTCCCACGAGTCGAACCTTCTTGCGCCTCTATAAGCGGCATGTCGGTGGATTCCGCTCGATCTATCTTCCCCGCCTGTTCAGTTACCTTCTGTGCGCGTTGTGGGAAAAATACTCCTTTTGGTCGGAAGGACAGCTGCCGCTCGCATTTAACCGTAGAAGGTGGCATGTCGAAATAAAACGCACGCGGTACTGTAATGAAAAGTTGAAAGCGCGGCTGGGATGGAAACCTAAAGTATCTACAGACGAAGGGCTCAAGCGGTTGTTCGCCTACTGCAGGGAGAGCAAATCACATGCTTAGAGTTGCGATCGTTGGGTGCGGAAAAATTGCTGATGCCCATGCATTTCAGATCCGAAGAATATCGGGCTGTGAAATCGTCGCCGTGTGCGATACCGAGCCGTTGATGGCCCGACAGTTGAGTGAGCGATTTCAGGTCAAACGTTGGTATTCGGCTCTCGGGGATCTGATTGAGGATGCTCGCCCCGATGTGGTCCACATCACGACCCCGCCGGAAAGTCACTACAAACTTGCCCACTTGTGTTTGGAGCGTGGCTGCCACGTCTATGTGGAAAAACCTTTCACGCTGAATGAAGGAGACGCACGGCAATTAGTGAATCTTGCCAATGAAAAGCAACTCAAACTCACGGCCGGCCACGACGGTCAATTCAGCCATGTCGCGAGGCGGATGCGCGCGCTTGTGCAGGCAGGTTATCTAGGAGGGGCACCGGTTCACATTGAAAGCTATTACTGCTATGAACTGGGGGACTCCAGCTATGTTCGTGCTTTGCTCAGCGATAAGCAACATTGGGTGCGCCGCTTGCCGGGAAAATTGTTGCACAACATCATCAGTCACGGAATCGCCAGGATCGCAGAATTTCTGACTTCCGATGCTCTTCAAATCATTGCCCATGGGTTTGTCAGTCCGCAGTTGAAGCGTATGGGGGAGGACGAGATTATTGACGAATTGCGAGTCATCATCAGCGAAGACAATAGGACGACTGCATACTTCACTTTCTCTTCGCAGATGCGTCCGTCTCTTCACCAGGTTCGTTTCTATGGCCCTAAAAATGGGTTGATCCTCGACTATGATCAGGAAACGTTGATCAAGTTACGAGGAAAAAAATTTAAGAGTTATCTTGAAAACTTTATCCCTCCTGTGGTGCTGTCGGGGCAGTATCTTGGCAATCTCAACGGGAATATGCAGAAGTTCTTGGGCCGGGACTTTCACATGAGCGCGGGGATGCATCATCTTATCGAGTCGTTCTATTGCTCCATTACCCACAATGCGCCGGTTCCGATTCCTTATCGTGAAATTCTGCTGACGGCCAGAATTATGGACGACATCTTCGAGCAACTGGATGTCAAAGGAGCACAGTCTACGGTTTAAGTTTTGTCACGAAGTTGAGCGGAGTTAAACCACATCGGTTCTCCCCTTATTACGGATCAGCGATGAATGTGTGTGGTCTCGACATAAGAATCCGAGGGCGATTCATTCGAGTTGCCGGCCTTTCGGCTGATACATATGAGTTTGTGGAAGACTCAGCTGCGATGATTGGTGTACTGCGTAAACTCGGT
>JAMQPH010000288.1 GCA_023717605.1 Pyrinomonadaceae bacterium
CGCTGAGAGAAGCATCCTGCGATCTATGATGGCCGGAGCCGAGGCGCTGGGTGCCGTAACTGACGAGGCCGCATGGAAAAAGATTGCGATGCTTCACATGGCCGACGCGCAGTTGGACGCCCGCAGCATTAGCCTGATCAAACGCAAGACACAGAACGCTTTCCCGGCGGATGGATCAAAAACAACTCCTGAGGCAGCTCTGGCGAATCTCGTCCAAAAGCTGCAAATGAACATTGCCCTCGATACCGTGCGCAACGAGTACTTGCTGCACCCCAAACTCCATGCCTGGCTCGTCACTGATTCCAGACGAGACAATGTCGACGCATTGAACGAGAAGGTTTATGCCGAGTTGTTCCTCACGCCCGCGTCTGATCCGTGGCTGGGGTTGTTTTCAGCGGAGACTTATACAGCGCTTGAGAATGGTGGGATTAGTCGGTAAGTCAGAGGAAGACCTGCGGGTATGGACGAGTCAACACCGAAGGTGTTCGCGAATTGCAGCCCAGGGTTTCCTAACCTGGGATGAGGGCCCGGCAAATATTCTTAACTCTGAAGGAGTTCACTGATTCCAGTCACTTTCTGAAAATCTAAAAAACGCGAGGATTGGTCATGGCCAATCCTCGCGTTTCGCTTTTCATAAACCTGGAGTCGTTGCGTCTCACCGTGTCCCATCACCCGCCGGCCTGCCCAGTAAACAACTTGGTATCGACGCTCTTGGGATCTCCGAGTACGACAAAGCGGATATTACGCATGTACTTCTGCGCCACCCGCTGCACGTCTTCGGCCGTCACGGCTCGTAAGCGGGGCAAGAAAACGAAAGCGTTGCGCCACCCGCCACCGATGATCTCATATTGCGCCAGCTCGCCAGCCTGAGCCGCGTTGGTCTCCTGTCCCAGGTAATGACGCGTTAGGAAATGCTGCACCGTCGACTCAAGTTCCTCACGCGGGAGAGGCTCACGCTGCCGTCGGATGATCTCGTCCAGCATCACACGAACTGACTGATTAGCATCGACAGACGTCACATAGATCCCGCCAACGTTCGCACCCTGACTCCAAAGGAAGGCATCGGGCGCGTACGAAAGATTCCGCTTGTGCCGCACTTCGACAAAGACGCGATTCTGCAAGATGGTCGAAGCGACACGCATTGCGTAGATGTCCGGGGCTGCTAAGTTGGGTGCCGTGAATACTCCCTGCACATAATTGGTGGGGAGCGCGCGCTCCGTCACTTGAACCGAAGGCGCGGAGAATGACAGCTCCGGCAGCGGCCCCGGATGGTAGTCGCCGCGAGGAAGTTTACCGAAGCTGGCGGCAATACGGGTGCGGAGCATCTGCGGGTCGAGGTCGCCAACTACAACCAGCAGCAGTCGCGACTTCTCCATTACCTGCTTGTGATATTGACGTAAATCTGCAGAGGTCAGACGGGCCACAGACTCGGCGGTCCCGCGCGGGTCGTTGAGATAGGGATGACCGGCGTACGCCACGCGTGCCTGTAAAAGCTGCAGGTAAGAGTCGGGCGTGTCAGCGTCGTCGCGCAAGGAAGCGACGATCCGGTTGCGCACTCGTTCGACGTCGTCGGGAGAGAAGGAGGGCCTGAGAGCTACGTCGGTAAAGATCTCCCACGAGCGATCGAAATTCGCGCGCGTCGAAGCCATAGTCAGGCCGGAATAGTCGAAGTTAACGCCGGAGCCGATTGTCGTACCCATGCGGGAAAGCTCCATGCGCAGACGCTGGCGCGGGAAGCTCACAGTCGCCTCCGACGCCGTGTCGAGCATCAGATTCTCAACGCCGCCCTTATCTGGAGGGATGTTCCGAACGCCACCCTTGATAAAGAGACCCGCAACGACCGTCTGCGTTCCGGCGCGGTGCTTGACCAGGACCTTGAGCCCGTTTAGGTCGAACTCTGTGACGAGCGAGACCGGATCTAGAGGCGTTACCGCTCTCTCCGCCACGGTGGCCTTCGCCGTGTCCTGGGCCGTCGGCAACGTCTGAGCTGCAACGACCGTCGGAGTCAATGAAACGAGCAAGGCGAGGCCTAGAACCCAGATCCGCATCAAGCTATTCAATAGTCGTTCTGTTCCCAACTCATCTCCCTCTGTGCGGGTAGAGCGCATCGATTTATCTGTTTGACGTAGTTGCATTCTGTTTCCTATCACCGATCAAATCTTCCTCAGTAAGCTGTGATTGCTTGAGCGACTCTTCAGACATGAGCGCGAGGCCGACGTGCGGCTTGCCTTGAATGTAGGTCGTTACATAGCGGCTTATATCGGCTCGCGAGGTGCGTCGCAGGTTCCCCAGGTAGCCTCGGAAGTAATCAATACCCGTCGAGGCCCACCAAAAGCTTATGGTGTGCGTGTATTCGCTTACCTTCTCACGCTCATATAGGTCGTCGGCCTCCAGCAGCGCTTTGGCCGTTTCCAACTGTTCATCGGTGTAATAATCGCGGTCGTTGAAGTGCTCGATCTCGTTGTAGATGGCCCGCACCGCTGCGCGAGCCTTATCGGGTGTAGTCTGCGCGATCACTTGGATCGGCCCGACATTGCGCTGGGTGTAATAGCCGAGGTTGACGCCGGTGACGAGCCCGGAGTCTACCAGCGCTCGCTGAAAGCGCGAGTTCGGCTGACGCAGAATGAAGGAGAAGACATCTGCCGCGTAGGTGCCGGGATTGTCTTTGCCAATCGAAGGACCATGCCAGCCGATCATGATAATCACGTTCTGGACCGGTTGGCGAATAACCACGCCCTCGCTCTTTTCCAGTGCTGGATGTTCGACCGGTGGAAACTCCACGAAAGGATCCTTCTCGCGACGAGGCCAATCACCGAAAAGATCGCTGACCAGCTGGAACACTTCGTCGGCCTTCACATCACCCGTGACTACCACCGCGGAATTGTTTGGAACATAGTAGCGACCCTGAATCAGCCGCATCATGTCGGTCGTCGCCGCGCGCACGGTCTGCTTGTTGCCTCCGGGGCTCTTGCGGCTCGGGTATTTGTAGAAGAGACGGTTGTTCATCTCGAGTGACAAGAAACCGAACGGGTTTGATTCGTTGCGATCGAGCTCGCCGATGACTACCTCGCGCTCTTGTTCAAACTGTCGCTCGTCGAAGAGCGGGTAGCGCACGGCGTCGCGCATAAAACGCATCGCCACTCCAAAATTTGGTGTGGTTGTTGTGAAGTAGTAGTTGACTAGTTCCTCGTGCGTCTGTCCGTTATAAACGATGCCGAGCTGATCAATCGACTGCACATAATCTTCCCGGTCCTTGATGGCCCGGTTGGCCTTGAAGAACATGTGTTCGTAGAGATGTGAAAGGCCATTCAGTTCCGGCGGTTCAGTGTAGGAGCCATTCTTGACAGCCAGCTCGACGGTAACGAGCGGCACTGAATGATCTTCCAACACGAGAACTTCCAGCCCGTTCGACAGTATCCGGCTCTGGATTTTTGCGTCCGGTATGCGCGCGGTTGCGGTCGCAGCCGGTGTTTGGGTTGCTGCAGCTCGTGGGGCAGTCCGACGCTGAGTGGCGGATATCGCCGACGGCGCCAGCAAAGAACCAATTAGGAGAAGAACTAGAAGATTACGTTTCACAAAAAGCTCCGTTAACAGTTTGTTCCATTTCAGGAAGACGTTCGATGTAACCTGGCCATGTTTAGATGTCAGGCCGAACAGGGTTCATCTTGGCAGATCTCGCAAAAAACCCATTAACACTCTTCCGAGGTTAGCTTTCCAGCGGGAAATTCACAAATGACGGTGGGGTTAGGTAATGTCATATTTCCAAGTTTTACAAAGAACGATCCACGAAATCACACGAACCAACGCAAAATCTTAGTGACATTTCGTGTGATTTCGTGGATCGGTTGCCCAGAGCCTCGCTATGAG
>JAMQPH010000318.1 GCA_023717605.1 Pyrinomonadaceae bacterium
AGCAATAGGAGCGGGAGTGGGTGGCGCTGCGGGCACGGGCAGGGTTCTGACTAAACGCGGCCAGGACATTCGTCTCGAACGTGGACAGCAACTCAAAATTCGAACTTCTGCTGAAACGCGGATCCAGTGAAGATGCGATGGGGAGAACCGAAGAAGGGGAAACGGGGAGAGGGGGAGAAGAAGAGACGCGGAGAAGGGGAGACGGGGAGACGGGGAGATACGAGCTCTCTTAAGTCACGATTTCCCATCACCCCGTCTCCCCATCTCCCCATCTCCCAGTCTCCCCATCCCCCCATCTCCCAGTCCCCGCGTCGCCCCGTCTCCCAATCCCCCCGTCGCCCCGTCTCTCTTATCACCCTCCTCACGGACTTTGGCAATTCCGATTACTTCGTCAGCGCCATGAAGGGTATGATCCTTTCAATCAACCCTGATGCGAGCGTCGTCGACATCACTCACGAAATACCAACCCAAGACATCGAGGCCGCCGCATTTACTTTGCTTGCTGCCCATTCCTCATTTCCTGCGGGAACTATTCACGTGGCAGTCGTCGATCCCGGCGTGGGTTCAGCCCGTCGAGCAGTTCTTGTGGAGACACGCGGGCAATTTCTCGTCGGACCGGATAACGGGATTTTCAGCTACCTCATCGAAAGTGAACCCCAAGTCAGCGTCCTCGAGATTACGAATACGGAGTATTTTCGCGCGCCGGTGAGTACGACTTTTCACGGCCGAGACATCTTTGCTCCGGTGGCGGCCGCGCTTTCCACCGGGATTGATCCATCAGAACTCGGAAAGCAGATTACAAACCCTGTGCTGCTGGCCCCGCTTCGACCTGAGAAGTCAAAGAACGGTACGGTGAAAGCGCGGATCATCCACATCGACCGCTTTGGTAACTGCATTACGAACCTCACGCGCAGCGAGCTGACTGAGAAAATGATTGCTGATGGAGCCTACCTGGTCGCCAATGGCGCTAAGGTAAAGTCCTTTCGAAACTTCTTTTCAGAGCAGCCTGGACGACGCAGGGAAGTCTTCGGTATCTGGGGTAGCGCTGGTTTTCTTGAGCTCGCTGCAAATAACAAATCCGCCGCAAAGATCTTGAAAGCGAAGCGAGGTCTGCCGGTAGTTCTTCGGATGCCGAAGCGAAGCTGAATAACGATTTACGAACTTAAACGAAACCTCACAAACAAGGTTCGTGACGGTTCGTGTGATTTGGTGGATTGCAGCTCGGCGCGTAGCTTGTCACTGGTCCGTCTGTTTGTTATCTTCCCTGCACATTTAAAGAACCTTATGTCCGAAAAAGCAAACGCACCCACCGCTACTCCTGCCGCTGGACTTAGAGGAGTTGCGGCCGCTACGTCCTCAGTCTCCGATGTCATCGGGGATAAAGGCCAGCTGATCTACCAGGGATACGACATCCATGATCTGGCTGCGCATTCAACTTTTGAAGAAGTTGTATTCCTTCTCTGGAACAAACGTCTTCCAAAACGCGCGGAACTCGATGAGTTGAAGCGCGCGCTCGCCGCGTCCTATGCAATTCCGCCAGAGATCATCGATTTAATGAAGCGTTTCCCGCGCGAGGCCGATCCGATCGACGTGCTGAGAACAAACACTTCCGCACTTGAGTTTTACGATTCAAATGCGCGAGATATTTCGCGTGAGGTGGCCGTCAAGACTGCGATCAGACTGACCGCTCACTTTCCCACTCTGGTCGCCGCCGCTGAACGGATCCGGAAGGGCCTTGAGCCCGTTACTCCTGATCCGGGGCTCAACATCGCAGCAAACTTTCTTTACATGCTTAAGGGCGAGAAGCCTTCAGAACATGACGCCAACTTGTTTGATGTTTCGCTCGTTCTTCACGCAGATCACGAGTTAAATGCTTCAACCTTCACCGCTCGCGTAGTTGCCGGCACTCTGGCCGATATGTATGCGGCGGTTACAGCGGCAATCGGGGCGCTGTCAGGTCCGTTGCACGGTGGGGCCAACACGAACGTGATGAAGATGCTGCTGGAAATAGGCGAAGTGGATAACGTTGAGAGCTACATCAAGAAGGCGCTGGCAGAGAAGAAAAAGATTATGGGTTTCGGCCACGCAGTGTATCGTACGGAAGATCCGCGCGCTACGCATTTGAGGAAATTTTCGAAGGAGATGGGTGAGCGGTCAGGTAATACAAAGTGGTACGACATGTCTCGCAAAGTAGAAGAAGTGATAATGCGCGAGAAGGGACTCTATCCCAACGTCGACTTCTTCTCGGCCTCGACTTACTACATGATGGGAATCCCGCTCGATCTATACACGCCAATATTTGCCGTCAGCCGCATCAGCGGTTGGACGGGTCACATTCTCGAACAATACGCAGACAACAAGCTCATTCGCCCGCGCGCGGAGTACATCGGCCAACGAGACGCTGCTTACGTGCCTATAGACCAGCGGTAGAAAACTAACCGGTTGTAATCGTGTCCTTCGCACCGGCGGAAAAAACAAGAACGATCCACGAAATCACACGAAGCGGCACGAAGAAGAACTTCGTTCGAGTCAATTCGTGTGATTTCGTGGATCGTTCTTGTTTTGTCCTCATTGCCCTTTAGATGCGGTCGTCTCTTTCTCCGTAGCGGTCGTCATGTAGTAACCCTGTCGTGAGTTCACTTCAAGCTTGCGTAGCTTACCTTTAGCATCTGTCGCTTTCACTCGGATTTCCAGGTTGTGCAGTCGACCGTCATCCTTTTCTTCCTCGGCGAGTGTGAAGCCAAGACTATAGCGAGCGGTAAGATTCCCGATGACTTTGCTGAGACCGCGCGCATAGTCGCTGGTGCGGCTGACCTGCACTGCTTCGCCACCGGATTCCTTCGCCAGAAACTTCGCACTGCCAGAGAAGCTCATGCCAATCCAGTTGCCGACTGGTTTGGCGAAGGGGAGCAGAAACCTGTAAAGAGTTCGCATGCTGACCGTCAACGAGTTGAAAGTTACATTCGAACGGACCAGGAGATCAGCCGTGGCGTTGCGGTCTTCGATGATAATTGGAATGATTCCATCGGTCACCCACACGATTGCCGCACGGGAGTCGGGGCGCTGAACAGTCGCAATCCGGGAGACTTCCCGCGCTGCGGCGTACAGGCTGTACTCTTCGCCCATCGCTACATCGATCTTGCCACTCTTACTAACTCTTCTCGTGGCGACCGTTCCATCCTTCATTATCGTCCGGGTAATGGTTGCGCCGGTTTTGGGATCCTTGTAGGTTTCCACAGAAAGGACGTCTTGATTGAGAGTCAGGTCTTCGGCAGGCTTGTTAATCTCCATCTGCGAAGGTGCGGCTCCCATGCTGGCCTCAGTTTTGTCTCCCTTGAGGCGATCCGAAGACTCGTCTGACTCGGGTTTGTCTGGTCCGCTGGCGTCAATCATCGCGCGGATCTTTTCATCGTCTGAGACCATCAATGCCGGCACTTGCTTCAAAGCGGCGGCGATCTGGTTCCGATCGCGTGTGAAGTCCGTGAGCATCTTTCGGCTTTCATCTTCGCCGATGTTGACCGCCATAATTGCCACTTCGTCTTCCGGTGAAAGTTTCGCCAGCTCGGTAGCCATGGTTTCGAGAATCTCCGGGCGCTTCAGAAATCTTCCCGCGCCGTCCTCTCTGAGATCGAGAATCAAAACCAATGCGAGTGGTTTTCGCGCCTCACCTTCACGGGTGAAGTAGGAAATCGGGCGTGGCTTTCCTTCGTCGAAGACTTCAAAGTTCTCGGGCTTCAGATCTGAAATAGGCACTCCGGTGCGCTTATCTTTCACGAGCGCATCCATGAATACGACTCGTGTATTGACGCGAATCGTGTCTGAAACTTCCTGCGCGCTCGCTGGCTTGGTTTGCGCGAATACCAGGAGAAGCAGTACTAGTTCAAACATGAAGGTTTTGGCGGCAAAACGAAATATGTTGAAGCTCATAATCTTCACTCCTGATCGTCATTCGCAGTTGCGTCGTCAGTTATTGCTTTTCCCATCTCGTTGGGGTTCTGCATCAGCATCGCCAATGTTTGGGGCGCCAGATTGACCTGGACCACCACGGCGTCGTGCTTTTCGATAG
>JAMQPH010000560.1 GCA_023717605.1 Pyrinomonadaceae bacterium
TCCGCCTTCGCTAGTCGGACGACCAGGAGATTGCGGAAGTGTTCCACCAAATCGCGCGACAATCGGCCCAGATCGCGTCCCTCGACCACGACCTTTGCGATCAGCTCGATACATCGCTGTGCATTCCCCTGGATCACCGCATTGGAGAGCTCATATAAAACCCGCCGCTCCGCGAGCCCGAGAATCTCCTCAAGCAATCCCTCGTCAACAGCTGTCTCTTCATGGCTCTTACTCCCAGGTTCCACGCAAGCCAAAACTTGCTCTAGGAGCGACTGAGCATCCCGCATGCTGCCGTCCGCCTCGCGAGCAAGCAGCACAAGGGCACCTTTGGTAATTTTCAACCCCTCTTGCTGAGAAATTTCGTCAAGACGGCGGACGATCTCACGCAAGGTAATGCGGCGGAAGTCATACCGCTGACAACGAGAGAGAATCGTCTCCGGCAAGCGATGGGGTTCCGTGGTCGCCAGGATAAACTTCACCGAGGGAGGTGGCTCCTCCAAAGTTTTCAAAAGCGCGTTGAATGCGTCTCTTGTAACTTGGTGCACTTCGTCGATAACGTAAATCTTGAAACGGCACTGCGCCGGCTGATAGCGCACGTTCTCGATAATCTGGCGAATCTCATCGATGCCGCGATTCGAGGCGCCGTCGATTTCAAGCACATCGATGCAGTTGCCGCTGGTGATCTCTTTGCAAAAACTGCATTGATTGCAGGGATTAGGCGTTGGCCCCTTTTCGCAGTTGAGGGCTTTGGCTAATATGCGCGCTGCGGTCGTCTTTCCTACTCCCCGAACTCCCGCAAAAAGATAAGCATGAGCAATGCGATTAGACCGAATCGCATTGCTCAGGGTGCGAGTGATATGCTCCTGACCCGCAATGTCGTCAAAACTTTGCGGGCGCCACTTACGCGCTAGAACTAGATAGGACATAGGTCCCTTCGGGAATCTCAAATTTCAAATTGCAAATCTGGAATCTGAGATCTGCAATCTGAGATGCGGAGCGGAGCGAGGCTTGGATGTCCATTGCTGACAGCCAGGTTGCCCCGTGGCACAGGGAAAAATCCGTTACCGCTGCTTCCTTCCGGACCTGACGGGGTTCACGGTTCCGCCTTGCACAGGACCTAACTATCAGCAATCGACATCCAATTTTGCGGTGTCCCTAGAAACTTCCAAACTGGTGTCAAAGAAACAGTACGATGATCGGGCGCAAGAATCAAGATTGTTCTTTGATGGCCATTCCGAATCCCGGGTCACCTATTTGCTGAATCTCAACTCTCTCGTAGCAGAGTATCACATTCTTACGTGCCCTGTACTCTCGCCAACAAATCGCATAAGATTTCCGACTACAATAGCGAAAAGGACCTGATCATTCCTATGAAATTTGGTGTGTTCGACCATTTGGACCGTAGCGACCTGCCGCTGAAGGATTACTACGAGGCACGCCTCAAGCTCATCGAGGGTTATGACCAGGCGGGTTTCTACGCCTACCATGTTGCGGAACATCATTCGACGCCACTCGGGATGGCGCCGTCGCCCAGCGTGTTCCTGGCTGCCGTGGCGCAGCGCACGCGGCGACTTCGTTTTGGCCCACTGGTCTATGCGCTGCCGCTTTACCATCCCATTCGACTCATCGAGGAAATCTGCATGCTCGATCAGATCAGCGGCGGCCGGTTGGAGATCGGTTTTGGCCGCGGCGCCTCGTCCACCGAAACTTCTTTTTATGGGCTCGATCCGGCGAAGGCCCAGCAAATCTACGCCGAGGGACTGGAGTTGGTCATACAAGGCCTCTCCAAAAGAATGCTCAATTTTCGCGGCGACTTTTTTTCATTCGAAAACGTTCCCATGGAGCTTGAACCGCTGCAGAAACCCT
>JAMQPH010000358.1 GCA_023717605.1 Pyrinomonadaceae bacterium
GACGATCCGCCCGGCGAGAAGGTTAGCGTGACCATGCCAGGCGATGCGCAGAGACTGCCCTGCTTTCCGACCGATGTGCCCGGTTTCCTCGTCGGCCTTTTCCATTAACGGTATCGCTTCGTCAAGCCGCCCCGATAGCGCAAACGCTAGACCAAGGTAAGAAGCGATCTGGGGAAACAGAACTCGGATTTCCGCGAGATGACAGAGTTTTGTGCACTCCTCCAACACCCGGATCGCCTCATCAATTTCGCCCTGAACTAATAACAACAGGCCCTGGCTGCAGCGGGCATAGGCAAGACTATAGGGATGTTTAGACTCCTCGGCGATCTGGATCGCTTCGCGTGCGTTGAGTAAGCCTTCTCGAA
Source organism: Pyrinomonadaceae bacterium (assembly GCA_023717605.1). Taxonomy (GTDB): domain Bacteria; phylum Acidobacteriota; class Blastocatellia; order Pyrinomonadales; family Pyrinomonadaceae; genus PSRF01. Next base: position 366 of record JAMQPH010000358.1, read on the forward strand.
ACGCGCCAAGCTGAGCGAGACATTGAACCTTCCAAACCCGGCAAATGACGGAGATAATGTTGGCCGTACCAAACCGCTCCAACCTCAGGTTGGCAGTATCTACGTTTGCGATAGCCTGGGTCAAAACGGACATGGATTCGCGATAGCGGCCCATGTGATGACATGCAACGCCTAGATAGTAATGGGTAACGACATTAAGGGACATGTCACGGTCGCCAACCTTGAGCGCGCGTTGGGCAATCTCCGTCGCACGTTGGTGATTCCCCATTAACACGAAGTAGGAGATGATGAAGTTGAGTGCGCTACCCAATCTCCGTTGATCACCCAAGGTCTCCGCGAAGGCCTCGGCTTCCTTTAGATAATGATAGAGGCGGTCAAACTCACCGAGCAAAAAAAGTGCGTTGCGGAGCTCCAAGCGAAGATCGACAGCTTGTTCTAATTTTACGCGGCTATCGGGCCATTTTTTAAGCGCAACGAGAGCTCGCTCGAAAAACAACACCCCCTCGACATTGGCCGATCGCGCCAATGCTTTGGCGCCGGCCTGTCGCTGAAATGACACTGCCTTCTCCCACAACTCCCCGCAGAACGCATGGTGTGCAAGTTGTTCGATTTTTTCCGGCAAATTGCCCGCGTCTAGTTTCTCGATTGCGCCGACAATTTGCGCGTGAAGCCCGGTTCTCCGTTCGTGAAGCAAAGCCCCGTACGCGACTTCATTGGTAAGTGCATGCTTGAAGGTGTACTCCAACTGGGGGAAAAGCTTCGTTTCATACAAAAATTCAGCGGCTTGGAGGTGCGCGAGATACCCACGCAGCTCATCTTCCGACAGGGCGGCCACGGCCCGAAGCAGGGGTAGGGGAACAATTACGCCGATGACGGCGGCCGTCTGAAGGAGGTGTTTCTCTTCAGTTGGCAACCGGTCGATACGATCCGCCACAACGTTTTGCACGGTGCTCGGAATACAGATCTCGTCAATTCTCAGCCCAGGGCGGAACATCCTCTTCTCACCTACTAGGACTCCAGTTTCAACAAGCGAGCGTACGCTCTCTTCCGCAAAAAATGGATTTCCTTCAGTGCGCTGGATTAACAGTTCCTTTAGCGGAACCAAGTCTTTATGGGGTCCGAGAAGATGTTGTAACAATTCCTCCGCGCTTGTCGGCTGCAACGGGTCGATGCGGATTTGCGTATAATAGGTTTTGTCGTTCCAGGTGTGAACATAACCGGGCCGATAATTGACGAGTAACAGGATCCGCGCCATCGGAAGACTATCTAATAAGCTATCAAGAAACGCTTGCGTTTCGGTATCGACCCAATGGAGATCTTCGAACACCACCAGTATCGGTTGTCGTTGACTTTCACGAATCAGCACTCGCTTCACCGCTTCCAAAGTGTAACGGCGGCGTTGCTGAGGATCCATCGAGTTGAAACGCCCAATCATTTCGGCGACGTCTTGCAGCCCACTTGACGAATTACGTTGGTCTGCCACTGGCGAATTTGATGCATCCGGTAAAGCGCCCAGTAATGAAAGAATCGGCGGGATAGCATCTTTGAGCATGCCATCGAGTTCCACAATGTGCATTACCACTTGGTCCCGGATGTTTTCGCTTCCTTCTCGATCGGCGATTTGAAAGTAGCGGCGCAACATCTCGACGAGCGGTAAATAGGGGGTTGCTTTGCCGTAAGAAACCGATGCGCCCTCCAACACGAGCCAACCCGGCCGCAGTTGATGTCGAGTAAACTCGTGAACCAGGCGTGATTTCCCCATGCCCGGCTCACCGACCATCGCCAAGATTTGGCCCTTCCCGCCTCCTGCTCGTTCAACAAGTTTGTTAAAAACTTCGATTTCAGTCCGGCGCCCGACCAATGGCGTCAACCCGCGAGCAGCCCCGGCCTGGACCCGAGTGCGCGCCGACGTGGCACCGACGAGCTCGTATGCCTCGACGAGATGCGAGACCCCTTTTGCTTGCACCGCGCCCAGCGATTTCACTTGAATAAAGCCTTCGACCTGCCGCAATGTGGAGGCCGTCATTAATATAGACCCGCGACCAGCGAGCTCCTGCATCCTGGCAGCCAGATGCGTCGTTTGGCCCAAGGCCGAGTATTCGATATTCAGATCATTATCTATGGACCGAACCACCACCTCGCCGGAGTTCATGCCAATTCCGATTTGCAACCCCGACTCTTCGGACTGGCCGAGCTTTCGCCGGTGACGCCGCATATCCTCCTGCATCGCCAAAGCCGAATAACATGCACGAAGCGCGTGGTCTTCGTGTGCCAACGGCGCACCGAAGAGAGCCATAACGCCGTCACCCAACACCTGGTTGACGGTTCCTTCATAACGATGAACCGCATCCATCATGACATGCAGCACCGGATCGATAATCTTCTGCGCCTCCTCGGGATCGACGCCTTCCACCAAGTTCGTCGAACCTCTGATGTCCGCGAACATAACGGTGACCTGCTTGCGTTCGCCTTCCAGGATATGGCGAGAGGCTAAAATCTTTTCAGCCAGGTGTTTTGGAACGTACGTCTCAGGCGCGGGTATTCCAACAGGCAAAACCGGAACATTCGTCGCAGGGTGATTGATCGACTGGCCGCAATTGCGACAAAACCTGGCGGTCCGCCGATTAGCCTCGCCGCAGTTTGGACAAGCCGTTTCGAGCCGTGCGCCGCATTCGTCGCAGAACGCCGCGTTGGTGGGAATATCGGACTGGCATTGCGGGCAGATCATTGTTGCTTTAATTGATCGCGTTGGTCCATGGTGTGTTGTTCGAGAGATGATTGTGCTACCCGCGCGCAACCAACGCCTATCTCCCTGTGAGTCCCGTCTATAGTATCGCGATATTAGAAAAGCAAGGAGGATTGTTTCCAACCGCCGGAGGTCGCATACCCCGGCGGTTCATGAATATACATTGTTTTAAGTACGAGCTGGATGGTAATGGGCTATCCCACGCGCCCGCTGCCCTACCCTACCACGACTCCTGAAACGCTGCATTCATAGTGATGGGACGGTCCAGCTAAGATTCACGCCGGACGTTCCATCATCGAAAAGTCACGTCGTGATTCCGTACCTTTTCAGTTTTTTGATTAGCCCCTGGCGGCTCAATCCCAGGCGTTGTGCC
>JAMQPH010000370.1 GCA_023717605.1 Pyrinomonadaceae bacterium
GGCGATGACCCGCCACTTAACCAGCGCCGAGATGGCTTGCGTCAGCAGCGCCAGAAGCAGTATCCAAACGACACTCCCAATGAAGATCGCACTCGCGATCCAGAGATTGTCGATGAACCATCGCCCACCTTCGAGATAAGACTGGAAAAGAAAAAGCAACAACTGCGGCACCCAGGTCATTGCTGACAGCAGAATCAGTAACACAGACATTTTGCCCGCAACGTATTCTGTACGTGAAAACGGCCGGCACAAATAGAGCGGCAACGCGTTGTTTCGCAAATCGCGTGAGACGAGCGGCGGCCCTACCAGCAAAGCTACGAAGAAGGCAAAGCCACCTTGCAGATTCACAAACGTCTGGAAGAAAGATCCATCGATTGGAATCAACTCCCGGACATTGACTCTCAGGATCGCCATTGCGTTCATATTGTGATGGAGATAGATCAAAACTGCTTCGACCAGAAGGGGGATAAAGCAGATCACGAAGAAAGCCGTGAAGAGTTTCGACTTGAACACATCGCGAAAAGCATTGCGCGGAATTATCAAGAACCGGCTCCACTCAGGAGTTAGCGGCCCAGCGTAATTCCTGTAAGTGTGTTCAAAGACTGCCATGACCGTTCTCCATAGCTTTCAGGAAGATATCTTCCAGTGAATCGCGCTTGTAGCTTAAACGTCTGATTTGCATCTGCTGATCGGCAGCGATCCGATACAGATCGCGGACCTCGATTCCATCCGGCAACACGATTTTCACTCGATGGTCACCCGTCAGGGCGTACTCACAACCAAGGTCCGAGACCGCGGCCGCGAATCTGTTCTGGTCGCCGCGCGTTTCCAGCACCAGAAATTTTCGGTTCGCTTTGCGTTCTTCTTCAAGATTGCAGTAAACGGCGATGCGTCCGTCCTTGAGGATCAAGATCTCTTCACAACATTCCTCGACATCCCGAAGCAGATGCGACGACAAAACAATATTGGCCTGTCCGCTGTCGCGAATCTCTCGAATCAACCTGATCATTCGGGCACGGGCGGGAGGATCGAGGCCGTTAGTAGGCTCGTCGAGGAAGATCAGCTTCGGGCCATGTACAATCGCCTGGGCCAGCTTGGCCAGCTGTTTCATGCCCAGCGAGTAAGTCTCCAGTCCACGGTAACGCGCTTCACCCAGCCCCACATAAAAGAGCGCCTCGTGGGCGCGTTCAAGAGCAGCTTCGGATGGCAAGCCTGACAACTCCGCCATCAAACGCACCAAATGTACTGCACTCATTTTCGCGATGAAAGAATCGCGCTCGGGCATATAACCGATAAGTGACCGAATTTGTTTGGCGTCGGTGAGAATGTCCTTACCAAAGATGTGCGCGGTGCCGGACGAAGGTGGGTGAAAACCGAGCAGGGTATGGATCAGAGTCGTCTTCCCGGCGCCGTTAGGACCAAGGAGTCCGATGGCCCGACCGCGTAATTCTGCGCGCAAACCTTTCAGAATTGGGCGCCCGCCAAACTCAACACTCAATTCATTGAGATCAATTACGGGAGCGAAGTTCGAAGGGTCCTGAAGGCCTTTTGGTTCTGGAAACTTTGTGGCTGTTGCCATGCCCGTACGTTATATCGTCCTGTCTTGATAATTCCAAACGAAACCGAGGCCGAATGCAGTGCCCATAAGTACAAATGCGCCGATAAATGCAAACGCTTCTGTTGGGGCTAAAGTTCTGCCTATTGCCAGGATTCCGATCAGGAACACAGGAAGATTCAATACGAGCGCAGAGGCAAGCGGAAAGAGTGCAGCAGGCCGGCAACCTCCGAGGCGTTTGCGCAGCCAAAATAACGAAGGAGCATAAGCCAGTGAAAACAGCAGGGCCGCAGTAATCAAAGACATGACAGTGACGCCCTTGATGTCCGCGGCGCTGAGGTTCTCACCTTCTAAGACATAAAAAGTCAGCAGGATGGCTGACAGACCAAGCAGCCACGAACCGAGGGAGATGGAGATTAGTTTCATGAAAAGCCTCTTGAGAGGATTTGAAACAAGGGGCCGGGTGTCAGGTGCCGGGTGCCGGTTAAGAAGTCTCTTGACTGCCACTAGCCGACACCCAACACCCAATCCCCAATCCCTTTTCTTACTGGCACCCGGCACCTGACACCCGACACCGTTTCTATTTTTTTCCCATTCCTTGTTGAAGGATGTGTTGAATCTCGAGCGCGTTTGGCATCCCCAACAGTGTCGCCGGGCTCAACCCGAATGGTCCACCTTCAGTATTCGCCGCAAAGGTGATGCTGTCCCCCTGGGCGTAGGCGTAGGCCAAAGTGGGTGGCATGTCGGCCGCCATCGCTTTGATAGCTTGCTGTTGCTCCTGAGGCAAACTGCTCGCGGAGTTCGCGATTCGTTCCGCGAAGGGCTGCACCAGGGGCGCCAGGTTGTGATAGAAAAGCGCCGAGAAGTTTGCATTACCGTCAGCCGGTAAGCCGGCAGTGAAGCGGCTCGAACGCAGTAGTGTGTAGCCACCTTCCTGCGACCTCACTGATCTTTCAACCAGCGCCCGGCTGGGACCGACGATCATGTAGCCATTCACATAAGTGAAGTTCACTTCGACTCCGAAGTCAGCAGACCGTAATGTGTAGTAAGTGCGGCCGCTAATGTCGGCACGATCCCAAACCAAACCGGTCTTATTGAACTTCGCAGCTTCCTTGTTGATCTCCGCAACCACACGCTCGAGCGTCTGTTGCAGATGCTGAGGGTCGTTCACTTCAAACACCATCTTCCACGACGGAGTAGGTAGAATCGGTCCGTCGATTGCAAAGGCAAACTCACCCCCGAGAGGGGCCGCAATGTCTTTGCGGATGTCCAGCCCACGCTCTGCTTGTAGCTTGTCCAGGTTTTTGCGAAGGTCAGGTGAAACGGTTTCCACAACTCCCAGCAAATCGTCCACCAGGGCCGTCGGATTCTTGACCACAAAACCCGCAACCACGTTCGCGTCCGGAGAGATGTATTCGAGAGAACCCATGGGCTCGGGCGCGGCCAACCACGAAGGAATGCCCCGTTGTGCTTCGCTGAACGTAAGTACTGCCCGGGTGTGGGTTTTGCCCTGGCTATCTTTTTGATCAAGAGCGAAGTACTTGAGATTAAGAATCCCAAGCTGCTTCAGAGCATCTTCGTGCTGCGCGGCATCCTTGCCCTTCGTCAGCTCTCCTTTAGCGTGCTCAATGACCTTCTCGAGATTCGCCGCCACTACCAGGCCGGCTCCATCCTGATAAACGCCGGCAATGCGGTTGTGAAACTCCGTGGTGGTAAAGCTGCTCTGGCCGCCCTTTTGCAGTACCGTCGCGAGATCCTGCAACTGCTGTAGTTTGGGACTGGCTGCAAACAGATCGTTTTGAATCCAAACGTACAGCTCGTTGTTCTTCTTCCCCGCTTCGGGAGTCGCAGCAATCGCCGTCAGTGGGTTATCGACAAACACAATCGTTGGTCTTCCCTGAGGATTGCTTGCGTATTTGGCTATCTGCTGCTCGAGAAACTGCCGGAAGTTGGCAGCATTCTTTAGCTCAGCCAGCACCAAAGGAGAAGTCGGCTCGCCCTTCTCGTCAGTCGAAACAGAGACCGCGATTTCGTCTCCCAGATACTCACCAAACTCACGAATGGTTCCCATCACCTGATCCATTCCCGGACCCTTGTGACCAGCTTGCTTCTGATCCCACCACTGACGCAGTGCTGCATTCTGATTAATGCGCTCCTGCATGATGCGGTGCGACTCTGCGATCGTCGATGTAAGGTTCGGCAGCGCTGCGTAGACGACCGTGTTTTCGGGCATCAGATCCAACAGATGAGTGGAATTACGAACACCAGGCTGCTGAACTTTGTTGAGATCCTTCCGCAGGGCGGTAAGTCCGGCCAGGGTTTCTGCGTAGCTGGCAGCCTTGCGGCTCCACGCTACCTCGTCTTTCACAGGAATACTTTCAATGCTCGCATTTGAAGTCGCCTGCTCGCCGGGACGCAGCACACGTTCGGTGCCCTTGTGGTCCACATGCACTTCGCCTTCAATCACCGATACACGCGAACCCTTAGTGCCATTGTTGACTGAGAAGATCGTGCCCGTGACCGAAACCAGAGAATCGCCTGTATCGACAAACAGGCGCTCGTTCCGTTGCTTCGCAGCTTCGACTACGATGCTGCCGCGACTTAGATGAATGGTCGTACCCTGAGCATTCTTGCTTATCGAAAGCTCCGAGCGATCCTTCATTTCGATAACGGAGCCATCGCCCAGGCGAACAAACGCATGTGCATCTTTGGCGGTGCGAACACGCTCGCCCTTTTGTAATTGCTGGCCCGCAACCACGGGCGTGCTGGTGGTGTCGGCAATCTGATAAACCTGACCTTCAGCCGCTTCCACGGTCGCGTCCAGCGGACCACCAAATGGCGCGTACCGTTGTATGAAAGGAAGTGCGAGCAACCCAAAACCGATCACTAAAGCCGCAGCGATGCCCCAGCGCAACACGACCGGCTGTAGACTATAGCGCCGCGAGGCGGTAGCAACTTTCTGCGGAGTCACGCTTCGCGAACGTGCCTCCTTCATGGCCTTGCGGCAGGGAATGCACTCATGTGTGTGATCCACTAAAAGCAGCGAGCGCGCTTCCGATAGATGTCCATTCAAATAAGCCGGGATGAGCGATTGGAAATCATTGCAGTTCTCTATTCGATCAACTGCAGTTTCCGTCCTTAGCTCACCAACGTTTTCAGCGGAGAGACGCGCCCAAACACGCTCTGCCGCCGCATTAACCACCGGCGATTCGATTTGCTCGCCCCGAATCTCGGCGGTCACTTTGTCGAGGATGGATTCCGTATTCTTATTCATCATGTTCTCCAAATAGTGCCCTTAAGTAGCATAGACTTTACTCTGTGTTTCCTGTGTCATTATAAAAAGTTTCACACAGACTAAAGTCTATGCTACGTGTTGTTCCAGATAGTGCCCAATCTCTTTTCGTAGTTTCGTGCGGGCGCGATGCAACACCACGCCGACGACTAGATGCGACGTGCCCAGCAACTTCGCAATCTCGTGGTTTTCGTAGCCCTCGTAATAGCGCAGCACAAACATCTCCGCCGCGGTTGCGCCCAAACGAGCAACCGCTGCTCGGATGAGTTCCTGCAACTCGCGATCGACATGCTCGGCCTCGGGGTTCTTTAAAGTGCTCTCGAAGGCTCCGGCATCAGCGTCTTCCAGCCCCACCGATTTTGACCTGGTGCGACTACGCATCAGATCCAGCGACGCGTTGATTGCCGCCCGTGACAGATAGGCTTCCGGATTCGGCGAAAGGTCGAGAGTATCCTGGCTTTTCAGAAGTCGCAGGAAGATGGTTTGCAGCACGTCTTCCGCATCAGCAGCGCTGCCGGTAATACGGTGGGCGGTGCGAAAAACGCGGTCATGATGCGCCTGGAAAAGCCTCTCAAGCGCTCCCGGCGGATTTGGAACTGGTCTCAAGGTTCTTGCGGCTGACTGCACAGTGCCCTCCTGACTGGTCTTCCACTCTCTAAACGAGCGTCGGGAGGGCTTATTAACAAAGGGTACTAAATTTCGAGGGATTCGTGCATTTAAGCCGGCAAAGCAGGCCACAGAATAGAGTATCGAAAATTGCGCTGGCGCCTGATCGGGGATAGTGGGGTAATTCTGTGTTGCTCGCTTCTAAGAAAGAGAGGGCTACCGTACGACTTCGTCCTAGCTTAAGGAAAGACGTTAGGGGAACGCAAGAGATCTCGCGCTTTGCTTTTTTAGTGAGACTTGGCCACCCGCTTTTTCTGCTCTTCCAAGACTTGCCGCATCTGCTGAGCTAATTCGTGATCACCTCGAGCCTCAGCGTCCGTTACTTGCCGTTCATACCTGCTATAGTCCACTGGATATTTAGGCATGCTTCCAAACTCGTTGTCGCTTGGTCCACCAAGATCGATCTTTGTGGCTTCAATGACGGTATAGCTACCATCGGAGTTGGTCCTTACCTGCTTCAGCATCGCCGCGCCTAGATCCGGCGCGCGGTAGATTTCAACATACGTGTTGTCGCGAGGGTCTACAACGCGATGCACCCGAACTTTGAAACCAATGACAACGTCATCTCGCGTGAAGGGACTGCCGCGGAACTGTTCCTCATTGATCTCATGCCCTATGTGGTACTTTTGACTCAGAAAGACAAGCGTCTGCTCCTTCTCACGCACGCCAAACACTCCTTGCCCGGTCATACCGAACAACTCGCCGGTCCCTTCGACTGAGCCGTCTTCGTTGTAATTGGTCGTAGCCTGCTTCCACGAGCCGTCGCTTCTCTGAAGCCTTGTGATCACGGCCTGCAAGAAAGGGTTACCGTCCTTGGTGAAGAAAGTCTGATTCGATACCATCTTCAATGCCACGGGGTTTGCACTCTGATTGTTGGCGTTTCGATGATGACGATTCACGACGACCAAACCAACTACCGTCGAAAAGACGCCCAGACTCAAGACGGCCATTGCAAGGTAGCTCAGCTTCCCCATTGGTGCCTTCATTTTCCATTGCTCCTTTTTTCTTTATGGAAGCAGACTTACTTTCTTTAGCAAGCCCCATACAAGCAAGCGGCCTGGCTCGAACAGCAGAAGTTGGTCCAGTGCCACTCTCCGTTCTGGCAATAACCCTCGAGATTGAGACAGCATCGTTTAATTCCGTTGCAGGTGGAGGGATAGTAGGTTCCGCAAGTGTAGTCGGAATGGCAGTATTGGGCTTCTATGCATATGTGCAGGACGTCTGTACGCCACACATTGCCGCCCAAGACGAGGGTGCAAAGATCATCGACACCCCAAACGCCGTCAAGGCAGTGCCTGCAACGAGGCAGCAAATCAAAACAAAGTTCTTCATTGGCCGGACTCTACTTTTGGTTCGAAATTAGTCCAGCCGAAAATGTGCGTCAGGTGTCACGCAACCCCTTGAGTACGTCTTCTCCACAATGTGAAGGATATTGGCTTTTGACTCATAAGTCCAACAATCTTCCGAGTCTAGCCTAATCTTGATTCTGTTCAACTCGAGGCTGATGTTTGAATACTCCTCGAGTTCACGCAGACGTTCAGCTCGTACCTGGCCCGCGCTCTCGTTGGTTCCATTATACATATCGAGCGTCCCACTAAAGAACTCATTTGACGAGATCGTGACTGGCAATGATGCGGCCCAGCTTCAAATCATTGATCTCCTTCTTTACCGCAACCGGGTTAAAGGCTTCGCCTGGACAACGCCTGTTTGGCAGAACCGCCGTATTAGGCGGGCTTGCTGAGGCGGGATAGACTTCGCCCATGCCTCCTGAGCCAATTTCGGAGTGGTTTCATATCGACCCCAGTCAGGTACCCGCGATAAGAACAGGCGTCATGATAAACTCAAATCAAAGTTGGATCGCCGGCATTAATTCTGGCCTCAAGCGTCCGCATGGCACCTCCAGCAGGAGCATATTTCCAGTCCTATCCAGATCGAGAGTTCCGTTTAGCGTCGGAGCAAAATCAGTGTCCCTGCAGCAACAGCAAGTACCGCCAAAACCATCGTGACTGTTGGAGAGATTCTCATATTTAACAGCGGCAACAGGCCCGTAAGGATGAGCCAGATCCCCAACAGAAGCACCAAGTTCCGACTTCCCAAGCTGTCAGTTAGTTTCATCGGTTGACTCCTTTACGACGTCAGTGAAAAGGGCTCACCACGGCAGGATCGATGCCGGCCAGGCCCGAAGGTACTACACTGGCGGACCTTCGCTGGCGTCAAATTCTTCCATCTCTTTACTCCATTCGTAGGCAGGACGACTCTGCAGCAGTCGCACACACCGATTCCAGCGCAGGATTGATTCATCGTTGTCTGCCGGCCGAATCTTCTCCGCGGCCTCAAAGAATCTCATTGCCTCTTCGAAGATTGCGTAAACATTGTGCGGCGGCCGGCCGGCGCGTAACTGGGCCTTGGCTTTACGCTCCTGAAGAATGCCGAGGTGGTAGACGCGCTCATACTCGCTGGTTAGACTCCGAAACACTTGCTCGGCTTCCGAGTACCGATCAGACACCTCACCCGTAAACTGATCGGTAATTGCCAGACCCAAGAGGCGCAACGCTGTTTGATGGTCAGCTTGTTCGCTGATTATGTCGCGGCAGATCGATTCAGCCTCGCCCGGCTCGTTCAAATAACGATAGACTTCCGCCTTGGAGATCGCCTCAGCAATGCAGGCCACTGAGATTGGTTTGAGATTTAATGGCACGTCAGCCTTCCCTTCTTAAGAGCAGTAAAGTTCAGTTTTTACGCAGATAGAAACTCTATTCCCCTTTTATGCTTTTTCCTACTAGTTACGCCTTCGCTTGCGGCCGTGAGGCCGGCGAACTTGTTCGCAAAGTCAGGCGTAACTCGAACGCAGCCAGGGCATTCCTACACCCCGCCATTTCCAGCAGTCTGAGAGCCGGGGCTCGGAGAGATGCTATTTATGCTGGGTTCCTCCGGCTGATCGAGGGCAGCGGCCGAGTCCACTTTTTTTCTGCTTATGGAGGCGTCGAGTTCTTCAACCCTGACGCCGCTGGACTCACGCCAGTGGCAGATGTAAGTAAGCCATTCATCGTCTCTGAGTGTCTCTAATAATACCCGAAGCTGCTGTTCTTTTTCAGGGCTCAGCTGATAATTCAGCGGCCCTTTTCCATCGCCGTACGCGGCCATGAAGTCCGTAGCCGATCGGACGAAATTTCCGCGCAGCCAGCTGCGTAATTGGCGCATCTCTGCGGGGGTCAGACTATTGGTTCCCTGTGGGTTGCTGCCTTTCTCTTCCTCCGGTTCTTTGTCTCCCGCGTCAGATTCCAAATGCAGATACAAAATGGACTGATCAATCCAATCCACTAGACGAGGCACTGGGATGCGGGTTTCCAGCATGAGGTCGATTAAGTCGTGATGCGCTAGACTTTCGATATTCGTAACGCCTTCGTCCAATAGTCGGGCCCGGTCGTACACATCAAGCTCCTCCAATTCGGTGAGCGGATATTTTTCTCTTGTACTAGGAAGGAATGGACGTACGAGAATTCCCAGTCCCGTCTGCTTGCGGATCGATTCCCGAATCAGAGTCAGACCGCTTTCAGGGAAAACCCCGATCATGAAAGCCAGCGTTAACTCCCAGGAGCTGCCTCCTCTAAATATCAGTCCCAGGACCCAGGCCAGGATAATGACGACAAAAATACGAACAGTGATACTGCTGTAGGCCTTCGGCTTGAGATCAGCCCGGACATACCGGTGCAGTACCGTATTCAGGATAAAGAAGTATGCGCCGAGAAAACCGAAGGTTACTGCTGTTCTTTGTGGGATAAAGAAATCGATTAATTGACTTGCCTGAGTAATCTCCGGGCCCGGTCCTGCGGGTAACAAAGTCAGCATCCAGCCCAACGTAATGACCAATGTTGCCACCAGAATCGGCCAGCGGGTGTTGCGGACAAGTCTTCCTTCGCCGCTAGTACTTTCGCGACCATAGATTTCGTCGATCTGTCTTCCGTACTTTGCTCTGACATCTACCAGCGATTCGATGTTCGGATCGAGTCTGAAGATTTGCTGCTCGAACCTTTGCCGCAGCGTGCCCAATTGCTGCCGGTCAAACAAGAAATAAAGTAGTGCGGGCAGCAGCGACGCCGTAAAAATAAAAATATGCTGGAGCGTGCGACCAAGCTTGGCTAAAGACGTTTGGCCACCGAAAACTTCCCGCCCGCCTCCGAAAAAATAAAATGCCAGGGACGGTAATCCTATCCCTAGCGCCAGGATGAGTAGGAGGCTAAGCGCCTGAGCAGTCCATCGAGCCACCGACTGCGCGAGTTCACCCTCCCCTGTGTTTCGCGCTCTCCAGAGCAGACCCGCCCCGACTGCCAGAAGGACCAGGAACAGAGATGCACCGATAATGTAAACCCAGCGAGTGAGCTGAGGACTCCCGCTCCCAATAGCTCTTACAACAATGTACGCTGGAAGGCCCACTCCAATCCCGGTTGCCCATGCTAGCAACTTGAGTTGCGTTTCGAAGTCTACCGGCCCCTTCTCACCAAGTACCCTGACAAAGTTCTGCATTTCCAGCCAATCAAGACCGGGAAACAATCTCAGTTGCTCCTCCGAGAGCTTCCGCTCCTTTTCAAAAGGCGCGAGCACCAGCTCATAGCCGTCGACGCCCTTGATCTTGAGGCGCTTCGCGGTCAAATTCTGCACGATCTTTTTTGGTGTATCGTCGGGCATTTTCCGCCTCCTGTTTGGACGACAATGCCTAAGGCGCGTGATTGTAAGGGGGCGTCTGTTTGCTGAAATATCAGCGTGCGAGGAATGCCTTGCTGTCGGCGAAAATTCCGCCTGTTGGTTTGCGCCAGGCGAGGGTCCTCGGAGTTTGCAGTTATTCTACTATCGCCTGGTAGAAAGCGCAGACAAACTACTCGTCCTTTGCCTTTCGCCTCACCTTCCGCAGAAACCAGCGCACCGGGTCATAAAACTCATCAACCACACGCTCTTTTAGGGGAATAATTGCATTGTCGGTGATGTGAATGTCTTCGGGGCAGACTTCTGTACAGCACTTGGTGATATTGCAAAGACCGAGGCCCAGCTCATCCTTCAACAAATGAGTTCGAGACAGGCCATCTAATGGATGCATCTCCAATCCCGCAATGCGAACGAAGAAGCGGGGGCCGCCAAATTGTTCTCCCTTGTCGTGGTCACGCAAAACGTGGCAGACGTTCTGGCAGAGAAAACATTCAATGCACTTGCGAAACTCCTGCACGCGATCCACGTCGCGTTGATCCATCTTCCATTCAACGTTCGGGCGCGGAGTGAACGGAGGAATCTTCCGGTTCATACGGTAGTTCCAGGATACGTCCGTTACCAAATCTCTAATGACTGGAAAACTCTTCATCGGCTGAACTGTAATGGGTTCATCCAGCGGCAAAGCATCCATTCGAGTTTTGCAGGTCAGTCGGGGCCGCCCATTAACCTCTGCGGAGCACGAACCACACTTTCCGGCTTTGCAGTTCCAGCGAACCGCGAGATCAGGAGCTTGATGCGCCTGAATGTAATGGAGTGCATCAAGCACAACCATTCCCGGAGCGATGGGGACTTTGTATTCAACAAACTCTCCGCCTCCGCGGTCGCCGCGAAAGATTTTGAATATGGCATCTGGCATGGTTATTGGTCCGTTGTCAGTGGTCAGTTGGTCTTTGGCCTTTGGTCTTTGGTCTGGCGACTGTCATCCATGGCAAGTGAATCAGGGTACTTTGGCAAAAGATC
>JAMQPH010000404.1 GCA_023717605.1 Pyrinomonadaceae bacterium
CCGGGCCAGGCCCATCACGATCAGCAACACGCCGCCCATGGCGCCCGAGATGAGCAGCCCGGCCATGCCGAAGCGCGCGTAGAGAGGCGCCAGGATGACGATGAAGGCGGCGGTCGGCCCCGACACCTGCGTGCGCGAGCCGCCCAGCAGCGCGATGACGAAGCCGGCGACGATGGCGGTGTAGAGGCCTTGTTCGGGTTTGACGCCCGAGGCGATGGCGAAGGCAATGGCCAGGGGTAGAGCCACGACGCCGACCGTTAAGCCAGCGGTCAAGTCCGAGTAGAATTGTTTGCGTGTGTAGCCCTCGCGGAGGACTGTCAGGAGTTTCGGCTCTAAGAGTCTGTGCATGGGGACCGGCGTCGCGACAGATTCTACCGTCGACAGCTGACAAATCCTACTCAAGCTTCTTCGCCGATGGTCTTGCGTCCATAGATCGCGTCAGGGCGAACGCGGTAAATCACAATATGGTTGGAGCGAGTCCACGAACCGATCTTTGTCTTGTTGAGCGCTGGTGTGAGAGTAGGATTGCGCTCCAGGATGAAGTGCATTGCTGTTTCCATCTCATCCGGTCTGGTGAGTCTTTTTGCTTTGCCCATTACCATCACACTGCGCCAGTGTCGTGGATTGGTGATTTCCTCAACCTGAAAACAGATTTCCGAGTTGGCCGCTATGAAGTCGGTCTTGGTTCCCTCGGTCGTGAAGAAATAAAGGTCTTGCGAGTCGAAGCCGTAATGCATCGGCACAACGTATGGATGGTTATCGCGCGTGCAACCCAAGTGCCCGAACCCAGTCCGCAACAGGAGCGCTAGCATCTCGCCCGGCAACATATCTTCAACCTTTATCATGCTCTATTTCTCAATAGTCAGTTGATCGGACGATATGATGCCAACATCTTCATGTAGTTCGCACGTTCGAAGGCAGCAGGTTCAGCGCAATGCTGCTGACTCATGCTGCCGATCATCTGCGCCACCGACTCGTACTCGTGTTCATCCATCCAGCGCCTAACCTCGTCCAGAATGAGTTTAATCTGTCGTATGCCGTTCTGTAGCAGCTCGGAAGCCATCATCGTCACCTTGGCTCCGGCCATTAACGCCTTCAAGACATCTTGCGAGGTGTGGATACCCGTTGTGATCGCGAGATCGGCCAGTAACCTTCCGTACAGAATTGCCACCCAACGCAGTGGCAAGCGGAGTTCGCTTGAGTTGCTAAGAACCAAACGCGGCACGACTTCGAGTGTTTCCAGATCAATGTCAGGTTGATAGAAGCGATTAAACAGTACCAGGCCGTTGGCGCCCTCTTCGACCAGGCGTTTCGCCATGTTTGCGGTCGAGCTGAAATAAGGGCTCCATTTCATCGCAACGGGTAGTGAAACTGAACGCTTTACCTCGCGAAGAATGTCCAGATAGATATTTTCAACTTCGCTGCCTGTGAGGTTCTCATTAGTGGGGATGTAGTATACGTTTAGCTCGATGGCATCGGCTCCTGCTTCCTCCATGAGTGCCGCGTATTCGGTCCAGCCACCCGATGAAACCCCGTTGAGACTGCCAATAATCGGAATGTCAACGGCTTCCTTGGCCCGCCGGATGAGATTCATGTATTCATCTGGCGAGACGTTATAACTCTGCATCTCAGGAAAGTAAGTAAGGGACTCCGCGAAGCTGTTTGTGCCACTCGTCAGATAGTAATCGACGTAGAGACTGTCGAACGTTATCTGTTCTTCAAACAGCGAGTACATCACCACGGCAGCAGCGCCTGCATCTTCCAGACGTCGTATGCTGTCCACAGTGTGAGACAGCGGAGACGAGGACGCCACAATCGGATTCTTGAGTGTCATTCCCAGGTAGTTGGTTGCTAGAGTCATA
>JAMQPH010000491.1 GCA_023717605.1 Pyrinomonadaceae bacterium
GGCTGGTCACTTTATTCTCGCGCGCGGGTCGCGTCTGGTGACTTAGCGTCTACGCACGGGACGGCCCCGTCCCAGACTCTTGTGGATGTTGTAGATGGCGATGCGAAGCGTTAACCCTTTGGAGTTTAAGCCTACTGCCCCGACGCTGGCTGCACAGCACCGCGCAACGCGACTTGCCCCTTGCGTGAGAAGTTAATGGACTCCCCAAGTATTCGCGTTGCTTCCTGAGGAGCATGGAACCCACTTGAATTTTCCGACTCAACGAAGTCGAGGTAGAACTGAGCCCGCCGCTGGAAATCCTGCGCTGTCGTTACTGCCGCGTCGGTTCGTCCCGCACTTCTGGCTGCCTTGATATCGTTAATCAGATCGACGAGCGCATCCATTGCCAGGTTGCGCAAGCTCTGGGTGCGACCCTGGATGGTCTCTACTCTCGCTTTCAATTCGTCCTCCGACCACTTGTGACACGTCTGGCACGCGCGATTAATGTTTAGCAGCGGTGAGCGCACGTGATGATCGCTTATCTTGAGTGCTCCTTCTCGCTTGTAAGGCATGTGGCAGTCAGCGCAGGCCACACCCGAGCGCGCATGAATCCCCTGGTTCCACAATTCAAACTCCGGGTGCTGAGCCTTGAGCACCGGGGCGCCCGTGTCAGCGTGCTCCCAATCCTTGAACTTTTGCTCATCGTAGAAAGCGAGAATGTTCTGTACTTGAAGCCCTTTGGCCCAGGGGTAAACGAGCCGCTTTTCCGCTCCACTGAAATGATACTCGTCGTGGCATTGACCGCAGACGAACGCCCGCATCTCCTGGCGAGTGGCTTGTTTGTTTACGTCGTAGTTCTGAATTCCCTGAGCAGCTTTGAGAGCGCGCATCCCCTCGATGAAAGCAGGGCGGGTTACTCGCAGTTGCATCGTCTGCGAATCGTGGCAGTCGATACAGGAAACCGGGTGGGTAACCACTTTTCGGGCTTCGAAGTATGGCATCTGGTTCAATTGTTCGAAGCCTTTAATAATGTCACCGCCGCCAAGTTGCTTGTACACGACGTAGACTGAAGCGTGGCAGTTGATACAAGTACCGGGCTGCTTCGCTACTTGCTGGCGCTCTGTAAACGTCTGGTCGTCGAGCATGTAGGCATGGCCGCGTTCCTCACGAAAGTCTTTCGAAAAAGCATAACCTGCCCACATCAACTTCAGCCGTGGATCCTCTTCGAGTTTCGACTGGGCGACGAGGGAGCGTGGATCGACCTGCGTCGGGGTGCGCGGTTCAGCTTCGCTTCCGCCATAGCGCGTGCGCACCTGATCTGTTGTTTTCAGATAGTCATCGTACTGCAGGGGAAAGTTTTTGCCCCAGACTGCTGGATCAACAGTATCGTCGGTCAACTCGACTACTCTGAAGAACGGGTTACGTGCTTCCTGCTTCCGCTGAAAGATGTTGACCAGCAAGGCGAGACCGAAGACAGTTGCGACCACGGACAGGGCTACGAGCCCCCAAAAGCGCCGCCGGCGTCGCTTGCCAGAGACACTCGAAGGCTTGGCGTTGACATCACTTACCGGGTCATTTTTCTTCTCTTCAGCCATATTTCCTCTCTTTCGCCAGCCCTTTTCGAACCTAAAACTCCGTACAGTTAGTGCATGTGTCCAACGGATACGTGACACCTGGTGCAAAGTGTTTGAGACTCGGCACCTCCTGAGTGTGAGCCTTCAATTGCGTCTACGATTTCCTGATGACACTTTCGGCAAGCTGCTTCAGTTACCTCGCGGCCCCGGGCGGTGATGTGGATGTTGTCTTCGAACCAACCGGTGGTGAAGTAATAGGAATGCCAAAATCCATTCCGCGCCTTGGTCGTGTATTTGCCAACTAGTCCCGGCGGCGTGTGGCAATCGTTGCAGACCGCTACAGCTCGATGACTTGATTTCAACCAGCCATCATACTGCTGCTGCATCACATGACAATTAGCGCAACCTTCAGCGTTATCCGAGAGGTAAGAATAACCGCGAGCGTAGACGAAGGTGTACGCACCGACACCTATGGCCAGACCGAAGGTAACGCCAAAAATAATCCCCTGCGCCAGGCGAAGCCTCATCACATTTGTCCCGGCATTGCTCCGGCATCTCGCAGGCTTTTTTGCAGACTAGTTCTCATACAGCTTCAGTTTCCGTAAGGGAACAGGTGATTTCCGGCATCGTTAAGCGGGTCCGTGATTCACCCTGTTGCCATGTTGCTTCTCTTCGGCTGATTGCCGCTTTTTTCTTTGCCCTCAAAGCCACGACCTGACGATACGCAACGTAGTACTTGTAAATGTTGCTGACGTACTGAACGGTCTCCTGTGCCGATATCCTTGGCCGCAACATATTCGACGTTGCGGAACCAGACGTTCGGATCGAACCCCTGGGCCTCGGCCTGCTTGCGAAGCTTGGCAATGCGAGCAGGGCCTGCGTTGTAGGAGGCGAATGCGAACAGCAACTTGTTAGTGCTGTCCATCTTCGCGTCTTTGAAATACTGGTCGACGACGAAGCGAAGGTATTTGACTCCGGCGTGAACGTTATTGTCGGCATTGGTCTCGACGTCCTTTATTCCGACCGTCGGATCGGCCGCCGTACTCGGTTTGATCTGCATCACGCCGACGGCTCCGGCCGCGCTGCGAACACTCTGGTCGAGACGCGACTCCTGAAATGCCTGCGCCGTCACCATCAAATAGTCGAAATCATACTCCTTGGCGTATCGCTGAAAGAGAGCGACCAGCGCGAGGAACTTTTTCATCTCCTCTTCGTTCGTGGAGTTCTTGATATAGTTGACGTTCTTCATGTAGCGATTCAGCAGTTGGTTGCCGAACGACGTTCCGACCTTGTGATCCTTGGCGAAGGAATTGATCACTGCGGCAAGCTTTGGGCTGTCCTTGCGGAAGGCCCACGCAATCTCGCCGCCGGTGTTGACGGCCAGGTCGTTGTGGACGGTGATCTTGTCGAAGACCTTGGCCCACAGCTCCGCCACATGGCTATCGACTACGGTGGTCCCGATCAGTCCGGCATTCATCATCTCAAGGATGTCTTCACTTTCGAAAACTTCGTCGACCGGCGTCAGCTTGATCAGCGGTTTGCCAGACGCTTTGAACTTTTCGTTGAGCTGGCTCAGGCTCTCGTAGTAGCTGCTTGATTTTCTGACTGAACTTCTTTGCCCGCGAGATCATCGAGGCTGGCAATCGGTTCTGCCGAAGGGCCAGTCACGACAAGCTCTCGAACGCCGGTCAGAAGAGGGTCGGAGAAGTCCACCGATTCGAGCCGTTTCCCGGTGATACTCAGGTTGGCGGCGGCGATGTCGCCGCGCCCCTCAATCAAGGCCGGGAGGAGTTGGTCGCGAGTGACCGGAATAAAAGCGACATGCACCTTGAGCGCATTGGTCCCGAGCTGCTTGTTGATAACGTTCTCGAATTCTTTAAGACCTTCATAGGTCGATCCGTGTTGCTCCGCGCCGTCGACGAAATAAAACCTGCTGTAGACGACCAGAGCGCGGATGACGCGACGCTCGGCCATGGCGTCAAAGTCGCCTTTCCACGGTTTGTTTTGTTCATCAGGAGGCATCACGCTATCGGCCGTTGCGTCGTCGGCGACGCTAGCATTAGCTGGCTGCCCGGCGTTGAGGTTTGAAGGTGGCTGCTTTGAGCAGCCGCCGCTGAGCGACAATGCGATGAGCACTGCTACGATGATCAGCCTGACTTTCATATATACCTCATTTGGTTATTGGAAGCTTTCTATCCCTCTCGCTACCACCCATTCCCTGTCGGTCGCTGCCTTCCGCTAGTTCCTGATCGTCTGAATCGGGGAAAGACCGACGCGACGAATTCGTCAATAGCCGCAGCTCTCTATGGAGGGTCGGCGCGCGGTGATCGGGCAAAGTCGCGATCAAGTTCTCGAGCATGGAGCGTAGGCGGCGCATTACCTGGATGCTATCGTGCCCGTAATGCCGAAGTTCGGTGATCGAGAGTTGAACAAAGTCTTCCCAGTCGGGGGTGCGATAAACCAGGCGCACCTCTCCGGCGCGATCCTTTTCGTGGCCGTCCGCCAGATAACGTCTCCCCACGTCGCGTAGCAGGTGATGCAATTGGTCGGTCGCGAGCACCGCCGTAGTGGGATCGTTGATTGCCGGAGACAGAGCCTTGGAGGCAATGTCCACGAGAATGCGAAAGACGAACATTGGATCCTGCTCCATAGTGCGCTCAGACCCGATCGCCACTGAGTTGCGCAGGGTTTCTTCTGATAGATCCTTGCCGCCGTTAAAGACCCGGAACAGCGGATCGCCAGTAGCGATAAAGTCCCCCACTTCGGGCATTAATTCGATAAGGCAGTTCGACCGCTCAGCCAGGGATACCAGTCCGTTTATGTCAAATGCCAGGACCGCGCCGTCTTCAGAATTCAAGACGATGCGATCGGGCTGACCTTCGAGACCCTTGATTGGTTCGGGTGCGGCTGAATGCTCGTCAAGCAGCCGCGGATAGACGCTCCTAATGACTTCACGTCCGATACGAGCCACATTTCGAAGGGCGCTGCTTGGTCGCAGTGACTTGCCGAGGAAATCGAGCGAATACAAAAACAGCCCCAGGTTTATGATGAACCCGTAAGCCGCAAGATAGCTGGTGACTAGCGGCACGGTCCCCTGGATCCGAACCAGAACGGCCACTGAAAAAGTAAACGTAAAAACAAACACCGCCAGAGTTAACTTTCTGACCGTATCCCGGTACACGAGTGAAATAATCCGTGGCGTTAGTTGCGCGCTGGCAAGTTGCACGGCGACCAGAGTTGCCGAAGACACTACGACCACCAGAGTGAACGTCGACGCAGCGATTGTGCCCATCACGGCCATCGCAGTGTCGCGACTGACTTTTGCCTCCCAACCCATGGCTCGCTCGAGCCGGTTCAATAGACTTACCGTGACCAACGCCACGAAAATGCTAATCACCGGTAAGAGCCATGCGGAATTATTGAAAAACGATCGCAGGTGATAACGTCGTAACCAACTCATGGCGAGTCCCTTATTGTGTTAAGCATGCTGGTATAGACCTGACCTACGTGCCCATTGCTTCTTGCTCCAAAGTCCATTTCGCGTGGTGTTGCCGGAGCAAGGCAATAGCCTCATCGCCGTTTGCGACGCACTGGGGGATATCCATGTCTTCGGAATTCGCCAGAGGCGTTTCGAACGTGAGCAACGAACTGCGAGCCCACTCGATCAGGCCGGGCCACACCTTTCCCACCAGAATCAACGGCGTATGCTCGAGGTGACGAACTTGAAGCAACTGCCAGATCATCATAATTTCCAAAACCGTGCCAATCCCTCCAGGCGCTACAATGAACGCGTCCGAGGCTAGCACGAAGTGATGCAGACGAGTAAAGAAAGTCTTGTGCTCAAACGCGAGTTCGACAAATGGATTCACTTCCTGTTCGAACGGCAGATCGACGCGAATGCCCATCGACTTGCTCGGTCCGCCGGCAGCCACACCTTCGTTTGCGGCCTGCATCAGGCCTGGTCCCCCGCCGGTAACAATGTCACAGCCCATCTCAGCCAATGCCTTTGAAACTCGCTTCGTTTCTTCGTAGGCAACGCTCCCGGGCTTAGCTCTGGCTGAGCCGAAAATTGTAACCCGATAACGATCGCGATGCGATGGCTTTAGTCGAGTCAGATTATTGACCACGTCCCAGAGTCCAAGTACGGAGTCCATCAGAACCTTCTTAACAGCCTCTTCGTTGGCGAGGCTGACAATGTTTGTTGGTTGCGAAGTGTTATGGTTGTCGCTCATCTTTTTCTCCTGATCATTTTCCGTTGAAAGCAAAACTTCATTGACGGCATCTGGGTTTTGAATCCCGTAGGGATGAAATATTTATAGAACACCCGCGGGCTAGATTGTCCTCGCTCCGTAGGAGCGAAATGTCGGTCGACAAAAACGCTTACATTTCGCTCTTACGGAGCTGGATCATTTCGTGGACACCCCTCTCTATAAACATTCGGCTCCTACGGAGTTCTTGATGTGTTCCGGCTCGAGCGGCCGGCGTAGAAGGGGGTTATCCTGTAGATAAATCATCCCTAACGCCAGGTAATTACAGGCGCGCCAAAAGGCGTGCGTCTTTCGCGCCTCATCATCGTTTAGCCGTGCACCCTGTATCGTAGAGCGTGCAACACCGTAACTACTCAATTTGCTGACAGCAGACTGATTCGCAACCATAATGCCCTCCTAAACCGACCACCAGCGCCAAATTTCCGCCGAGACTGGACAAACCAAAATGCCAAAACCGTGCTTGAGCAAATCGTATTTTGAGATGTGATAAAGGTGTACTGTCAGATCATCGATCCTCATCCGGGCCGCGATAGCCAATGCTATAAGCAACCTCTATCATTTTTCCCACTGTCGGTACCTGCGAGCTCAATTGCCTTTGACGGCGGAATCCTTTTCGTCTTCAGCCGTCATCTTTGCTGATCCAGAAATCTCACGAGTCCCGTAGCGATGTCGTAGATCGCACCGACTATCTTCATGCGCCCCTCGGCAACACGCATCCGGCCTTCAGGTAAATCAAGGATCTTCTGAACGGTCCAACGAACGTTGCTCTCGACCGCTTTTGAAAGTCTCGTTTCCAGGGAGCTCTGCGGATCAAACTCTGGCAGACTCGGTAGAATGGAGTTGACTAACACTTGAATGCGCGACCGCTGTTCGGCGCCCTGATCTCTGGTGGCCAATGCGGCGCTGACCGCGCCGCAGCCTTCATGACCCAGGACAACGAACAATGGTGTGTTGAGATGTGATCCCGCATATTGCAAACTGCCGGCACCTTCAGGTGACAGGACGTTGCCGGCGACCCGGACCACAAACAGTTCTCCCAGACCGGCATCGAAAATCAGCTCCGGTACAACGCGCGAATCGCTGCAGCCGAGTATGGTTGCGAAGGGACGCTGGCCCTCAGTGAGACTGGTCAGGTCCGCGCGCGTCAGTTTTGACACGCGAGTCGTGCCATTCCGGAATCGTTCATTTCCAGCGACAAGACGCTGGAGCGCTTGCTCTGCTGAGAGGTTCGTCTGATTGAAGTTTCCTTCCATATCAGTTCAAAATTGCGGTGTGCAGGTCCCGGCTACCAAAACCTAATTCCTTGAGGATCATATGACGACGATTGTGGTATGCCAAACTGGGCCACGGCCTCTGCGTTAACGTCGAACTTTCAAGCGACTGCAGTGATATGGAGCCCAGAATAGAAGGTGCGTTCAAAAGAATCTATACAACTTTGGTTTACTACTTTAGTGATAGGAGATCGGATCAGATGCTTGAAAGAAGTGCTGAATTCTTGCTGAATCTAGACCAGGCTTGTTTTAAACTCTCAGCGTTACCTCGGCGTGCTAAAGCGGCTTCTTGTCCATCACATTCAAGCTGTCGCCGGCCAGATGCTCACATTTTTCTCCGAGTTGGGATTTTGCTTTCCTCAATTTCCATTTATCGCGCACTCCCGCGGCTGGTCTGCCGAAGACTTGGACCAGAACGTGATTGACGTAAAAAACAGTAAGGAGCTACCCTACAGAGCGGCAGCACTGTGAGACCGCTCGGTGGAGCTGTCACGTTTTCTTCTTTCGCGGCAAGGTCCTTTGGACCATGTGGCGCGCGGGGGCAGAAAAGCCCAGGTTATCACACCGGCTCTACCGCGTGGTGGTAATGACTTCACGGGACTGCAAGTTGCTAATGCTCACAGTTCAAAGCGGCAGCAGCCAGGGTTTTTAATCGGCTTTACATTAGGGAGTACTGTTTGAATTGACAGTTACATGTAGCGGTCTCCGGCGCGTATATTCCTGAATTCTGAGCTATCAGACCGTCGAAAAGTGGCGCGCGCGTGGAGAAGCGCGACCATTAGGAGGACGCTAATGGTTCCTCACTTGTTAACGCGTGAACACTTAGCAAGGGTGAAACTCATTACGATGAAATTGAGGTTGTTATGAAAGTTAATCGACTAATTGGCGCCATAACTGTGACGCTCACTCTTTTGACCTTGCTTGCGACGCCCAACCGGGCGGCGCCTCAGCGCTTTACGTCACTACTCGCGACCACCCCCGGACAAGGCACGCTGAAAGTCGGTAAAGAGGAATTTAAGGTTAGCTATGTGGTCGTGAAATTGAAGGAAGATGGCACGGGCGAAATCACTGTGGTTACAGACCTCCAGTTGTTCGTTACGTGCACCTGGTCCGTCCCCGGAGAACTCAGCGAGGGTATCGATTTGAAAATTACCGGCGGGACAAACCCCGGCACCGCCCAGGGATCCGGGAAACTGTTTCTAAGGCCGGATGGAAAATCAATCGCCAGCATGTCCGTCGAAGGGATGAGCACTGCCTCAAAGAGAAAATTCCAGCTTAAGTTTGTCGCCGACTAAATCGTGCTTGTTTCTAATTTTAAGGAGGAGAAATGAAATCTGTCCTAACTATTACAGGCGTCATTGTTCTGGCGACCGCGCTTTTATCTACAGTGGCCCACGCACAAAAGACATCGGCTGCTTATGACCAGAGGGTCGATTTTTCAAACTACAAGACCTTCATGTTTTCTAGCGAAACCGGTGCGCGCAATCCCCTTGTAAACGAGCTTATCGTCACGGCGGTGGAACGCGAGTTCGCCTCCAGGGGACTCACGAAGGTAGACGCCAACGCCGACCTGCGCGTCTCTTATCTCGCTGCTTTGGGTCAAAATGTCCAGGTCGCCGATGTTTCCTTCGGCGCCGTCGTCAATCCGGTATACAGCGGCATGGTGCCTATCGGGTCCGCAATGTGGGACGTGACAACTGGAACGCTGTTGATAGATCTCTTTGATAACAAGACGGACCGAGTCGTTTTTCGCGGCACGGCAAAGGAGGTGCTGCAACGAGCGCCTAGCGCCGATCCCGTCGCGGACGCCAAGCTCGTTTCGAAGCCGATCAACAAGGGCATCGCCAAAATTTTTAAGAAGTATCCTGTCAAAGCTAAATAGAACGAGCAGGCCAAGCTCAAGCTCGACAGGGACCAACTACCCATTTATCCTTCGGGACAAGTGCGGGAAAGTTGGGACGACATTCTGATCTGATTTGCGCTCGACGCAACGCGGGAGAAGTGAACGGTGGGTATGGTATTGCTAATTCTACATGAAGTAAGTCGAGGGTTTCCCTCGCCCTTGGAAGTCGGTGTGGAGGACATTGTCGTCAACCTTATCCTGTGGCTGAAGCTGGCTGCTGAGCTCACCGGTGTCCTCATCATCGGCGGTGGAGTAGCAGTCACTCTGGTTCGACTCCTCTTAGGCTTCAGCAAGAACCGCCGGGCTGATTACGAAAGGACACGCCTGATACTGGCTCGTTTCCTGGCTCTCGGTTTGGAGCTTCAATTGGCAGCCGACATTATTGCTACTGCGGTTTCCCCGAGCTGGAACCAGGTCGGTAAATTGGGTGCCATCGCTGTGATTCGCACCGGTCTTAATTATTTCCTCGCGCGTGAAGTGAAGGAAGAGCAGGAAGCAATTGCCAAGAATCAAAACGGCACGATGGAGGCTTCAGAACCGTAACGGTAAAAACCGCTACTAAGTATGGCATCCGAGCTCGCTAAGAGATCCGCTTCCTTTAGAAGTCCCGCCGCTTTCCGGGTTGATGAATCAACTGATTCGGCTTCGCCGCCGGCTGTGAGGCGGGGC
>JAMQPH010000578.1 GCA_023717605.1 Pyrinomonadaceae bacterium
GCTACAACAGCTGGATGGCCTCGGCCTGCGGCAAGTATCCGGACCGGCTCAAATGGGCGGCTGTTTTACCCATGCGCTCAGTGCCCGAAGAGGTCGAGGAGACGCGCCGCGCGAAGGATCTCGGCGCTGTAGGTCTAGCGACCTACGGAACTGTGGGGGAGACACTTTTGAGCCACGAGGATTTCGACCCGGTCTGGTCTGAGGCCGGGCGGCTCAAGCTTCCAGTCTGCGTGCATACTGGCTGGTGCCATCCGGGCCTCAAGCGTCCCTTCACCGACAGCTACGGCGCCCACGTCCTGGGCTTTACCTTGCCCGTGATGATGGGTTTCTACGCGTTTGTGGGTGGTGGAATCTTGGATCGTTTTCCGCGGCTCAAAGTTGCCTTTTTGGAAGCTGGTGTCGATTGGGTTCCCTACCTGATCGAACGGATGGATCACTACTTTCACTCCGAGACCGCCAACCGCCGACCGCTCCCCAAGCGGCGAGCGAGCGAGTACGTGCGCGACTGCGAGGTTTACTTCACTTGCGAGGCGGAAGAGAAGCTCGTGCCACAGGTCATCGAGTTTGTCGGAGAGGACCGGATCATGATCTCGGCCGACATGCCTCACGGGGAGGCGCGCGAGGGTTCCGTCCAAGAGATCCGGGAGCGGGCCGACCTGGGCGACGCCGTCAAGCAGCGGCTCCTCGGTGACAACGCCGCTAAATTTTACGCGATTTAAGGTGAGAGCCTACCCAAACTTCGGGTAAATTTTTCTCCGACCCCAGTCGGTTTAGGCGAGCCGCCAGCCGACACTATGAACAGATCGACCTTTAACACTTCACCCGACAACCGTTATTTTGAAGACTACGTCGCTGGGGCGGTGCACGAGTTCGGCTCCATCGCTGTCGAGGAGCGGGAAGTCATCGACTTCGGCAAGCGCTTTGTCCCGTTGTCGTACCATACGGACCTGGAGCTAGCGAAGAAAAGTATTTACGGTGGTTTGATTGCCAGTGGATGGCATACCGCTGCTCTCATGATGCGGCTGTACACGGATAATTACCTATCCAAGGTAGCGAACCTCGGTTCCCCTGGCGCTGATGAGCTGAAATGGGATAGGCCTGTGTTCCCGGGCGATGACCTGTCGATTCGCGTAACGGTTTTGGAAACCCGCCGCTCCGAGTCCAAGCCGGATCGCGGCATTATCCGCTCCTTTGTGGAAGTGTTGAACCAAGATCACGAAGTCGTGATGAGCGTAAAGATGGTAAACTTTGTGCGGAGCCGAGGGAGTATCGTTGCCTAGTTCCAGAAATAACAGAACTAAACCATTGCCGTTTGTTGAAAAGCTTCTCGGAGTCCTTCGACGGTGCTCAGGACGAACGGAGGGAAATGGATGTGATTGATGATTTACCTTCGAAGCATTCTAGATTCAGCATGCTGCTATGCTTCGTCCGCCTCTTCATAGTCGAATTCGTCACGCGGCGTATAATTCTCAAAGCGCATAAACTCGTTGAGAAAGGTCAGCTCCACCGTATCGATGGGTCCGTTGCGTTGCTTGGCAACGATAATTTCCGCAATACCTTTTTTTTCGGAGTTCTGATTGTAAACCTCGTCCCGATAAATAAACATGATGACATCGGCGTCCTGTTCGATGGCGCCCGATTCACGCAGGTCGGACATCATAGGCCGCCGGTCGCCGCGATCCTC
>JAMQPH010000516.1 GCA_023717605.1 Pyrinomonadaceae bacterium
TGCGGGCAGCCGATCTCGACGATTCCATCTGCGGGGCATGATGTAGTATTCGATGGACGCCGGATTTATCCTTTCAAGTTTCTGCTAAAGCACTATGCTTTCAGATCACAAAGACATGGAGAGAAGAAGGTCTTTCGAGAACGGAAAGCCAGATGGAACCCAAAAGAGAAGGCGAGAGGATGGCATATACACTATGATTCTATGCAGCAAGGCCACCGATTCGTGCAGTCAGCTTCTGAGAAAGAGGTTTTCGACGAAGATCATTTTAATAAGACTTACCTCGTAGAACGACTGTCCGGCATCGGCACGAATCGTAAAAGTTTTAATTGAGCCTTAACCAGGCTGCTGGAACATTCTTGTATTGATTGGAAAAGAAATGGACGACTTTTTCGGCAACTCGCGGGCTGTCTCTGAAGATATACGCACCGCTCTGGTCATCGGCCACCCTGGTCACGAACTGATGGTTCATGGTTGGCTCGAGGCAGCGCACCCCATTGTCTTCGTGCTTACTGACGGATCGGGCCGGTCGAACCAATCAAGACTGGCTTCAACCACAAATGTAATTAACCAGGCTGGCGCGAAATGTGGCAGCATTTATGGGCGGCTAATGGATGCTGCCGGCTACGCAGCCATTCTCGATCACGAGTTCGATCTTTTCGTCGGACTTGCCAAAGAACTTTGCGGTGCATTCCTTGTTGAGCGAATTGAGTACGTGGCTGGAGATGCTCTTGAAGGTTACAACCCAATGCATGACGTTTGTCGCCTGGTAATAAATGCAGCTGTAACTGTTGCGAGGCGCGCGCGGGGACATCGCGTCGCGAATTTCGACTTCTCTCTTATCGGCCAGGCGGCCTGTCATGAACCGCCTCATTCGGAGGGGATTTGCCGCCTCTTAGACGACGCTGCATTTGCCCGAAAGATCGCGGCAGCGAAAGGATATGCGGAACTAGCAGGCGAGGTCGATGCGACACTGGAGCGAACATCGACTGATGCGCTTAGAGTGGAATGCTTGCGTCCAGTTGCCCCAGGCCCGGGTGACGATCGTTGTGATCAGCCTCCCTTCTACGAGCAGTATGGTGAGAAACAAGTCGCGGCCGGCTACTATCATCGGGTTCTTCGCTACCGTGAGCACATAGCGCCGCTTGCTGAAGCACTCAGGCACTATGCTGAAAGCGAAGTAAACACCCCGGTAACAGGTGAATGTCAATCATTCCGAATCTAGCAAAACCGATCTTCCGTGCGCACCCCTGCCGACACCAACCATTCTAAGCGCCATTCGTAGGGTCTCCCGTCTTTTACTCGCACGCTGGCAAGAAGGTCGCGGGTACGGATCGACGAACGCAGGAAAACTCTTAGAGTAGACGGGCTAAGGTGACCCAAAACTGCTGCAGCCAGAATCATCAATGTCTTGAGATTCCACTTCAAAGACTTTTTCTGGAGCATGGGCTCGAGCAACATTGGGGGATCGCCCGCCCAAAGTCGCATCGCGCCAAGCATATAAAATGCGGCCAACGCATCGCCGTTTTGAGAATGGTTCTGGCTGACCGCGCGCGTGCCATTAAAGAGCGTCACGTTGCTTGAGTGATAACGGTAGCTGTAAAGAAGGTCTGGGAGCGTTAGCACGCGGCCGCGAGCAGCCATTCTCGAGAACAGATCCTGGTCCTCGCCCCCGTCTGAAGCTTCATCGTAACCACCAACTTGGTCAAACACCTCGCGGCGAAACATTGCCGAGCCATGGGGAAAGGGAAGGTAGCCGGAACGGCGCACCAGCCTCCAGCGATCGCGAGGACGCACTTCTCGGCCCCTGGCGTCAATTCCGTTACAGAGCGTTCCAATAACAGCAACGTCCGGATCGCCCCCGATAATGTTCCATTGACGGCTAAGCCGCTCGGGATGTGCAATGTCGTCGGCATCCATGCGCGCCACAATCTGAGCCCGCGCCTTTGAAACAACGGCATTCGAGCTGCCGGATAGTCCGAGACGCCGCCCGCTCTCGTAAAGATGTATTCGCCTGTCCCGGCCCGACCATTCCCTTAATAGTTCGACGGAGCCATCCGTCGAAGCGTCGTCAAGGATTACAAACTCAAAGTCGCTCAAAGTTTGCTCGAGAATGCTTCTTATGCTTTCGTTAAGAAATGGAAGCGCGTTGTGCACAGGCATCACAACGCTAATAAGAGGATTCGCCGTCAGGTTCATACGAGATCTTTAAGAAGGCCGCCTTAAGCGAGAGTTTAGCGGCTGGATCACCTGTTTGGCTAATTGTTTGAGCAAAGACTTGTGAAGACTCAATCCTCAACCTGGTGATACAACCACGACTTACTTCTGCGACCAGTTCATCTTACCTGCCGCCGGCTGCTCCTTCAGGTGGTTGACGACATACTCCGATAACAAGTCGGCCATGATGGCATGCCCACGCTTATTAGGGTGGATAATGTCTAGTGAGCAGCAATGACGCCGTGCTCACGGCCAGGTTCTTCAGGTGTTTACTTCGCATATCGCGAGCGTATCGGGGCGTTGGATCTCAGATCAAGAAAACCATTCAATAACCCATTTTCTCAAATCAGGTCGAATCAACAGCAAGATTACCGGGGGAATGATCGTTGAGAGTAGACCGCCTATTATCAACCGCGGCAGCGGTGAGGTAAGAAAGCTCAAGCTAACGTAAGCAACCAATAGGCCGGCCGCAGCCGCTGCCACGGTGAACAGTGAAATTGGCAAGAGCTTCGACGAGATGCCTGGGATAATCTCGCTTAAAGCCACGAGGCGGTTTACGCATGCGAACGCATAAGCGATCACGACGGCCCATGCTGCGCCGGTCAATCCGAAACCCGCTGTCAACGGATAGAGTGCGGCCAGAAAGACGACCGCTTCCAGAGTTCTTCCCACGGCCACCTGTTTTGGCCTGTTCACACCGAAGAAAACGGTAGACATGATCAGAGCGACTCCGCGCAGGGGAATGGTCAACGCCAGGACCCTCAAAACTGTTCCCGCGCTGGTCCATCTGCCGCCGAAGAGTAGTTGAACTATCTCGCCGGCAAGCAGGAACGACGGCACGGCGATCGTGAGCAAAATCAGCGAGGAGATACTGAATACTTTGGTAAAGGCCTGCTCCAGACGCTTTGGATGCTGCGCCGTAATTTCCGCGTAGGCGGGAAAGAGCACCTTACCAAGAGAGAAAACCAGCACGCTAATCGGAGCGCTGGCAACGTTGTAAGCCAGAGAATAATTCCCGAGTGCAGCAGTTCCCAGTAAACGCCCGACCATGACGTTGTCCGCCATCGTGGTCACATATGAAGCGACTGCGATCACAAGCGTGAACTTTCCCAAGTTCAAAGCGCGGCGGAGAGCAAACTTTTCGAGCGCCAGACGCGGGCGATACGAATGAAACATGTAAGAGAGGACCGTCCCCAGGGCAGCGGTTAGCAACAGGCCAATCACCAGTGCCCAAACATTTCGCATGACCACGGCCAGCGCAACGGTCAATGCTACTCCCAATACGTTCGTGGCAAGTTCGTACCAGAAGATCCTCGCAAAGCTAATCTCTTTGCGCAGAATCACCAGGCCGATGTTTTGAAATCCCTGAACCAGGGTTATTAAACCGAGAATCGGAATGATGACCTTCAGCTGCGGCTGACCGTAAAACCGCGACATCGGAAAAGCCGAAGCCCACACTAGAATAGTGACGACGAGACTTCTAATTAGTTCCGCCGACCACACCGTGTCCAGGTGTGCCTTCAGTTCGTCTCTCGTGTCAAACTTGTTCGCAAGAATTGTCTGGTTTAACCCAATCGTCGTCAGGGCGTTCAATGCCGCCACGATTGTCAGAGCCATGCCGAACAGTCCGAAGTCTTCTGGCACCAGCAGCCGCGCGAGAACGACTGAGCGGACGAAACCGATCAATTGCTCGATCAGTGATGACGATACATTCCAGCTGACGCCGGAACGAACCCTTTTGACCAGCGGCAAGTTTGCCGTATCTGCTCGGTCAGTTAATATCTCGGTAGACGGGGTTTCGGTTTGGCGAAATGGTGTCATTCAATCAAGCATTCAAGCAGGGGCTTACAACTTCGGCAAGTTTAACCCTCCAATAGCTTGAAGTTACTACTTCAGTGTTGGCTGACTTGGCCAATCCTGATTTAGAATGAATCTCGTACTGTAGGGTATTTCCTAGCGCTTTCTAAAATCTCTTAAAAGGTCTCTCAGTGCTTTCACTGTTGGCGAACAAGCCTGCGAACGCATGAGCCAAAACTTTCCCCCAGCGCTCGGCTGGGCCGAAATGAAATCACAACCCACTCGGCTCGGCGGTATGAGTGAAGTGTATCTCATAGAACTCCGCGAGGGCGGGGAAAAGCATAGGCCTCGCGGGCACGCTCGCGCAGCGCTGTTTCGTCCGGTGTTGCTCCTTTCCTTGTTACTTACCTTGCCATTATCAGGGACGAGCCAGCGTCCTTCAGGTGCGGAGGGCAGCTCCCGACCCAACATCGTCTTCATCCTGATAGACGATCTCCGCTGGGACGAACTGGGCGTGGTCGGGCATCCGTACATCAAGACGCCCAACATTGATCGCATCGGCAAAGAGGGTGCACTTTTCCGCAATGCCTTTATGACCACACCGCTCTGCTCGCCGTCGCGCGCAAGTTTTCTGACGGGGCAATACGCCCACACCAACGGGATCATCGACAACGTTGACCGCTCTGTCGCCAGTCATCAGCTGGTGACCTTTCCTCTGCTCCTGCATCAATCGGGCTACCAAACCGCCTTTGTTGGCAAATGGCATATGGGAAATGACGACACGCCGCGCCCGGGCTTCGATCGCTGGGTAAGTTTTAAGGGACAAGGCACCTACCTCAACCCGGAATTCAACGAAGACGGCATCTCGGTGAAGGCTTCCGGCTACGTCACTGATATTCTCAGCAGCTATGTGGTGGAGTTCATAAAGCGGAGACACGACAAACCGTTCCTGATCTATCTTGCGCACAAAGCGATCCATCCCGAAGTGATGCAGCACGGTGATGGAAGCGTCAATCTTGCCGACGCAGAGTTGTTCATCCCTGCCGAGCGCCACCGGAATCTGTACGCAGGCAAGACCATTCCGCACAGACCGAATTACAAACGCGCGCCGGAAGGCAAACCCGCTTTGCAACGTCGGATTGGCGACCTGCCGCCGCTAGGAGCCGCGACGGGCACCCGCGACGAATCGATCCTCGGTCGGCAACGTTCACTGATGGCGATTGAAGAAGGCGTCGGCAATATCCTCAAGGCCTTGGAAGAGACCCACCAACTCGACAACACAATCCTCGTCCTCGCCAGCGACAACGGCTATTTTTACGGAGAGCACGGTTTGAGCGTCGAGCGGCGGCTGGCTTACGAAGAGTCAATCCGGATGCCGTTGCTCGTGCGGTATCACAAGCTCATAAAGCCAGGCACCGTGCGCAACGAGTTTGCTCTCAATATTGATCTCGCTCCGACACTGTTGGAACTGGCGGGCGTAGGTGTGCCGAATAAGATGCAAGGGCGATCCCTTGTCACGTTGCTGAACGGCGCGCGACCCGCGTGGCGAAATTCGTTCCTGATCGAATACTACTCAGATAAAGTTTTTCCGCGGATGGCGCAGATGGGCTACAAGGCTGTCCGCACCGAGCGGTGGAAGTATATTCACTATCTTGAGCTGGAAGGTATGGATGAACTCTATGATATCAAAACCGATCCTTATGAAATGAAGAACCTGATTCATCAGCCGGGCGCGGAGAAAGCGCTCGCCGAGATGAAGCTAGAGATGGAGCGATTGCTCAAAGAGACGAACAATGAATAAGACTGACTGTACAGCACGAATTCCGGAGCGTTACCATCCAGATAAGAGAACTGACATCGATGGCGCGAAAATGGCGCTCGTGTATTCGGACGTGGCAAGATGTGCACCGGAGGGAGTCGGGGCGCGTCAATAAGGTTTCAGTTTCAATCCAATCCTAATGTTAGCGAGTCAAGAAGGAAGGTTCGGTTGTGACTAACGGAAGGCCCGTACGGATCGGAATCATCGGCGCCGGGTTTGCACGCAGCACGCAGATTCCCGGGTTTCGGGATTGCATGGGCGCTCGCATTGTCGCTATCGCCAGTCGAAATCCAGAACGCGCCGCCGACGTCGCCAAAGAGTTCGAAATTGATCATGTAGCTAACGACTGGCGCGAGCTGGTAGCGCGCGAAGACGTTGACCTGGTCAGCGTCGTAACGCCGCCCGCGACTCACATGGAAATGACGCTGGCCGCACTTGATCACGGCAAGGCCGTGCTTTGCGAAAAGCCGATGGCCATGAATGCGGCGGAGGCGAAACGCATGACTGAAGCCGCTCAAAAGGCGGGGCTGCTGGCGCTGATCGATCATGAGCTCCGGTTTTTGAAGAGCCGCCGGACCATGCGTTCGATGTTGACCAGCGGCGCGATCGGCGCTGTGCGCCATTGCAACTACGTCTTTCGTTCTGACTATCGCGGCGTTTTGGACCGTCCCTGGGATTGGTGGTCCGATGAGAAAATGGGCGGCGGCACACTCGGCGCTATCGGCTCCCACGTCATCGACTCTTTTCGCTGGATGTTGAGTACAGAGATCAGCGCGGTCTCGTGCATGCTCGTCACGCACATCGCTGAGCGCCCTGACAAGACCACTGGCGCGTTGCGTCGCGTGACATCCGATGACGAAGCCAAACTGCATTTCCGATTCGCTGACTCCTCGCTAACCAAAAATGCCACCGGGGCCGCTGCTCTGTCAGTAGTGGAATCCGGTAGCTACGAAAACCGGCTCGAAATTTACGGCACCACGGGAGCTCTGATGGTTGAAGAGACCGGCGAGCTGTGGCGTTCACCGGCGGGCTCCGGCGCCTGGCGACCTGTTCAAGTGCACCAGGATCCGATAGCCCCTGGGATGCGCCGAGCCAGTTGGTCGCGCGGCTTCTCGGCTTTCGCGTGCAACATCGTTGAGGCCCTGCGCGAAGGTCATGATACGGTCGAAGGAGCGGCGTCTTTCGCAGACGGCTATCAGGTTCAGCTTGTCTTGGATGCCGCACGCGCTTCGAACGCGAGCGGATGCTGGGCCACGGTCGAGGAAGCGGGAGGCAGTCGGCAGTAGGAGCAGACATTTTCCACTATTTTCCATTTGTCATTTCTCATTTTTCATTTGGCCATTTCTTCGAAACGTAGCGCAGCGTAAATCTGACCCGGTAGTTCAAGGTCTGGAGCGAGCCGAGAGAGATTCCAGTGTTCGGAGGTCTTGCAACTCGGCCCTGAGAGATCCGACTAAACTCAGAAATGGCCAAATGAAAAATGAGAAATGACAAATGGAAAATGTCCCGGCCAACGCTAAATCGAAGCCGCACCGGATCCGCGTCGGGGTTGATACCGGCGGAACGTTCACAGATTTTGTCTGCGAGTTCAATAATCGACTGCAAGTCTTCAAGCTGCCGTCCACACCCTCCGATCCTTCGACTGCCATAGTTGCAGGATTGAATCGCATCGCAGAACTTGTTGGGGCGACGGTTCGGGACATCGAAGTTGTTCATGGCACCACCGTAGGGACCAACGCATTGCTCCAAAGACGTGGGGCACGCACCGCACTCATCACAACCAGCGGCTTTGAAGATGTGCTGGCTATTGGCAGGCAAGCCCGTCCAGAACTTTACAATCTCGATGCGGTTCGCCCACCGCAACTCGTGCCCGACAGTTTGCGATTTGGTGTTCGCGAGCGCGTTGCGGCATCAGGCGAAGTCCTGGAAGCCCTGGAAGATGATCAACTCGATGCTCTGATCGCTAAGTTAAAAGCGGCACAGGTGGAGTCGATTGCGGTTTCACTCCTTTTTTCCTTTGTGCACCCGCAACACGAAAGTCGGATCGCGCAGTCCGTGTCGGCCTTGAACGTGCCAGTATCGGTTTCTCACCAGATTCTGCCGGAGTATCGCGAGTTTGAACGCACTTCGACGGTTACCATCAATGCCTATCTGCAACCTCTCATGGGGTCCTATCTCAAGAAGCTTGCAGGCCATGTTCCGAAACTGCGGGTGATGCAATCGTCTGGCGGCAGCATCTCGGCAGCCGCTGCTGCGGACGAGCCTGTGCGCACAATTCTTTCGGGTCCGGCCGGCGGCGTGGTTGGTGCTTTGCGCTCTGCGCGATCGGCCGGACTGGAAAACATCGTTACCTTCGACATGGGCGGCACTTCAACTGATGTGGCCTTATGTGATCAAGCCGGCCTGCGCATGACTAATGAGGCGGTGGTTGCGGGTCTGCCGGTTGCGGTTTCGGTTATGGACATTCACACCGTGGGCGCCGGCGGCGGATCGATCGCCAGAGTTGATGAAGGCGGATCCTTGCGTGTGGGCCCTGAGTCAGCCGGAGCTGATCCCGGACCTGCCTGTTACGGCCGGTCGATGTTGCCTACCGTGACTGACGCGCACGTAGTCCTGGGTCACTTCGGTGG